>CAYRFI010000012.1:0-57882 GCA_964423595.1 uncultured Thermoanaerobaculia bacterium | reverse complement strand
GAACTCAAAACTCAAAACTGACATCGGCGCCGTTCTGAGATCGGGTATCCTCTTTCCTATGGCACCGAGCGCTGACAGCCTTCACCCGATCGAGGCATCGCACCTCCAGGCGCGACGCGAGCGGGTCTTTCTGATCTTCGCCGGCATCTTCCTCGGCACCCTGGCGATGCTCAACATTCTCGGCATCAGCCGTTTCATCAAGCTTTATGAGACCGAAACAGCCGACGGCATTCCGCTGGTTTTCGCGATCGCAGTCGGCGTCCTACCCTATCCCATCACCTTCCTCTGCACCGACTTCATCAGCGAGTTCTATGGTCGGCGACGCGCCAACTTCCTGGTCTTCGTCGGGTTTCTGCTCAACATCTGGGTGGTGGCGGTCATGTGGCTCGGCGGCGCGCTGCCCGGGTTCGAAACTACCGACCCGGCAACCGGGGCCATCATTCGTGACGCCGCCGGGCGTCTGCCCGTGTTCTTCGAGATCCGCGCTCTCACCTTCGGCGCGGTGACCGCTTCGATGATCGCCTACCTGGCCGCGCAGTTCTGCGATGTCTGGGTTTTCCACTTCTGGAAAAGCGTGACCAAAGGCCGCCTGCTATGGGTCCGCAACAACGGCTCGACCATGACCAGCCAGCTGGTGGACTCCACGGCCGTCATCCTCGTCACTCATTACTACGCGCACGCGCTGCCCATCGACCCGGACCTGCCGCTCGGACGTCAGCTCGCCCTTTTCATCGTCACCAGCTACGCCTTCAAGTTTGTGTTCGCCGCCCTCGACACCATTCCCTTCTATTTGGGGGTGCATTACCTCAAGGGCTACCTCCAGATCGATCCGATGCGCGAGCATGACCTGCACGATGACGATCCGGCTGAATGACAGGGGGAAAGGGAGCACCCACAAGAAGCGCGTAGCCGCATCGGCGACACCGGGAGTAACAGAAGAACGAGAGCACCCATGAGAAGTGCGGAGCTACATCAGCGACACCGGTGCCACTCCTCACATTGTTTGACTGGAATGCGTTCCTGACGTGAGGGCGGTTCTTCAAACAATGTGAGGGGTGGCACCACACTCGCCGAAGCAGAAGGCGCAAAGGGGCGTCGCTAACGATCCTCCGCTTCCGCCCAGACGACGTAGCGCTGCGTGCCACCCGGCAAGGGCGAGTCAAGCGGCCAGCAGGTGATGAGGACCAGGGTTGGACGGTCGTTGTCGGTGATGACCCAGGTGCCGCGCTCATCCACGATCACCGTCGCCACCACCCGATAGATGCGGCGCCGGCCTGCAGCGTCTTCGAGCACAACCGCCTGGCCTTTTGCGAGGCTGTCGAGGTGGGCGAAATGGGTGTCGCGGTGGCCCGCGATGACGCACGTGCCGTCACCCCCCGGTTCTGAGCTGCCGTCCAGATGCCCGGGGGCGAAAGCCAGATTGCGGCCGGTGGCGCCGGCGAGCACGATGTGCTCGCGGCCACCAGGGAGGATGAGCCGGGCCACG
Organism: uncultured Thermoanaerobaculia bacterium; assembly: GCA_964423595.1. Classification (GTDB taxonomy): domain Bacteria; phylum Acidobacteriota; class Thermoanaerobaculia; order Thermoanaerobaculales; family Sulfomarinibacteraceae; genus Sulfomarinibacter. The sequence goes on along the minus strand of CAYRFI010000012.1, from coordinate 56,396 downwards.
GGCCAGGTGTCGGCCCACGGCCACGGCTTCTCCTCTACTCCGCCCGCCTGGGTCCGCTCCCACGAACGATGCAGCAGGACCTGGGCGAGACGCGCCTTGGCATGGATCCACCCACCGCGAACTCCCTGCACGGCCCCGGTCGCAAGAAGCAGGGCCGAGAGTACGGAGAGCAGGCGGTGGGAGATCACAGTAAACTCCGTAGCTGGCGAACGAAGACGCCAAGAGCGACGGCAACGAGGGCCATCAGCAGGTAGAGTCGGCTGGCGGTCCCACCCTTGGGCAGAGAGCCGAAGACCTTCTCGTACTTCCAGCCTGCTGGCAGATGAGTCGGCACCGCACCGGCGCGTACCTCCTCGTCGACCGGTCGGGTTGGCGTGATATCGACCGCCACCAGACTGGTGTACTTGGAGACCAGGTTGTGAGCGAGCGCGACCTCCACCACCTGTGGGCGCACCTCGTCCTCGGGCACGCCATGCGCCCGCTGATCCATGATCGAGGCAATCTTGCGCCGTGCCCACAAACGGTTGACGCCCGCTCGTGACGCCCCGATCGACAAGACCGTGCGCGCCTCCCACGACTCGCTTGCCCTGACCCCGGTCGCCACCAGCTCACCGTGGAGGGTGCCGAGCCGCGCAGTCACCACAACCGGCTGGCCGGCGTAGAGATCCGGCACCTGCTCGGGCCAGGTTTCGGCATCGGGGTCGGGCCACTGCAGCTCGATATCGGCGAGGACCGGGTTCTCGAGCTTGGCAAAAAAATCGCCCATCCTCAGCGATACCTCGGATGGGTCCCCGATGTGGGTGAAGTCGCCGCGCCCGAACGACGCGGCGCGTTCCATGAAGTGCGAATTGGGGGCGGAGCCGATGCCGATGGTGAAGAGTCGGCTGCGGCCGAGCTCCTGGTGGATCGCCTGGAAGAGAGCGTCCTCGTTGGCGACGCAGCCGTCGGTGATGAATACCACCTGGCGAAGAGGGGTGTGCTCCTTGATATCCTCGAGCGCCGCCAGCAACGGTCCCATCATTTCGGTGCCGCCGTCGGCCCGCAGACCGGCTACCCACTGTTTGGCATCACTAATGGCCGCAGGCATCGCCGGCACGCTGGTGCGGTAGAGCTTGGTGAAGTTCGAGTCGAACTCGATGATATTGAAGTAGTCCTCGGGTGCGAGCTGATCGAGGGCGAGCATCAGCGCGTCCCGCGCCTGGATGATGGAGGTGCCGCCCATCGAACCAGAGGTATCGACGACGAAGATGACCTCGCGCGGCAGGCGCACGGATTCGGTGAACCGATCGTCGGGCGGCATCAGCATCGCGAGCACATAGAAGGAACCGTCGAGCTCCTCGGTGAAGACAGCCGCCCTCGGCTCGCTCCCTCGCGCCGGCGTCCACTCGAGCACGAAGTCGCGGTCGGCCGGGACACCGTTGAGGAGAATCCTATGAACTCCGTGGGCGGTCTTCTTGATCTGCGCCGCATGCGACGGGCAATGGAGTCGCTCGAGAGGCATTCCGGCGTCGAGGGACACCTCGAGCCGGACCGGATTGACCGCACCGCGATCGGGGTGGAAAACCGGCGGGGTCACCCGGGAGGCATCTTCGACCTGGTCCGTATCGAAGGCCCAACCGGTGCCGGTCGTTGCTTCGGTCGGGATTGGCGAACCGGGTATGTAGCGCGGCCCCACCACCATCGGAAAGCGAAGCTCAAAACGGCCGGAGTCGTACTCGAGAACCTGCTGGTACGAGATACGCACCGCGACCTCCTCCCCAGGCCCGATGTTGGCGACCGAGGTTGTGAAGACGTTCGCCCTCTCCTGCTCCACCAAAGACGCTTTACGACCCTCCTCTTTGGCGTGTTCATAGACCTTGCGTGCCTCTTCCCGCTCTTTGATCTGGCCTTCGATGACGCGCTCGCCGATCTCGAGTCGCATGGCGTGAACGGCGGCCTTTTGAGGCAGGGGAAAGACATAGACGCCCTCCAACCACTCGTCCCCCGGGTTGGAGAACCGTTGCCGCACCGTCGCTTCCACCACCATCCCACGCACCGCGATTTCCACCTCGGTGCTCTGTACCGGGGCCGCGACGTAGCGCCCCGGGGTATCGGTTTTGAAGAGCAAGCTGCCCTGGCCGACGTCGCCGAGGCCGATGGTGGTCTGCGGTACCAGTTCCTCCTGTGCGAACAACCCTGTTGGCATCGCGAGCAGCACCGCAGCGATCACCACTTGGAACATCTTCTTCGCCATGGTCTACCTCCGACCGTGTCTTCCGCCCTCTTCCACCATCGGGAGCCGGCGTGGCGAGATCACGATGGGTGCGGGGAAAGTCGGAGGCGGAGTGTGGCGATCATCGGGCAAGGGGCAGAGGAGCGGTAGCGCTTGGGCGCGTTCACCGGAGGTGCCTGGCATTCCCGCGGCGACGATGTCCTCAAACCGTCGGCGGCAGCGATCTGCGGCCGAGGCCGGATAGGAAGGATGGGCGGGGGCCGGCCATTCGGCCGTTCGCTGGCGACGATGCTTCACCGCGGCCTTCAGGCCGCGAGTAACGTCGGCGCGTCGTGCCTGGCATCCTCTCGGGAGGGACGCTCACAGAAAATTGCGTCACGGCCTGGGTCGTGTTCCCGGTCGGGTAGGCGGGATCAGTACTTCGCCGCGATCGGGTACCTGCGGCCGACCCCAAAGGCCTTGGCGGTGATCTTGATGCCGGGAGCGGCCTGCCGACGTTTGTACTCGTTGCCGGTTATCAGGCGTACGACCTGGCGCACGGTGTCGGGATCGAAGCCCTCGGCAACGATCTCCTCCACCGACCGGTGTTCTTCCACCCACGCTTCGACGATCCGGTCGAGGATCTCGTAGGGGGGCAGCGAGTCCTGATCTTCCTGGTCGGGACGCAGCTCGGCCGACGGCGCCTTGCTGAGGGTCGACTCCGGGATGACCTCGCCATCGGAGTTGAGGAATCGGGCGAGATCGTAGACCAGGGTCTTCGGCACGTCGGAGATCACCGCCAGGCCGCCGGCCATGTCGCCATAGAGGGTGCAGTAGCCGACCGCCACCTCTGATTTGTTGCCCGTCGCCAACAAGAGCCGACCGAATTTGTTCGACAACGCCATCAAAACCCCGGCCCGGACCCGAGCCTGGATATTCTCCTCGGTGACGTCCTCATCGAGACCCTCGAAGACCGGGGCGAGGCTGTCGAGGTACGACTGGAATATGTCGTCGATGGGTATGGCCCTGAACTCGATTCCGAGGTTTGTCGCCAGGGCCTCGGCATCAGCGACACTGCCCTCAGACGAGTAGCGGGTCGGCATCGCCACCCCAAGCACATTGTCAGGTCCCAGCGCTCGTGCAGCGATGGCTGCGGTCAGCGCCGAGTCGATCCCACCCGACAGACCGAGGAGCACCTTCTCGAAGCCGCACTTTCTCACGTAATCGCGAAGGCCGAGCTCGAGGGCCGCCAGCGCTTCGGCCTCCCTCGACTCGGCGACCGAACGGACCTCTCCGATGGGGCCCTCGAGACCTTTGCCGTCATCGAGGGCCTCATTGGGCACATCGTAGATGAGCAGGTCTTCTTCGAAGTCGTTGGCCCGCGCGACCACCCGCCCCTTGCCGTCGAATACCATCGAGTGGCCGTCGAAGACGAGGTCGTCGTTGCCTCCCACCTGGTTGGCATAGACGAAGAAACGCCCCGCGTCCTCCGCATACCTTTGCACGAGCTCGCGCCGCTCACCCGCCTTGCCGAGCTCGAATGGGCTCGCCGACAGATTGACCAGAATCTGGGAGCCGCGATGAATCAGCTCGAGCACCGGGTCACGATGGTAGAGACTGTGGCCGTCAAGGTCGGGGTCCGCCCACACGTCCTCGCACACAGACACCCCGATCCGGACACCTTTGAATTTCAGTGGCCGCGCATCCGCCCCCGACTCGAAGTACCGCGCCTCGTCGAAGACGTCATAGGTGGGGAGAAGGCACTTGCGATAGCGATCCACCACTTTTCCCCTGTGGCACAGCGCGACGGCGTTGTGGAGGCCCTTACCGGTCCCCGTCTCGTTGCGGTCGACAAAACCCACCAGGATACCGAGGTCGTCATCCGAAAGACGTGCAATGAGGTCGAGCTGGGCGAGGTTGCGATCGACGAAGTCCCGCCGCTCCAGCAAGTCGCCGGGTGGATAGCCGGTGGTGGCGAGCTCGGTGAAAATCACGAGGTCGGCCTCCTCGCGACGTGCCCGTTCGACAGCTTCGGTCATTGCTTCGAGATTGGCCTCGAAGGCACCGATCGTGTAGTCGAGCTGGGCAATGGCGATACGCAATATCGACTCCCTCCTGATACCCAATATTACAGGTACTGCAATTCACGCGGTCCAGCACAGCTGGATCGCGTGAATTGCTAAACCACCAAACCCGCCGGCGGGGCCGGCGGGTTGGCGAGGAAGGAGGTGAGTCGAAGGGTTTTGCGTCCCTGATCTCACGTTCTTATACGGGCTGACCTCGCGGAGTGTTTAGCGTCCGCTGCGTCCCTCATGTTAGCATCCAAAGAGACAGGTCAAACACATCGACGCCTTCGGCGTCAGCTATAAGGAGCATGTGATGTTGGACCGTATCGGTCATTACCGAATTGTTGCCGAGCTCGGTCGCGGCGGCATGGGAATCGTCTACAAGGCGCACGAGGAGTCCCTCAACCGCTTCGTCGCGATCAAAGTCCTCGGAGAGCATCTGATCGAAGACCCGGGCCACGTCGAGCGGTTCTTGCGCGAGGCGCGGAGCGCGGCCAGCCTCAACCACCCGAACATCGTCCAGATCTACGCCGTCAGCGAAGAAGACGGCCGCCACTTCTTCGCCATGGAGTATGTCTCGGGCCGCAGCCTGCAACAGATCCTGCGATCCTCGGGACCCCTCGAGCCGATTCAGGTCGCTAAAATCGCTCTGCAGACGGCGTCCGGCCTCCGAGCCGCCCACGAACAGGGCATCATCCATCGCGACATCAAACCTGCGAATCTGCTGATCGATGATCGCGGGTTGGTGAAGATCGCCGACTTCGGCCTCGCCCTCGTGACCGGAGGCGTTTCCCGCCTGACCGCCACCGGAATGTTCATGGGCACTCCCGGTTACCTTTCACCCGAACAATGCCTCGACCAAAATCCGGACCATCGCACCGATATCTACTCGCTCGGTGTCACTCTGTACGAGGCCCTGAGCGGCAAGGTCCCGTTCACCGCCGATAGCCCCCTTGCCCTGCTTCGCCAGATCGTCGAGGTCGAGCCGCCGGACCTCGGTGAGCTCAAACCCGAGGTCGATCCCGCGCTCCGCACCATCGTCTCCCGCATGATGGCAAAGGACCGCAATCTGCGGGTCTCGAGCTGCGCCGAGTTGATCGGAGGACTCGAGAAATTTCTCGAGGCCCGTGGCGCCTCCGGCTCCCTGGTCGAACGGGTCGCCGCGTCGGCGGGCGGTTCGACACCGCCACCGCCAGGCAATGCCGCAGCGGCTGAGCTCGATTCACAGCCAACTCGGCAGGTGTCGAGCGAAGCTATAGCGGCCGGTGCGACCGCGGTTACCGCGGCCGCGGCTGACACCGAGGTACCGATCGTCCAAACCTCCCCGATCGAGGAGCCGCCTTCGAGCTCGGGCTCCGGAAAACGTCTGGCGTTGGTGGCCGCCGTGGTGGTTCTCCTCGGCCTGGCGGCGGTCGTCACAGGCGGTATCTTCGCCTGGAAATCCGGTTTCTTCAAAGCCACTACGGGCACGCGCGCGAGCACCCCTGTTGCTGAATTGAAGACACCGCCATCAGGTGTTGGCGCGAGCCACGCCGGCGCCGCTGCAAATCAGAACGAAGTTGACCAGCTGACCACCGCGGCCGGATCTGCGACGGTGTCGGCGCCGGAACACACGGTTCCGGAGCCGACCGTGCTCCCGAAATCTGTCGGCTCGGGCCGCGCCGAGGCCGGCGCCACTGAAGCGGACCGAGGTGGTCGACAGGCCGCTGCCGAGACCGATCCGCGGTCCGGGGCGAGGCATGAGTTTTCGTCGCCGCCACCGCCGGTCCAACCGCCTCCTAAGGGCACGGTCGTCATCGCCTTCGGCGAGACCTTGCTTGCAGGTGAGGCCGAGGCCGTGGTCGAAGACACCCTTGCACAGGCCGGCATCCCCCTCGTCGATGAAAACGGCATCCCCGGGATCGCGGCATTTCTCGGCACCGATCTCGCCCCGGAGCAGGGAGAAATCCGTCAGCTGCTCCAGCCGTACGCCCGGAACCTGGTGTTGGTGAGGGTGGAATACCTCGGCGAGCGGCCCCTGGTGTATATGGGCCAGCAGGACGTTGCCTTTCAGGCTCGGGTGATCATGGTCCCCATCGACCTGCAGGCGGGGAACGCTGTGGCTGCGCCCGTTCGATTGCGGGTCGAGTACACCCACCTCAATGCCCAGAGGGTGGCCGAAAAAGAGTTGCGCCGCCCGGCGTATCGCATCGCACAGTTGCTGGCTGGCAGATAAGCTCTGCTCAACCGCACAGGGACAGGGTGCAGGGTGCACCAAGAACATGGATCGGTCCAGGGTGGGTGGGTGGCCCTGTTCCCTGCATCTGGGTCGGTGAATGCTGTGCCCGGTTGTGCGGGGAGGATCAGTTCCTTCTGCCGCCGAGCAGGCCAGATCGCACCAGGAAGTAGAGCAGCGTGGCCAGCGAAGAGGCGACCGCCGCGACATACGTCATCGCCGCCGCGTTGAGCACCTTGTCCATACCGCGGCGCTCATCGATACCAACGATACCCTTCTCCACGACCAGGGCCTTGGCCCGGTTGGAGGCGTCAAACTCGACCGGCAGGGTCACGATCTGGAAAAGGAGCACGGCCGAGAAGAGGACCGCGCCAACCATCACCATGTTCTGAGAGGCAAAAAGAAGACCCATCAACATGACGATATAGCCCAGGTTGGAGCCGATACCGGCTGTCGGGACGAGTATCGACCGCAGCTTGAGCGGACCATAGCCCTCCGCATGCTGGATCGCGTGGCCCGCCTCGTGGGCGGCGATGCCGACCGCGGCCAGCGAGCGCGATTCGAAGACACCATCCGACAAAGCGAGGTTTTTCGTGACTGGGTTGTAATGGTCGCTCAAGAGACCCCGGGAACGGCCGATCGAGACGTCGCCAATGCCCGCTCCGTCAAGAACCCTCCGCGCCGCCTCGGCGCCGCTCATCCCCGACGACACCGGCACCTTCGAGTAGATCTTGAAGTTCGCCTTCGTCCGCCAGCTCGCCCACAGCGAGAAGATGAATGCCGGCGCGATGAACAGGAAATACATGGGATCGAAGTACATGATTCAGCCTCCGCGGCAACCGACCACCTCTGATGTCGGCCCGCACTACATACTACCAATCTCCGCCACCGGAAATTCCTCGTACCCACGGCCGGATCCGGTTACCATCCCTCGCTGGAGGCAGCATGAATCTTCGGCCCGGTCGATGTCTGGCGCCGGTACTGGTGACGCTCGCGGTTCTCGCGCTGGCGCTGTTCATCTTTTCGCTCTTTGGTGGAGGGGAACTCGCGATCGGGAACCTCGTCCTGCGTGCCCAGAAAGGCACTTCCTACCCGCTTCAACAGCCCCGGAACTCGCTTTCTGATGCGCGGCCCCAAGCGCCGCCCGACGGCGACGGCAGTCATTCCGACACGCGAAACGCGATCCTCTTCATCGGCGACGGGATGGGGCTCGGGCACGTCAGCGCCACGTCCGATCTTCTGGATTTTCCTGGGAGCAGGCTCGCAATGTTCGACACCACGCACGTGGCGTTGGTCCGTACCTGGGCCACCGACAACCTCGCTCCCGACTCCGCCTCCACCGGCACCGCGATGGCGACAGGATTCAGAACACGCAAGAAGGCGGTTGGGGTGCTCGAGGACGGCAGGGTCGTGCGCAACCTTTTCGAGGTTGCGCGCGATCGCGGCCGCGGCACGGGCGTCATCACGACATCCGGTCTCGTCGATGCGACGCCGGCCAGCTTCATCGTCCATGTGAAATCGCGCGACGACTATCACGAGATCTTCGAGAAGATGCTCGCATCCGGCACCGACCTCATGATCGGCGGCGACTGGACCCATTTCTCCAAAGCAAAGAAGAACCGGACCTATCTCGACCTCCTGGCACGGGCCGAGGAGCTCGGGCACGATCACGGTTACCACGTGATTCGTGAGCCGAGTTCGATCGCCATGGCAGACCTCCCATTGCTGGCTCTGTTTCCTCCCCGACCGACAGGCGGCAACAGCCACGGACCGCCGCTAGCGACAACCACGCTGCGAGCCATCGAGCTGCTGCGGGAGCTCCCCGAAGGTTTCGTACTGCTGGTGGAGTGCGAAATCACCGACGAGCTCGGGCACCACAACGACATCGAAGGTGTGATGGAGGGGATGCGAGAGCTGAATGACGCCGTGGCGGCAGCCCTCGAGGCCACCGAAGGCGACGGTGACACCCTCGTGGTGGTCACGACCGACCACGACACCGGTACATTGGCGGTCGTCGATGGCGACTACGAGGCGGGTCGGGCGACCGTTCGCTGGGCGACCGGTGAGCACTCCTCACAGTGGGTGCCGCTGTTCGCCTTCGGGCCCGGCGCCGAACGATTCACGGGAGTTCTCGACAACACCGAGGTCGGGCGGCTCATCGCACATGCCCTCGGACTCGAGCCTTTCCCGCAATTGGCCGATTTCGCCGGTAATTGACCGAATTCGACCATTCTGCTAGAATCCCGGCGTTTTGAGTTGCATATCGGCCTCGGGAGATGGCAGCATGAATCTTCGCAACAACCTCAAACGACTGATTGTCGGCCCCGAACAGCAGGCGATTCCGGTGCTCGGTCGCAACGACCGCTGCTGGTGCGGCTCGGGCAAGAAGTACAAGGCATGCCACCTCGCCACCGACAACCGCAAGCGCTCAGCCGAGCGCAGCGCTTTGGGCGGCCCCCGCACAGGTGGGATGTTCTAAAGCAATTCACCGAGGTGGAATCTGCAATGCCACCTCGGTGAATTGCTGTTGACTCAACATAATCATCAATATATATTATCAATATGAAACCCGTACAGATTCTTATTGATGAAGAGTTGCTGGCGGACCTCGACTCCGATGAAGAGGTCCAACAAACCGGTCGCTCGAAGGTGATGCGTCGCCTGATCGCCGGCTATCTCGAGAGCCGTCGTGAGGCACGGCTCGACACCCAGTACCGGCAGGGCTACGGAGACCAACCTCGGGTCGCTGAGGAACTCGAGGATTGGGCGGAGGAGGGAACGTGGCCAGAGGAGTGACCCGCGGCGACATATGGATGTACAGCTTTGCCGAACCGGACAAGCGACGGCCAGTGGTGGTCATCAGCCGGCAAAGCGTGATTCCGCTCTTGCGCACCGTGATGGTGGCACCGGTCACATCGGCGACTCATGGAGTGCCGAGTGAGGTCCGGATCGGCATCGAACACGGCCTGAAACATGACTCAGCCGTTAATCTCGATCACGTGCAAACGGTCGACAAGGCGCGCCTCAAGACCTTTGTCGGCCACATTGATAACGATCGAATGAATGAGGTGTGTCAAGCGCTCTCAGCCGCCACCGGTTGCCCCTCTGTCGACTGAAGCCACAACGGGTAACTATTTGACGTAGTACCCCGAAACTCGCCAGATTCCACCTTCATCTTTCATCGGTGTCACCGTTTCGACCGCCGCCTTTTTATTGGTGAAAGACGTATCGAACTGGATCACCACGTACTCGCCGTCGGGTGCTCCCGGCAATGAAGTCATGTAATCTGCTCCCTTAAGCTGGCGTGACTCCAGCTCACCAAGCGGTTTGCGCGAAGCATTCAAGGCCTGTTGCCACTGCTCGACGGTGACAGCGGATTTGAACAACGTGGCCGCTTCCTGCCAGCTTTCCTCGTACTCACCCTGGTCCACCAATGCGAGCCACTCCTCAGCGGCTTTGACGGCCTGGTCTTCGGCCTCGCCGGAGAAGACGGCACAAGGCACGAAAGTCAGAACGAGGGTCATGATCGTCAGAGAGCGCATTATCGCTTTCATGGCGGCCTCCTGATTCATTGATACGTACCCAGCACTGATGATATTCACGGCATCTCCGGTGCGTTCAGGTTTCCCTCGTTTTCGCCACAAGGAAGACCATCTCCAAAAAGCGTGTTGTCGAACGACAGGAACAGAAGACCTTCATAGAGGTCATCAGGATAGGTGAATGACCGTCGAAGCTCGTCGAAACCAGGCTTTGAAATCACAACCTTGTGCAGTCCTGCAGGGCAACCATCCAGATCAACAGTTATGGCGACGAAGTCGAAAACGTCATCGACTCCAAAAGTCCGTTTCAAAACCTGTTCACTCAGCCACACCTCAAGACGTTCGATCCAATTCTGAGGATCCGGGACTGGACTGAGCACGCCAATCTCGAGGTCGTCGAAGGCGACGGAAGCATCGATGTACGCCGGATCAGCCATCACGAAAAGCGCCTCTTCCGGGGAAATCTGCGTGTCCTGGTAGCCAAGAACCAGAAGGTTCAGGACTGCCACCATCGTTACACCACCGACCCAACGACCCGCACTCGATATCACCATGAAGCGCTGCCTCAAAGAAAGATACTACCGAAACAAAAACAAATTCCGTGGCTCGAATCCAGGTGCCGTGAACACCGCATCGCCTCCGAATCCAATAAAGCCGAAGATGCCTGATCACAAAACATCGAGATCGACACGATCCGAATAGAAGACAAAGGTCAAAAACACCCCCTTCTCTCAGAAATCCGCCGCACGTAGTGAAAGGGATTTCTGAGGGTGGGTGAGCGGGGGATGGGGCGGGGCATCAAAGGTGAAGGTCTCTAACGGCGGCAACCGCCGAACTTCTGGGCATCCTTCGACCCGCTTCAGTCGCTCGAAGTGGCATCGTGGGTCGACCGCCGGCGCGCCGCTAGCGGCGCGCGAGGACGCGGATCGACGGAACCGAAGAACGCTGGCGTTCTGAGGTGACGGTGGACGCGGCCGTGGCCGCGGGCCGAAGACCCGCGGACGGCGGGCGGCCATTCGAGTGCGGACTCGGACGCGGGACTAAGAACCGGGTTTGGCGTGTTGGATGGGATGGGAGTTCAAGATGGCAAAACTGGAAGTCCTCGAACCGGAGCGACACGACCACGGTGCCAGCACCATCGACCAGGTGCTGGCAGAGGTCGTCGACGAGCTGCAGGAGCAGGCCGATCAGCTGGCGACGCCACTCGGAAAGACCTTCACCGGTCACCCGCTGCCGTCGCGCAAAGAAGTCGTCAAGATGATCGAGCTGTTGCAGTCGGTGATCTTTCCCGGTTATGTGGGCAACCGCGATGTGACCGAAGAGAGCCTCGGCTATCACATGGGGTCGAATCTCCACCAGGCCTCGCTGATCATGGCCGACGAGATCCACCGCGGTCTGTGCTTCGCCTGCCAGCGGGACACGGTCGACCGGACGCCCGCGGATTGTCTGGGGCAGGCGCAGCGGATCACCGCAGATTTTCTGCGCGCTCTGCCCGAGATTCGGCGTCAGATGGCACTCGATGCCGTCGCCGCCTATGAGGGCGATCCGGCCGCATCGAGCCCTTCCGAGGCGATCTTCTGCTATCCGGGTGTCCTCGCTCTCACCTGCCACCGCATCGCCCATATCCTCTATGGCTTCGACGTACCATTGATCCCGCGCATCATCGCCGAGCACGCCCACAGCAGGACCGGTATCGACATCCACCCGGGCGCGAGAATCGGCGAGCGAATCTTCATCGATCACGGCACCGGAGTCGTGATCGGTGAAACCGCGATCATCGGCGATCGAGTCCGCATTTATCAAGGTGTGACCCTCGGCGCCAAGAGCTTCCCCCTTGATGACGACGGCAACCCGATCAAGGGAATCGACCGCCACCCGGTGATCGAGGACGAGGTGACGATCTACTCCGGAGCGACCATCCTCGGTCGAGTCACCATCGGCAAAGGGGCGGTGATCGGCGGCAATGTGTGGTTGACCAGAAATGTTGCCCCGGGGGCTACCATTTCGCAGTCGCGGCCAAAGACCGAGATATTCGAGAATGGTGGCGGTATTTGAATTCAAAATGAGGAATGAGGAATGAGGAATTCCACCCTCCCACCCCTAAACACGAAGACACTAAGGGCACCAAGAAATCACCAAGAGAAGAAAGACCTTTGCCCTGGAATTGACGGAGGCAACTCTGGCGCCAGGTGTCAAACACTTTCTTCCCTCAGAAAGGCGCGGCGGGCGAAGCCCGACGTGGCTTTCTGAGGGTGGGTGGGTGGGGGGAGGGGGCGGGATGAAAAGCGAGACGCTCCGCGATCTGCACTCGCCATCCGTGATGCCCGTTCGCGCGCCGCGTGCGGCGCGCAGCGTGTGAGGGACGAAGGATCGACGAGAACTTGATCTCGGAGACCCGGAGTACCGAACACGCGTGCCGCGGACCCTTGGTCCGCGGCGAGCGGGCATGAGCCGGGACGCCGGCACCACCGGCGAGCCTTAGCGTGAGTAATACGGATTGTCGCCGGAGGAGTGATCGGTGTCGTCGAGCACCCGTTTGATCTCCGGCACTTCCTGGAGGATAGCGGCCTCGATGCCTTCCTTCAGAGTCACCTGCGACATGCCGCAACCCTGGCAGCCGCCACCGAACTGGATGACGGCCGCGTCGCCGTCGACGGCGAGGAGTTCCACCCAGCCGCCGTGGCCGGCGAGAGAAGGTGCAATGCGATCATCGATGACCTTCTGCACCCTCTGGGCGAGCGGATCGTCCCAACTCACCTCCGCCTGGGGGTTGGTGAACTTGAAACCGGTGCCGGTGACGTCGGACACGAAATCCACCGTCGTGCCGTCGATCAACTCGGCGCTCTTCGGATCGACAAAGACCTCGAAGATCTCCTGATCGACCGCGACGTCCTCTTCGGAGCTCTCACCCTCCATGACCAATGCCAGCTCGTAGCGGAACTGGTGGCGACCGAAGCGGTGGGCAACAACCCTCACGCCGAGGCTTGGGGTTTCGCTCAAGTCCATGTACTCGCGGACCTTCTGTCGCGCGGTCTCGGTAAACGTGATCATCTCTCTCCCCTTTCGCGTCCGCCCGGTGGCGTCGCACCAATCCTACCAAACACCGGTCGCCAGGTTACCGTGCACCGAGAACCGTCTCGATAATCTGCTCCTCGCCGCCTCGCAACACCGTGATTTCCACTGCATCACCGGGTGCCCGCGCCTTGAGCAGGTCCGAAAACGACCGCAGATCAACCACCTTCTCGCCGTCAACGGCGACGATGATGTCACCTGCAACGATCCCAGACTCCTCCGCGGCCGATCCCGGCATCACCTGCTGGACTCGCACACCCGGACCCTCGAACGCGAAGTCGGGCATGGTGCCGAGACTGGCCCGGCGGGAGGTCCGAGGCGGCGGCGCGGCGCCTTCCTCGGCGGCGGCGGCAATCGTCACGGTCATTGGGTCGGTGCGTTCGGCGAGATAGCGAATGGCTTCGTGCGCCGCCTCCGCGACCACGACCATGCCTTCGGCATCAATCGTTTCGGCCGTGTCCGAGGGCCGGTGGTAGTCCGCGGTCGGTCCCGTGAAGAGCTGCACGGCGGGCACCCCCATCTCGATGCATGCGACCTGGTCGGAGGCGTCGAGAGGTTCCGAAACGACCGCCACCGGCGCACCGGTAGTGTAACCGACTCCCACGAAAATAAAGCGCCACTCGCGGGCGGTGTCGGCGTTGAGCACGTAAAGTTGGCCGTCCGCCAAGCGTCCTACGGTGTCGAGGTTGATGCAGGCGAACGGCTTCGCATCCGGCGTCATCGAAGCCAGGAGATGACGCGAGCCGAGCAGTCCAGCCTCCTCGCCGGTGACGACGGCAAAGATTACCGGTCGCGGACGCGGCGGCTCGGCGGCCATCGCCCGCGCGAGCTCGAGCAGGACGGCCACCCCGGAGGCGTTGTCGTCGGCTCCCGGGTGGATCTCGCCTTCGTCGCCCCGGCGTACATCGGGCCAACCGCGACCGAGATGGTCGAGGTGAGCCAAGACCAGAACCGGCTCGTTGGCAAGCTTCGGATCGCGACCCGGAATCCGAGCAATGAGGTTGACGAGCGACATCTCGCGCTCCGGCTCGCCGCCCGTCCATCTCCAGCTCTGTCGGAACCCCTCATCACCTGCTGGCTCGAGGCCCGCCGACGCCAGACGAGCTTCGACTATCGACGTGGCCTTCGCGAGACCATCGGAGCCGAGGCCACGACCCTCGAGCACCGGGTCGGCGAGCTCGGCCACCGTCCGTTTCAGACTGAGAGCGTCATAAGCCGCTGGGAGCTCCGCCAACGGCGCCCTCGCCTGCAGCTCCAGCTCCGGGAGTTCGCCGCTCGACAGATTCCGCACCAGCGGCGACGAAAGCGGTTGCCACATCCCCTTTGCCGTGTTTTCGGGTTCCGGCCCACGAAATCCGAGGAAGGAGTAGCGGGTGTAGTGGGGCAGCTTGCGGGCGAGGCCCGAGATGGCTTCGATCGGCGACGCCGCCACCCAGGAAACCGCCGCCGATGGATCGCCCGCAGTGCGAGCCACTACAACCAATGAGTGATCGCTCCGCGGAAACCTATCCTGGACCAACTCCACCGAATCAGAACCCAACGAAACTCCCTGGTCAGCCAATCGGCGGGCGATCTCAGGCCCGAAACGGTTGTCCCAGCCGAGTACCCAGGTGGGGGTGTCGGGCAGATCCGAGATCTCGGAGTCGAGGACGATTCGCGGTTCGCCGGGCCGTGCCCAGTCCGCCGCGAGTCGGCGCCACTCAGCCTCCTCCTCGCCAGAGGCCGATGCGGGAAGCACGAAAAGTTGATCCTCGGCACCAAAACCAGTAGAGAGCGCCGGTGGCACCTCGAGAGGGTCGAGCCGGCGCATGACGTCGAACGCGGGGTCGACGTCGACCCGTAGTGGACGCGCCGGACACGGCACCTCGACGATGCAATCCCTGGCGCACACGCCAACTTCGGCCCACACCGGTTCCACCTGCCCCTCGATGGTCACCGCCACGGGCACGGTGACCCGGAACGGCTCCTCGTCCTGCACCTGCCGCAAATGGACCGCAACCCGCCACGGAGCTTCGCCCGGGGCGCCCCGCTCGACCCGGGCTTCTCTGATCTCGAATTGAGGGGCGCCCGTCCGATTGACCCACTCCTCGATGAAGGGAGACCAGTCACCGCCCGTCTCGTCGGTGAACGCCTCCGCGATGTCCGAAAATGAGGCGCGGCTGAAACGATGCTCGCGATAAAAGAGGGTCAGCGCCGCCAGAAACGCCTCGTCACCTACCGCGCGGCGCGCCATGTGGAAGAGCATCAGACTCTTTCCGTAGCCCACGGCTTCAGACGCCGCAGATTGACGAGAGCCGAAGGCGGCGAGCGGAAAGTCCTCACCCTTCGACACCATATCCGCGTATTTCTTGAGGGTGGCGCGGCGGTAGGTGGCGCCCTCACCTCGCTGCTCGGCGAAGAGGTGGTCGGCCATGTACGCGGTCAGCCCCTCACACCAATTGCCGTTTTCGAATTGGACGTAGACCGAGTTGCCCCACCAGTTATGGAGCAGCTCATGTGGGTAGGAGGAGGTCAGGATCCATGGAAACCGAATCACACGTGGACCGAGGAGGGTAAAGCCGGGCATCCCATAGCCGGTCTCCCAGAAATTCTCGACCAGAGCAAATGAAGGGTATGGGTACGGAGGCAACATCTCCTGATAAAGGGCGAGATAGCGGGCGGTGGCGTCCAGGTAGCGCTGCGCGAGCGCGGGATCGTCCTCGCGCAGAAAGGCAAACACGTCCACGGCGCCGGCCTGCCGTGAATACTCGTGCCACGGCCCGGCGATGAGATACACCTCCTCGGTTGGATGCGCGAGGCTCCAGGATGTCGAGCGAAATCCCTCACCATCCATCTCATGACGAGTCCGTCTACCTTGCGACACGACATCCCAAGGCGGTGTCAGACCGTCCACCTCGAGATCGAAGGTCATGAGCCCGTCGCCAAAAGTCGGCACCCAGAAGCTGGCACCGGCAAGAAAAACTCCGCGCTCGTCTACGATTCCCGGCGTTTCGGAGAAGCTCCGCTGATATTCCTCGCCTTGGGTTGCGAGCTCGTGGTGGATAACGCCCCCATAGACCAGTTCGACGGGGCCGAGCACATCGCCGTCCGGAACCAGGAGGAACGCTTCCAGCGGCACGTTTTCCGACACCGTATCTGTGGTCGCGTTGATGCCCAGGAACCCTGCCTCAGCCGGCCCATCCTGCGGCAGCAGCCGCCAGCCGGGGGTCACCACTCTCGGCTCGAGCCCCGCATGAAGCACGAAACGATAGGCGCCGCTCTCGTCGGGAGTCACAGCATCTGAAAAACTCACCCGATTCACCACCTGCAGGCTGTTCTGTTGCGGTTGTATACGGACCTCGAGGTCGTGGTGCACCGTGCCCGCCAAAGCCCAGGTGGACGCGATGCTGAGGATCACGAACATGGTCAGGAAACGCGTTTTTCTGCGGCTCATGTCGCCTCCGGCGGTCATTCTACAGCCCCGATGGAAGAGTGTAGCGCCTGTCATCGTTGTCCGGTTGAGGGCAGGCGTACCATGAGGTGCGCCGCCGCCATTCGGGGGAGACCCATGATCACCGTCATATCCGGCACTAACCGGCCCGGCTCAAACACCCGCAAGATCGCCGTTCTCGTCCAGGAAATGCTCCAGGAGACCGGCGAGGAGGTCACGCTCCTCGACCTTGGTGAACTGCCGCCTGAGATCTTCGCCGAATCCAGTTACGCTTCGAAGCCCACGTCATTTGCGCCATTTCAGGAGCAGATACTGAAAACCGAGGGCGTGCTCACGGTGCTCCCCGAGTACAACGGCTCGTTTCCCGGTGTTCTCAAGTACTTTATCGACATGCTGCGTTTCCCGGAGAGCCTGTACGAAAAGCCGGCGGCTTTTGTCGGTATCTCCTCCGGTCGGTGGGGTGGGTTGCGGGCCGTCGAGCACCTCGAGATGATATTCCAGTACCGCCACGCCCACCTGTTCGGACGACGTTGCTTCATCCCGGACGTTCGCCGTGCCCTCGACGAGAATGGCCGGCTCACTGATGCCGAAATCGAAGAGAGGCTGAAGAGAACGGCCCGGGACTTTGCACGTTTTTGCAGAAACCTGCGAAAGGATCACGGGTAGACCTGAACCCTCGCCCGGGCTACCATGCCAGGGTCAGAAGCAATCGAATTGATTGGAGGTACGCATGCTCGTCCGCAAAACTCTCGCCGTCCTGTTCGTCGTGCTCGTGTCCGCCGGCATTGCCGCCGCAGATCTCAAAGTCGTCAAACAGACCCACCAGGACGGATTCACCATCATGGGTCAGACCCAACCGCCCGAGGACAGACAACAGACGACCTGGATCGGCAAAGAGATGATGTTCATGGACCAGGGCGACACCGCGACCATCGTGCGCGTCGACAACATGAAGCTCTACGTCATCGATCACACGAACAAGACCTACCACGTACTCGATCTTCCAGTCGAGCTCGCCACGCTCGTTCCACCTGAAATGCAGCCGATGCTGGCGATGATGCAGTTCCAGGTGACGGTGACTCCGACTGAAGAGCACAAGCAGATCGGTGAGTGGAACGCACGCCGGTACGACATGGCAATGACCTCGCAGATGTTCTCGATGAAAACGACCATGTGGGCGACCAAGGTAGCGGGCTACGACCCGGTGGCTTTCAACTCGATGTACGTCCACCTCAACAGCCTGCAACCGGGAATGGCCGACGCCGTCAAAGAGATGAGCAAAATCGACGGGCTCGTGGTCGAGCAGCAGGGCGTCATGACCATGATGGGCAACGAGGTTGGGACTTCGGAGAAGACTATCTCTATCGAGGACATCGAAGCCCCCGCCGGAACCTACGATCCGCCCGCCGGCTACACCGAAACGCCCTTCGACTTCATGGAGAGGATGCAGCGATAACCCTCAGGCGTGGAGCGGGCAGTGGACCGAGTCTTGAGTTCCTGGTATTGAGTTTTGAGTGACCACCCACCCACCCAAAACGGTGAGTCGGCAGGATGAACTCAAGACTCATATCTCAAAATTGACGTGTCGCCTTCCCGTCCCCGACTCCCGTCGCAACGACGGTGGGTAGTCGATGCACGCTCACCCGCTGCCTGCTGCGGGTGACCAGGAGGCGGCAAGCAGAGTCACGTCGTCGTATGGCGTGTGCCCGCACGTGAAGGCCTCGATCTCTTCGAGGAGGAAGTTGACGGCGTTCTGCGGGTCCGCCGGTGATTCGGCCAGCGCCCCGGCGAGACGGTCCTCGCCAAAAAACTCTCCAGTCGGCGACTGCGCCTCGACGACGCCGTCGGAGTAGGCAACGATCAGGTCTCCGGCTTCGAGTTTCGCTTTCATGATGCGGTGACCGCCGACCCGCAGTGCACCGAGCGGCACCCGGTGATGCGGCATTTTGAGACACTCGACGGTCCCCGACCTTCGGCGCACCATCGGCGGCGGCTGGCCGGCCAAGGTGTAGGAAAAGACGCCTTCGCCGGCGCGGAAGCCGAGGTAGCCGAGGGCGACGAAGCTCCCGCCCTGTATTTCCGTGCGCTTTCGGGTGCCGCGCAGGACGTACAACCGTTCGTTGGCGAGATGAAGCAGCTTCTCGGGCTCGGGGTGGGCGAGCGCCAACGAATTGAGAACTTCGTGCGCCGCCATCATCATCAACGCGCCCGAGATGGACTTTCCGGACACGTCCCCGTACACCACCACATGTTCGCCGTCGTTCCGACCGGGCAGCTCGGTGAAAAAGTCCCCGCCAACCTCGTGAGCCGGTCTGCAGACAGCCGCCAGGCGCCATCCATCGGCGGCACTCAACGATTCAGGCAGCAGCGACGCCTGGATCGAGGCGGCGATTTTGAGCTCGCGTTCCAGCTCTGCTTGCCGCGCACGTTCATCGAGCAGGATGCTGGTCTCGAGCGCGATCGACGCTTGATTGAGGAGGCCGCGAAGGAGCTGCAGCTCCTCCTTCTCGAACGCTGTCTGACCGGCCTTGCCGGAGAGCAGAATCACGCCCACCGACCGGCGCGTTGTCGCCAGAAGCCCCGCAAGCTCCACACCTACCCCTCCCAGGGCCGAACTGAGCGTCTCCACCTCGGGCGACAGCAAGCGCAAGGGAGCGAGCTCCTCCAGCCTCACCAGAGAACCCTGACGCTTGAGCTGGTCGTGGAGGATACCGATGATGGGCAGCTCCTCGGGCAAGGCCTTGGGGCCCGCCTGGCGCATGAGCTTTCGGTTCGAAACCAGATAGAGGGCCGAAAAGTGCAGACCCAGGAGTTCAGGCAGGCGATCGACGAGCTGCGCCACGACCGGGCCGATCTCCACCTCTCTGGTAAAGGCCTCCCCCATTTCGACCATCGCCCGCTGCAGTTTCAGCCTTTCGGCGAAGAAGAACCTGTCGACCGGTCCCTGGAGACGCTGGCGGAGGGGCTCGAAGAGGAGCACGATAGCGAGAGCGAAGATCACCGGAAAATAGGGTGACGCCGCGAGTTTGGTTCCGCTGAAGAGAAGGTTGAACGACGCGATGCCGAGCGCATAGACGGCGGTCACCATGGCGGTGGTCACCGTGTAGAGCAGGCTCTTACGCAGGATCACGCGAATGTCGAGGAGGCCGAAGCGGATGATCGCGTAAGCGAAGGTGATCGGCACCAGGATCAAAGGCACGACACCATAGAACAGGAAGCGTTCGGTGTTGAAGAGGGTCGGGAAACCGACCGCGAGCACGATAAACGGCGCCACCCCGAAGAGCGTCCCGACGAAAACCAGACCGGCGCCCCGTCGCTGGGCCGCGTCCGGGAGGTGGCGGGCCGAGAGGTAAAGGGCGCCGAGGCCCAGCATCATATAACCGACCATCACCCACCAGTTGGTCATCGGCGCGCCGCTGATCAGGGCCAGAGAATTATCCGAATACCGAGTCCAGAGCACTGTTCCCAGATAGACCATCGGCGGCAGTACGTAAAGCGGCAGCATCTTGGCGCTGATGCGGTGGACCCAACCCAGAAAATCGGCAATCGGGTCCCGTCGCCACTCCCAGATCGATCTCGGGAAAATCAGGAAGAAGTGAAGAAAGGCCGCCGGCAGGAAGAGCAAGGCCATGGTGCCGGTTGTGAGGACCCAGGTGTCGACCCACGAGTAGGATGCGGGTCGCAGCCGGCACACCAGGAAGAGCATGAAGAGGACCGACATGGTGAAGAAGACCCGTGCCGCCGGCATGCGAGGCTGCCGCAGAACGACAAAGATCCCGACGCCGAAGAAAAGAAATCCGAGCAAGGCTGCGTAGAGGTAGCTTGTGTCGCCGATCCGCCGCCGACCGAGCTCGACCTCGACGTCGAACATGCTGCCGCCGGAACGGACCAGGTACGACACAGATTCACCGATATGGTGCCGGTTCAGAATCTCTTGAGCGTGGGTCTGCGAGTCCTCCAGAATCTCGCGATCAATGCCGGCGATCACGTCTCCGGGACGGATGCCGGCACGGTCGGCGCCGGATCCCGGCACGACCGCACGCACCACCCGCGCACCCGGCACATCCGCCTCCAGAATGACGCCGTCGTATGGGTGCGGAAGGAACATATCCGCAACCGACAGGGCGGCAATCAGGAACGCGAGAATCCCGGGCGCCAACGTCATCGTCAGTCGACGTTGTGACCGCTGCATCACCACATCATACGCGCCTGGGACTCACATTGTTCGCGACGGGGTCGCAAAAAATCGATGCTCTCGACACCAATGAGACGGCGATCGTTGCTCTTGCGGTTTGATAAAGGCTGCTCTCAGCCCCCGAATGCCAGATCGCCCACTGGCGCGCCCAGGCTATCGATGACCACAAGCAGAGTCATCGAGTAGAGACTGTCCATCACATCGCATCGTCGAACTCGTCCCGATACTTCGCGACGCCGCCCCCGCTGGGAATAACGTCGGGGTCAAAGATCAGCATCATGAAGGCCTCGTCGGGGACCCCGTCCCACTGACTACGCAAGCCGAGCGTCGAGGCGCGTTTGAAGCCGAAGCGCGGGTAGTACTCCGGATGCCCCAGCACAACTACGAACGGATAGGATCGTCTCTGTAACACCTCGAGGCCATGGCGCACGAGCTGTGATCCGACGCCACACCGCTGCCGTTCGGGAGTCACCGCCATTGGCGCCAGGCCCATGCCTCCGACCACGCGATCGGGATTTTCAATCATGACTGGCGTGAACAGGATATGACCCACCACCTTTCCACGCTCTTCGGCAACCAACGACAGATGGTCCGGGCACGACGACCTCAAGGTGTCGACCAGATCGGCCTCGGGACCGCCTTCGAACGCGGCCAGGTTGATCGCGCGCACCACTTCGTGGTCTTTCGCTTCTTCAATTCGAATGGAAGTCACTGAGACTCTCCCGGGTCATTCCACAACTTATCCGCGGTGTGCTCGGAATTCCCAATTCCTAATTCCCAATTCCTAATTCCTAATTCTCACCGCACCCAGCTCTGGTTGTAGTTCATGTCCTCGACCGCGTCGGCAAACGGGGTCGGTAGGAGCGGTTTGAAGGTGTCGATCATGACCGCCAACTCATCGGTGCGGTCGCTGCCGATCGAGGCCTCGTAGGTCCCGGGGTGCGGCCCGTGCGGCAGGCCCCTCGGGTGAAGGGTCAAGGAGGCCGGTCCGACCCCTTTGCGCGAGGTGAATTTACCGTCGACATAGAACAGGATCTCGTCGCAGTCCGGTGATGAGTGGGGGTAGGGACACGGAATCGCGCCTTCCCCGAAATCCACCAGCCGCGGCACGAAGGAGCACACCACGTAACCGTTGCCCGCAAAGGTGGTGTGAATTGTCGGCGGCAGATGAACGGAACCCGTCTTGGGTTGAAAAGCGAGAATCGGGAAGGCAAAGGGCCACACCTGCCCGTCCCAGCCGACGACATCGAAGGGGTCGTGCGACATCTCGAACGCGGTCAGCATCCCGCCCGACTGGACGATCATCCGGCGTGGCGCCCCGAGACGTGTCGCGCCTCCATCGGGCCAGCGCGGTTCGACGAAATCATGGTGAGTGTACGGCGCATACATGGACAGCTGGCCCTCCGGAGCGCGGTATTGCTTCGGAACCCGCAGCGGCGAGCGCGCTTCCATGGTCAACAGCAGCGACGGTCCGTCGATCAACCATCGATGCGGCAGACTCTGCGGCACGTAGACGTAGTCCTTCTCCTGAAACGGCACCACGCCCAGCGGAGACTCGACCCGGCCGGATCCCTTGTGGACAAACGTCAGCTCATCGCCGTCGGCATTCGCCACCAGCGTCGGCTCGCTCTCGGTCGGGCAACCCACCCATACACCGATGTCAGGGTTGGAAAAGAAGAGTTGCCGGGCCAGCAAGGGGCTGCCGCCCCCACTCATTTTGGAACTGAGGTAATGGCAACGGCGCAGTGGTCCCAATCGGACGCCCTCTGCCCAACCGGGATGCCGGCCGAGGTCCTCCTGCAGCTCCACCCAGTGCGGCGGCCGGCGGTGCCAGAAAATCGTGTAGATTGACTCGAAACCGGAGCGGGTGAAACAATGCTCGAAGGTGAGCTTGCCATCAACCTCAAATACAGTATGTGGCTTCTTCGGAATGACGCCCCGTGTCACGCGGTGAATCATTTCTTCACCCCTCAGTGAGCTGGAAATGAGGAATGAGGAATGAGGAATGAGGAATGCCACCCACCCTCGCGTTCTCTGGGGGTGCGGGCCGGGAATTCCTATTACCTAATTCAGAATTCCTCATTTTTTTATGAGCCTGCTCCCGCTTCGAGCTGCCTCTCCGCGGCCGCTCGCTCGAGCTGGTCTCGTTCGATGGATTCGAAGAGTGCGCGAAAGTTGCCCTCACCGAAACCACGCGCGCCGAAGCGCTGGATGACCTCGTAGAAAAACGGTCCGGCAGTTGAGTCGTCATAAAGCAGACCTCCCTCGACCATGAAGATCTGCAGGAGATAGCGGTCGTCTTCTCCGTCGACCAGGATCCCGAGGCGCTTGAGGCTTTCGACGTCCTGGTCGAAGTTGCTCACCTTCTGACGCACCAGACGCTCGGGAAGCATGTCGTAGTAGGTGGCCGGTGTGTCGAGGAATTCGATCCCTGAACCTCGCAGCCGGTCGACTGCCGACGAGATGGCGGGCACGTGATATGCGACGTGCTGAACCCCTGGTCCGTGGTTGGACTCGACAAAGGTGTAGATCTGGCTCGACTCGTAATGCGGAGTCACCGGCTCGTTGTTGGCGAGTTTGATCCCCGACTCGGCGTCCCACATCACGATCGACGCGAGCCCCGAACCACCCGAATCCGGGTTGACTTCGGCGGTGTGGAAATGGACGCGCCAATACTCTTCAAAGCCCATCACATCGCGAAGCCATGTGATGTGCGGCTCGAGAGTCAGAAAGTTCGAGGTGATGTGGTCGATGATCTGGAAGCCGTTGGCGTTTTTCTCCGAGCCCGGATCGAGGGGTGAAAACCCTGGGGGTAGAGCGTCCGACGCCCGCTCGACAAATCGGAAACGGACATCTCCCAAAGGGGTGGCAATGTCAAAAAAGCGATATGGGCGGCCCTCACCGTCGGTGGTCGTGACCACGTCCGAGGTCAGGGTGGCGTTGCGTTCGGTCAGGACGCCTCGCGTCGCATTGACGTCATGCACCCTGAATCCAACGATTCGTACTCCATCCGGGTGCCGCTCGAGCCACCGGTCGGCGGATGACCCGCGCTCGCGAGGGGTGACACAGACACACTTTGCCTTGCCGGCCGCAAAAACGACCGCGTCCTCCCCTCGCCTTGCCACCTCGCGATCGTCGAGTCGGGCAACCTCGGGCACGTCCATCATCTGGCAATAGAACCTCCGGCTTCGTTCGATATCGGCAACCACGAACTCGTAGGCGTCGTAGCCAACGATCCCGAGCCCGGAGCCCTTGGTTTTGTTCTCGCCCATGTTGCGCCTCCTCGATAATCGCGCCCTAGCATAACAAAGCAGGGACTGAGACGCTTTCGCCTCGCACCGGCGCGTTGCCGTTCACACCTCCTTTACCGGCTTTGCAACCACAAAGCCGCTAAGAGCGCGAAGAACACAAGATAATCAATTTTGCGACGTCTTTGCGTCTTCGCGTCCTCGCGTTTTCAAAAGGATGGGTGGGGGGGTTTTCAATCCTTCCGACTCTGTTCGCTCGCGAGAGCCAGTCCCATGACGGCGTTGACCGATCCTGCCAGGGCCACGGCGACTCCGGCAGGGCCATCCAAAAAGCCGCGGCGAATGATGTACGAGTAGAAGAATGCCCACGTCGCCCGCACCGCGAGCTTTGGACCGCTGGCGCGCCGCCCCTGATCGAGATATCGATCAGCCTTGAGCCGGTGATAGTCCATCCGAAAGATCTCGCCGAGGTCTCGGTAGCTGTAGTGGATCAGGCTGCCTGGAAGGGTCCGGATCGGCCCGGTCGGCGTGACAGATTCGTGGACGGGCGTGCTGGAAAAGTCGTGGTGGCCGCGGTGAAAAAGACGCACCACCCAGTCCGGGTTCCAATGGCCGAACCGGATCTCACGCCGACCGACAAACGGCCGCCGTCTGAGTCGCCAGCACAGTGACGGGTCCTGTCGATCCCAGTCAACGGCCCTCAACGCTGACGCGGCCTCGTCATCGAGCACCTCGTCGGCGTCCACCGCCAGGATCCAGTCGTAGCAGGCCCGAACAACTGCGTGGCGTTTTTGCGGTCCGTAGCCATCAAATGGTCTTTCATACCAGCTCGCGCCGTATTGGAGCGCGATCTCTCGGGTATGGTCGGTGGATCCCGAATCGAGGACCACGATCTCACCGCAGCATCGAAGGGCGCCGAGTACACGGTCGAGATGTTCTTCAGCGTTGTTGGTGATCAGAACTGCAGAGAGCTTCGCCCGCCCGCTCAATTGACCTCCGAGGTCAGCGCCATCGACTGCCCGAGATCGTCGTACGCAGCCAGCACTCCGGTCGCCATCTCGCCCGGAGACCATCGCGCACATCTCTTCCGGCCAAGCGCTCTCAGATCAGCGCGACGATTCGAATCCTCGAGCAGCATGACGATCGCACCCGCCAGAGCGGCAGCGTCCGCCACAGGGATGGCGACGCCGGCGCCGCCGAGCACCTCGATGTTGCCCGGTAGATCGGATGCAACGACCGGCGTACCGAGGACCATCGCCTCCTTGATGACCGCACTTGAACCCTCCCCGTAGATGCTCGGTGCGGCTATCACCGTGCACAGGCCGATCAGGAACGGCACATCTCGGCGAAAGCCGATGAAGCGAAAGGCGCCCCCGATCCCGACGCGGTCGACACGACGCTGCAATCTCTCTCGTAGCCGTCCCTCACCAACGCAGAGGAAGACCGTGTCGGGTGCTGCCGCCAGGATCGCCGGAGCCGCGGCGATCAGCGCCTCATGCCCCTTCTGAGGGGCCAGGGCGCCGACCAATCCAACCACCGGCGAACCGGCCCCGATGCCGAACTCTGCCCGCAGGCGCTCGGCCGCACTCTCGGTTGCCCGCTGTTGCAGATCCTCGATGTCGACGGCGGAAGGCACCACCCGGGGATCGTCCACTCCCGTGCAACGCAAGATCTCGGCGATTTCCGTGCTGACGGCGATCCAGCGATCGACGCGGCGGTATTTCCAGCGGTCAGACAACGCTCCGTTCGGTGGAAAGGCAATGCGACGGTGGCAGACCACCGCGAGCCGCGGGTTGGCGGACCGTGCAATCGCCGCCAGCGCCAACGCATGTGAATCGTGGGCGTGCACTATTCCTGACCGAAGAGTCTTTCGCCAAACCGCGAGCGCCGCGGGCGGATACCACGGCCGCATCTTGGAGACGGGGTCCACCGGCAACCGGCCCTCTTCGCAGCGCAGGTGGAGCGCGCCACCTTTACGGGCCAGCAACCGGCTTGCAACACCCAGCCGAATCAGCTCTCGATGCAGGAGGAACACCTGGAGTTGACCGCCGCGCCAGGTGCGGGAAGTGTCTACGTGGACGACTGAGGGCATCAATGCGAACTATACAGGACGCGGACTGAGGACCTGAGGCCCAAGGCTTGGGGCTTGGGCAGGAAACCACTCCCATCCTCACGTCGTCAAGCCTCAGGCCCCAAGCCCTGGCGATGCCGTCGCTCATGTACGATGCCTGCTATGACCCCGCGAAGACTCGATCCCCGGCTGTACGCGATACTTTGGATCGGGCTCATCTACGCCTCCATCCCATTCGTGAGGGGGATGCGTGAGGCGTTTGCCGCCCGCTGGCCGGCCGAGTTCATCGCCTATGGGGTCATCGCCGTGGTGCTCGGCGCCGCTGCGGCTACCATCGTCTATTTGCGAAGGCGTGGACCGAAAATCGGCCTCGCCGACCTCCTGTGGCTGGTCGGTGTGGCGGCAGTTATCATCGTCTGGACCCGCCGCCTGATGGGCCAGCCCGAGGAAGCGGTCCACTTCCTCGAATACGGGGTGCTCGGGGTTCTGCTCTTCCGTGCCTTCGAGAATCGGGTGCCGGATCCGACCGTTTATCTGGCTGTGACGTTGACCGGTCTCCTTGTCGGAACCGTTGACGAGTTCATCCAGTGGCTGGTCCCGGGCCGTTTCTGGGACTTCCGCGATATCTTCCTCAACGGCGGCGCCGTGGCGCTGGGCCAGATCGCCATCTGGCGGCTGGTCAAACGACCGCCGCAAAACGTCGGCCGTTCCTCCGTACGCCTGGTGTGCCGCCTTGCCGCGGCCGAAGTCCTTCTGCTCACCCTCTGCACGGCGGCCACGCCGCAGCGTTTGCACCGTCTTGCGGACCACATTCCGTTGCCTCACCGATTGGCGACCGGCGTCGACGCGATCTGCGAATACGGGCACCGCCACTCCGTCGATGACCGGACCTTCTTCAGTTCGCGTCTCTCCCTTGACGAGCTCATGCGGTCCGACAGGGACCAGGCCGCCGACCTCTCCAACGAGCTCGATGCTTCACGAGGGCGCGGCGGTCTCTCGCGGATGGACATCTCTCCGATCATTGAACCCTTCAGCTACGAAATGCGGGTCCACCTTTTCGCCCGCAATCGAAATCTCAACCGGGCTGACGAGTACGAACCCGGATCACCCGGCTACCGCCGACAGATGACCACCGCCTGGCGAGAGAACCTGATCCTCGAGGGCTTCTTTTGGAGGACCCTCGAGCGGTCTTCCTACCGGTGGGGTCCTCGCCGTGCGAACCACGTCGGGGCCGCCCAGGACCCGGAGGCCTTCTTCGTCAGCCGGGCCGGAGCCCATCTCATCACCAGGATCAGTGAGGGTCACCTCAGGGCGTTCTTGCTGGCGTTGTTGGCAGCTCTCGTGGCGTGCGACGTCATGGCCGCTACTCGGTCTCGGCCGGGATCTCCGCCGGAGTGAAGAGGTCGAAGCCGGGATCGAACTGGGCCAGGAATTCGATACTGAACAGCCGGTAGGTCACGTAGAACGGGAGCAGGATGACCGTTCCGACGTACGGCAGAGCGACGATGCAACAGGTCAGCACGCAGATAAGTGCGAAAATGCAGAGAAAAACGAAAATGAGCGCCAGCACGAAGACGGCGTAGAGCACGAACTGCCAGGGCCGGGTCTTGAGCCAGGGAAGGAAGGAGCTCCAGGCCTCGGTCGCCTTGAGCTCGTACTTGTACATGATCGGGACGACGAAGGCCTCGAGCATCAGCGCGACAAAGCCAGCAACAAAACCGAAGCAGATCATGATGATGACCCCGAAGACCATCGCTGCGTACGACAGGCTCGAGAGGGCATCGGAGAACGATAGTGTTGCCGCCGGCGCGAAGAAGAGCATCAGCAGCACCAGCGCCACCAGGCCACAGGCGACAACGAATCCGAGGCGCCACAGGAACAGGGAGTTGCCGAGGTCGCGCAGGCGGTGCCACGGCTCGACGATCTGTGCGCGGTTGTGGACCACGTTGTCGAGATAGATGACCTTGGCTCGCGAAGAGAGCCACAAAACCAGGACCAGGATGGCGGCCACCGCCATGATGACGATAAAGATCAACGGCAGCCAGATGAGCGCACCACCGAGCTCCTCATACGACCCGTGGCCGTTGAAGATGTTGTGCCGCCCCGGAAAATCGTTTTCGTCGACGATCCATTTCCAGCCACCGCCGCCGGCGCTGTCGGCGAGACCGGCCAGCCAGCACGAAAATCCGAGCACGAGCCATTTCGCGAGATCGAACGGGCGCCACAGAATGTGTTTCATCCTCTCCCATGCCCGGCTCAACGGCTCGAAATATTCAATCCTCATCGATCCTCCCGTCGGCGTCCCACCGATTGTAGCCGGAGTGGCTCTCCGATGGGCCCGATCCGCTCGTCGGACTCACCCGCGGGGACGTTATCCGACCCTTCAAACGGGAAAGAGCCTAGATTGGTTCGCGATGAAACCCTCGAGAGCTATCCCGCTTCGGCGTACGAGGTGCCACTCTTCGCATCGTTCGGTGGCATCGCTTCGTCTTCCTAACCCGGTCAGCGCTTCTCGCATCGTCGTGCGAGGTGCCACACTTCGCATTGTCTGAATTTATCGCCTCGAATCCCAGCAACGCTTTAAGGGCAAACAATGCGAAATGTGGCACCGGTGTCGCCGATGCCTCTCTGCGCTTCTTATTGCAGCGGGGTGGCACCTGTGTAGTCGACGCGTCAATGCGCTCCTCAATGTGGTGCTCTCAGGCAGGCCGCGAGGAACTCCGCGAGGTGGAGCGGACGGACATCTGTCAGATCGGCGATCTGGTGCCGGCAGCTGGTGCCTGACGCGACCACGGCGGTGTCGCGCGGCAGGGCCTCGATCGCTGCCACCAGCGGCGCCGCAACCTGGTGCGACAACACGCGGTGGTCGCTGAGCATGCCGAAGGCGCCGGCCATCCCGCAGCAGCCGGTGTCGAGGAGGCGCGGAGAAGCCCCGGGTAGCCGCTCCAGCACCGAGAAGGCCGTTTTCGGATCCGACAGGGCCTTGGCGTGGCAGTGACCGTGCACCGCCACCTCCCCCACCGGACTGGCCCCTGCAGTCGCCAATGATCCATTCCCGATGCAATCCGCCACGACGTCCTCGAACAACCGGCAGCGATTCGCCACCTGCTCGGCGCCCTCGATCCCCAACTGGCGGTACTCGTCGACAAATACGGACCAACACGAGGGTTCGAGGAAGACGATCGGTTCGCTCGTTCCGCGGAGAAGGGCCAGGTTGTGCTCGGCCGCGCGGCGCAGATCGTCGAGCATCCCGCGGCTCGCGGCCGGCCGGCCGCAGCACACGCGATCAGCCACCAACGCCACCTCCAGACCGGCGGCCTCGAGCACGGCCACCGCCGCGTGACCGACCGACGGCTCGTGGTAACGGACCCAGGTGTCGTCCCACAAAAACACCCGCCCGCGGCCGCCCGTTATCGAGGGCGTCCGCTTTCTAAACCATCGATCGAACCGTTGGCGGGCGAAGGCCGGGACCGGCGCATCGGCGTCGAGGCCGAGGACACGCTCCGCCATTCGCCGCGCAGGTCGCCAGCGGAGCATCGCATTGGCCACACCCGGCATCAGCGTGCCGAGGCGACCCAGCAGGTCGGAGGCGGAGATCAACCGATCGATGAGCCGTGCGCGCTGCTCGCGATGCCGGGCATGCACCAGCTCCGCCTTGAGATGCGCCATGTCGACGTTGGATGGGCATTCGGTGACGCACGCCTTGCAGGCGAGGCAGGTTGAGAGGACCTCCGAGAGTTCTGCAGCCACCAGAAGAGATGAACCGTCGAACCGCCCTTCGAGGGCGGCGCGAATGGTGTTGGCGCGGCCGCGGGTCGATAGCGCCTCGTCGTGGGTGATCGAAAAGGTTGGGCACATGGTGGGCGCCATCTTGAGGCAGCCGCCACAGCCGTTGCACTGCTCGAGATTGGCGACGAAACCGTCGTCGCGGCCGATCCAGGCAAAGACCTGTTCGAACGGCAACTTGATCTCCGATCCTTCGCCGAGACGGAGGTCGCGGTCGATCCGGTAACGGCCGTCGTCGATGATCTTGCCGGGATTCATGACCCCTGTGGGATCGAAGAGGGCTTTGATGCGGCGGGTTGCGGCGACGAGCTCCGGACCGATCTGCGCCTCGACGTATTCGGTGCGTGCCAGCCCGACCCCGTGCTCGGCGGTCAGCGATCCATTGAAGCGGCAGCACAGATCGGACACCTGGTTGGCCACCCTTCGCAGCTTCGCGATGTCCTCGGCCGTGTGCAGGTCGAGAACCGGCCGTACATGGAGCTCACCCGACGCCGCGTGGCCGTAGAATGAGGCTTCGAGTCCGAGCGGCTCGAGAATCTCAGAGAGACCCGCTACATACTCGGGCAGTCGTTCGGGCCGCACACACACGTCCTCGATAAAACCCAGCGGTTTGGCCGGGCCTGCGCGGCTGGTGAGGAGCGACAGACCGGCGCGCCGCAGGCCCCACGCGAGCTCCTGCTCGTCGGCGTCGCGGCACAGGTGGCGGCGCACGCCGAGGCGTCGCCGCTCGAGCTCCGCCAAACCGGCGTCGTCGTCGAAGAACTCCACCAGCAACAGAGCACCACACGGGGCCTCGTCGAGGCGCAGCAGCGCGCGGGCAGCGGCGAAGGCCCGCTGGCCCGCCGTTTGATCGAGGACCGAGCGATCGAGGTGCTCGATGGCGGCGGCGCCGAGATCGGCAAGCTCGACCGTCGCCTGCAGCGCCTCCATGACCGAGTCGAAGAAGAGGATGCCAAGGAAGCGGCTCCGAGGTTTCGGCACCACCCGAACGATCGCGGAAGTGATTCCCGCGAGGGTCCCCTCGCTGCCCGCCACCAGCTGGGTCAGATCGCCCGGAGCCCGGAGCGCACGGTCGAGGCCGTAACCGGGCGAGCGCTTGACCAGACCCTTGGGCAGTCTCTCGGCGATGGTGTCTGCGGACTTCGCGATGATGGCATCCGCGGCCTCACGGATTTCGGGCAAACCTCCGTTGTCATTACCCACGACCGCCACCGTGCCGTCGGCCAGCACGATCTCGATGGCGGCAACGTGGTCCGCCGTCGTACCGTAGACCGGAGCATGCGCGCCGGAGGAGTTGTTGGCGATCATTCCGCCGAGGGTGGCGCGCGACGAGGTCGCGACATCGGGGCCGAACCACATCCCGTGCGCCGCAAGATGGCTGTTGAGCTGATCGAGCACCACCCCTGCGCCCACCCGCACCATCCTGCGCTCGGCGTCGAAATCCGAGATGTGCTGGTTATGGCGCGCGAAATCGATCACCAGCCCGCGACCGAGGGCGCCGCCGGCAAGTCCGGTGCCGGCGCCACGGGGCGTGATTGCGACGCCGGTTTCAGCGGCCGCCCTCAGGAGATTGGCCGCCTCCACCGCCGAGCGCGGGAAGGCGACCGCCGCCGGCTCGACGCGGAAGATCGAGGCATCGACCGCGTACAGGCAGCGGGTGAGCATATCGGTGCGCACCTCGCAACCTGTCGCTTCGAGCGCCTTCAGCTGAGAGTCTTTCAGATCATGCACGTTGTGATTCTATCCGCGCCAATCCAGATACAAGATACAAGATGCAAGATTGAGGCGAGTTCGTGAGTGGGTCAGGCGGCCTTGGATTTTCTATCTTGCGTGTCGTATCCGGTTGAGTGGGCGGGCGGCAGCTACAATTCCTCCATGGTTCACCGTTCGAAACGCGTTCCGTCCGATCTTTCACTCAACCGGTTGACCGAGGCTCGGGAGCGGATCGGGGCCATCCCTTACGACCTCACGGCCAGCAACCCGACCGCGTGTGGCATCTCATACCCACCCGACCTTCTCACCGCGCTCGCGGACTCGCGAGGTCTCACCTACGAGCCGGACCCGCGCGGTTCGATGGCGGCGCGCACCGCAGTGGTGGCCGAGTACGACCGATCGGGTGTCAGAGTCGACCCTCGGCGCATCGTGCTCACCGCCTCTACCAGCGAGGCCTACGGCTTTCTCTTTCGCCTGTTCTGCGATCCGGGAGATGCAGTCCTCGTGCCCTCGCCCTCATACCCGCTCTTCGAGCATCTCGCCCGACTCGAGGGTATCGAAGCTCCGACCTATACTCTCGACGCCGACGCCGACTGGCGCATCGACTTTGCGACCCTTGAACGTTTCCCTGCTCAGGTGCGGGCGGTGGTGGCGGTCCACCCCAACAATCCGACCGGTTCCTTCGTCCACCCCAACGACCGCGAGCGTTTGGTCGCCCTGTGCCGTGAGCGCGATGTGGCGCTGATCGCCGACGAGGTCTTTCTCCCCTACCCGCTCGATGGGGGACCCGGGGAGGGTCATACCTTCGCCACTGTCGAGGACTGTCTCTGCTGCACCCTCGGCGGGCTCTCCAAGAGCCTCGGCCTGCCGCAGCTCAAGCTGGCGTGGATTGTGGTGACTGGCCCCGACGAGATCGTCGAGCCCACCATCGATGGCCTCGACTATGTCGCTGATGCCTATCTCTCGGTCTCCACCCCTGTATCCCTCGCAGTCGAATCACTCCTCGCCAACGCAGCGCCGCTGCGCGACGCGATCCACGACCGCTGCCGCTCGAACCTCGCAACCCTGCGAAGCCTCGTTTCGGAATACCAGGCCGTGTCCCTCGCGCCTGTGGGCGGAGGCTGGAGCGCGGTGCTGCGCGTGCCGTCGATCCTCAGCGAGGAGGAGCTGTGTCTGTGGCTTTTGGAGCGGTGCGGCGTCGCCATCCACCCCGGCAGCCTCTTTGGCTTCACCGACCGCGGCCGGCTGATAGTCAGTCTTCTGCCTCGACCCGAGCTCTTTACAGAGGGAGCGCGCGGCTTGCTGGAGGAGATCGAGCAGACGATCGCCTAGTCGAAGGCGCCCGCCAGGAGCTTGCGCACCTCGGACCCGGTCAGCGCCTTGCGTCGGAGAAGCTCTCGCGCCAACGTCTCCACTGCGGCCCAATGGGCTTGGAGGTCCCCTTTGACGTCGGCCCCGATGTCCTCGAGCAGCGGCAACACATCTTCGCAGTCGTCCACCAACCGCATGCCGAGCCGCACCGCAACATCGAGGTCCTCGCTCGTCTCGTCCCAGCCGTTGCGGCCCGAGACCATCGCCTCGGCAACTGTCCCGGCGAGGATGATCTTGAGCTGGTTCTCCACATCTTCGGCCTCGGCCTGCGGGGCCGTACCATCCGCCGGGTCGGGAGGAAAAACGAGTGAGTGCACCATCCCGGTGTGCTCGCGGTCGCCGACGATTTCCACCTCGGTCACCTGCCGACCGCAGAGTTGGGCCATCACGGCGTGCCCAGCCTCGTGATAGGCGGTCAGACGCTCGGGGTCTGTCGAGGAGGTGTGATCCAGGGGTTCGTCCGGCATCGGCAGATGGTACCTCACCTCTCCCCCTGAGGACGTATACTGGCGGCAATGGAGACGTCCCGAAGGCGACTCGGAGGCTGGGGCTTCGAGGGCGAGGCCTATCCGCCATCCGAGCAGTTGCTGACGTGGCTGGAGAAGCGCCTCGGTCCGGCCCTGAACCCAGCGCCCCCCAAGGCCGCGCCGCCCCCCGACCTGGCGGCCGCCGACCTCGGCGATGTTGCCGCCGACATCTCAGCCGATCCCATCGATCGCCTCACCCACGCCCGTGGCCAGGGTCTGGTGGATGTTCTCCGCATTCGGGGCGGCCTGGTGCCCGCCCTCCCCGACGGCGTCTGTCGACCACGTGATGCGGAGGAGGTGGCGGCCGTCCTTGCACGCTGCGCCGAACGCGACATCCGCGTCATCCCCTGGGGCGGCGGCACCTCGGTGACCGGCGGCGTCAACGTCCTCGCCGGGGACGCGCCGGTGCTGAGTCTCGACCTCGAACGCATCGCCGGCCTGACGGCGCTCGACCAACGCTCGGGCCTTGCCACCTTCGGCCCCGGGACCCGTGGCCCGCAGGTCGAGGCGGCCCTTGCCGAACACAAACTCACCCTCGGCCACTTTCCCCAGTCGTGGGAGCTGGCGACGGTAGGAGGCTGGGTGGCGACGCGATCGTCGGGTCAAGAATCGCTCGGCTACGGCCGCATCGAGGATATGGTGGCCGGCCTCGATCTGGTCGGTCCCGACAGACGCCTCAGGGTGCCGGCGCATCCGGCTTCGGCTGCCGGGCCAGACCTCGGACGCCTGGTGATGGGCTCGGAAGGCCGCCTTGGCGTTATCACCGAGACCACGCTGCGCGTCCGCCTTCGGCCCGAGGGGGCCGCGGTAGCGGGTGCTCTGCTGCCAGACTTCGACCGGGGCCTCGATGCCGTCCGTGAGATGGTCATGGACGGCCTGTCGCTGACCCTGATCCGACTCTCGGACGCATCCGAGACCCAGGTCGCGATGGCGGTGGGTCTCGCGGAGAGCCGTTGGACGCCGATTGTCGGCCGCTACCTCGGGTTCCGCGGCATTGGGAATGATGCCTGTCTGCTCCTCTTCGGCGCCGCCGGCGATCGCGACACCATCGATGACCGCCTGCGGCGGGCCCGCATGGTCGTTCGCTCGCACCGCGGCGTCTCGCTCGGCCGACGGCCGGGCCGCCACTGGCTCCGCGACCGCTTCCGACACCCGTACCTGCGGGAGTCGCTTCTCGACCTCGGCTACGCCACCGACACCCTCGAAACCGCGGCCCCCTGGTCGCGGGCGGTGAATCTCCGGGGGGCCCTGCGCTCGGTCATCGCCGATGCGTTGGCCGATAACGACGAGAGGGTAGCGGTGCTGTGCCATGTCTCCCACCCCTACCCGGACGGCGCCTCGCTCTACTTCACCTTCTTCTTTCGCTGCGCACCTTCGGTCGGGGAGACCATCGCCCGGTGGGCGCGCGTCAAGCGCGCCGCCAACGATGCGTTGGTGGCGTCGGGCGCCACGCTCAGCCACCACCACGGCATCGGCCAGTGGCACGCGCCGTGGCTGGCCGACGAGATCGGCGACGAGGGGGTGGATCTGATCGCCGCCGCGGCTCGCCGCCTCGATTCCAAAGGGATCATGAATCCACACGTCCTGCTCGAGCCCGAGGATCGATTGGAGGCCTGAGGTGTTTCACCCACGGTGGCGCGCCGCCTCCCTCGCCCGGATCGAAAGCGAGTTCGATCTCGTGGTCGTTGGCGGCGGTATCACCGGCTGTGGTGTGGCCCTCGACGCCGCCCAGCGTGGGCTCCATGTCCTGGTGGTGGAACGCGGCGACATTGCATCCGGCACCTCCTCGCGATCGTCGAAGCTGATTCACGGCGGTCTCCGCTACCTCAAGCAGATGCAGTTCCGCATCACCCGTCTCGCCTGCCGTGAGCGCGACCGCATGCTGGCGCTGAACCCGCACCTGGTGCATCCGGTGCGCTTCCTCTACCCCGCCTCCGACGGCGACCGCACCCCGGGCTGGCAGGTAGACCTGGGTCTGTGGATGTACGATCGTCTGACCGCGCGGCCCGAGAAGCACACCCAGCTCGATACCGAAGAAGTGGCGGCCCTGGTGCCCGATCTCCCCACCGACGGAATCGACCGCGTCCTCGCCTACACCGACGCCATGGCCGACGACGCGCGTCTGACGCTGGCGGTCGCCGCTACTGCCCACGCCTACGGCGCCGCGGTGCTGACCCGTTGCGAGGTGCTGACGGCGACGCGCGGCGTCGACGGGCGCGTCTCCGGGCTCGTTGTCCGCGATCTCGAATCCGGTACGAGCCATCGCGCCAGTGCCAGGCTGGTGATCAATGCCGGCGGGGTGTGGACCGACGAGGTCCGCCACCGCCTCGGCCTCTCGGGTCGTCGGGTACGGCCTTCGCGAGGCATCCACCTCATCCTGCCGTCAGACCTCGTACCGATCACCGTTGCGGTGTCGCTGCCGTCGCCCGACGATGGTCGGCCGGTTTTCCTCATCCCTCACCCCGAGGGCGTCCTGCTCGGCACCACCGACCATTATCACGTCGACGACCTCGACGACCCGCGCCCGACCGAGGACGAGGTCGGATACCTCCTGCGCGCCGCCCAAACCGCCTTCCCCGGCCGCGCCATCGAGCGCGACAAGATTCTCGGCACCTTTGCCGGTCTCAGACCGATCCTCGACGTCCATGCCGACGACCCCTCGGAGGCGAGCCGCGAGGAGGACATCTGGGTGGAGAACGGCGTCCTCACCGTCTCCGGTGGCAAGCTCACGACCTGGCGCTCGACCGCCGAGGAAGCGGTCGACGAGGCCGTCTCTCGGCTACCCGACGAGGTTGCGCGCAAGGTGGGCCGCTGCATGACCAAGGGCACCCCGCTGGCGGGCCTCGCGCCGCGCGATCTCGGAGCTCGTTTGCAGGCGGCGCACGAGATCGATCCGACGGTCGCCCCGGCCATGGCGCGCCGGCTCGGCGCAATGGCGTGGTGCGCCGTCCACCTCGCCCGCGGCAGGTCGGAACTGAGGCCGCTCCGGCCAGGTCTCGACTTGTGCGCGGCAGAGGTTCGCGCCCATTGCCGCTGGGGGGCCGTTCTCCACCTCGACGACCTCCTTCTGCGCCGCGTCCGCGTCGGCATGTGGGAGCCGGAAACCGCCCGCGGGCTTCTCCCACACCTGCGCCCGATCCTCCGCCGCGAGCTCGGCTGGGGCTTCAAGGAGTGGCAGCGCGAGCGGGAGAGCTTCGACCGCGCCCTCGAGGGATGGACCGTCGCGGGAATCAGGAATTAGGAATTCCCCCCGCCCGATGAGATCTCCGATCGTTGAACAACCTCCCGTGTATTTCGACGGTTCCCGAGGAATGGGAGGGTGGACCGCGTCCCTCGGAGGTGCCATTTTTGACATTGTTTGAGTTCGCTCATCCAATACGGCCACGCGATCAGATAAGGGCGCGCCAAAAAACGTGCCGTCCCTGACGATTTTGGGACGAAGTAACGACGTTGTCGGCAGCGCACCGGGGCCCAAACATCGTCAGGGGGGGCACTCCTCGGAAGCGCGACGGGAGAAAAGCGCGCTGACGCCTCAAGCTCATTCCTGAACGGCAGGAGCCACCCGCGCCTTGTCACCCACCGGCACGACCCTGCGCTCAGGGCGACGCGGTGAGGGAGGATCAACAAGTGGCTCCGTACGGCGGATGATCTGGAGGCCGCGACCGGTGACGTAGAGGCTCCGGTCATCGCCGACGACCGAGACCGGCCAGACGCCGGTGCCAGTTATCTCTGAAGACCAATTGAGTCCATCGGTGCTGGTGAAGATCACGTCACCGCTCGATCTGGAAACGGCGACGAAGTGGGTCCCGGTCCAGGTCACGTCGTCGAAGGACGATACGTCGTCTTCCGGAAGGGTGGACTCTATCCAACTGAGGCCATCCACGGTGGAGCGGATGACACCACCCGCCTCAGAGCGATCGCCGACTGCGACCAGACGGTCACCGTTCCACGCCATGTCGGTCAGATAGAGGTCTTCGGTCTGCGGGTGTGGTCGCCAGACCACACCATCGCTGCTGATGAGGTACATCGACCCGCCGCCCGCCGCTACAAACTCCGAGCCCGTCCAACCTACTGTGTGGAGGTTCCCGTTGCCGCCGATGTATTGAGAAGACCAGTCGTGCCCGTCCGGGCTGGTCACCACACGGTCTCGGCTTACTGCGACAAAAAGTGACCCATTCCAGACGATGTCGACGAGCCTGAGATTGTGGTCCAACAGCATCTGCTCCCAGTGAACGCCGTCGAAACTCCTGATCACTCCATTGCTGCCCGCGGCCCAGAAGGCGGAGCCGGTCCAGATCACCGAGACGGGGTTCACATCACCGGGCGCCGACTGCCAGGACCACTCGGAGCCGTGCAGGCCGGTAACAATCCCTGCACCGACTCCGACGATCGTCGAGCCCCCCGTCGCGAGCTCGTCGATCTCCCAGCTGCCTCCAATGTCGAAGGCCCTTTCACTCAGCTGGTTCCATTGCAAACCGTCGGGGCTCGACATCATGAAGCCGTCCTCGCCCACCGCCAGGTAGCTGTCGCCGAGCCAGGCGAGCCCGTACACGCGGGATTCCATTGCCCGCTCCTCGATCGACCACACATAACCGTCGAGACTCGCGCCGACAACGTCGTTGCCGAGGGCAATAAACCTGTCGCCGCCATCGACGATCACTCTGAGTTCCCTCGAGGACTCATACGGCGCCACCGACCACGTCAGTCCGTCATCGCTCACCAGCGCATCGTGCTCGCTGCCAACGGCAACGAATCGTCCACCCGACGCCTCGATGGACGACGGCATGTAGTCGCGATTGAAGAGATACTGAGCCCATTGGTCACCGCTCTCGCTAGTGAAGTAGGAGTGGTGACCGAACCACGGCACATTGTCCGACCCGATGGCAACCAGCATCGACCCGTTCCACGCGAGATCCATCATGGTCCAGGCCTCCGAACCAGTCGGTTGTTCGGACCAGGAAATGCCATCGGAGCTGAGCAGCACCTTGTCGGCGACACCTACGGCGACGAATCGAGAACCCGTCCAGACCACAGCATCCACGGTCTGACTCTCCGTGCGATACCGCTCGATCCAATCGACACCGTTGTCGCTCGTCAGAATCACTCCGAGGACCGGATTGAACTCCCAACCTGAATAGCTGCCGACCGCGACAAAAAGCCCGTTGGACCACACAACGTCACTCAGGTTGTAGACGAAGCCGGTGCGGCTGAGCCGCCACTCAACGCCGTCCGTGCTCGTGATGACTGTACCGTTCTCGCCAACAGCCACCGTGACGCCGCCACCCGTTGCGGCCGCATACAGGTCGTAGCCCTGCGGCCACGGCGTCACCCACTCCCAGAGCTCGTCGGCGGCCGAAACCGGCAGAGCAACAAGACAGCAGAAGAGCACAGTCAGAACGCGAAGCACATGAACTCCTATGTGATCAATATAGTCCTCAAGCGTGAGGGATTCACGAATCCGGGAACTCTTCTCAACACGCAGTCGCTCTGAAATTGCGGCGACGCGTCCCATCTGGCGATGGCGCAACGCAAATATTCACTCCTACCCCTCAGGAATTCGCGGCGGAAGGAGGGTTGGGCGGGGGCCGACGTAAATTTCTGAGGGTGGGTGGGCGGGGGGGTGGGGGCGGGATGAAAGAGGGTCGAGGATGAATCACTCTCTGACGTCGGGGAGTCCTTCGACTTCGCGTCCCTTTCGGCTTCCCCCGTTTGGCTTCGCCGCCACCAGTAGGGACGCTCCGCTCAGGATGACATCCGGGGCCCGCCCGTGCGCCGCAGGCGCACAGCGGACGAGATCCGACCGGCCGACGAGAGCTCGCTCTCGGAGGACGGGAGGATCGAGGGCGCGTGGCCGCGAACCGAAGGTGAGCGGCGGGCGGGCGATTCGGACGCGGACACGGACGCGGACGCGGACTCGGGTTCAGTTGCGCAGCTTCCACTTCATGCGGCGGTCCTGCATCCAGCGCACGGCGAGGGCGTCGCGGAGGCCGGAGAAGGCGCGGTCCCAGGTCCCGTACTTGCTGGTGCCGGCGGTGCGCGCGGTGTGGCGGACCGGCACCTGCTTGACGGTGTAGCCCTCCATCCGCAGCAGGGTCGGCAGAAAGCGGTGCATGCCGGTGAAGAACTTGACCGAGCGAATGGCCTTGGCCCGGAAGACCTTGATCGGGCAGCCGGTGTCCTGGATGTCCTCTCGGGTGAGCCGGTTGCGGACACCGTTGGCAAAGCGGGAGCTGAACCGTTTCCATCCGCTGTCGTGGCGCTCGGCGCGGATGCCGACCACCGCGTCCACATTCTCGCTCTCGAGCATTTCGATCAGGAGCGGCAGATCCTCGGGATAGGTCTGGAGATCGGCGTCGAGGAGAGCCACGAGGCGACCACGGGCGTTCCTAAAGCCCGCGTCGAGGCCCGCCGATTGGCCGCAGTTCGCCTGGAAATGGAGCACCCGGATACGTTCTTCCATCTTCGCCAGCTCGTCGAGCCGCTCGCCCGAGCCGTCCGTCGAGCCGTCGTCAACCGCCAGCAACTCCCATCGAAGGCCCAACTGATCAAGAGTCGTGCGAACACGCTCGACCAGGGACTCCAGATTGTCGATCTCGTTGTAGACCGGCACCACCACCGAGATTTCCGGGCCGCCGCCGGCTGGGTTCTCCATGGCCATCAGGGTACCCCACTCCGCCACGACCAGGGGTGGTATGAGAACTCGACCCGGTGACGCCCGGACGGCGCGACCGCACCGAGGCCGGCGATGTTGGCGCGTACCAGCGGCGCGCCTTCACCATCCACAGCCGCTCGCCAGCCGGGCGCCCATGGTTGGGCGACCACCACCAGGCAGGGCCCGTCACAGTCGACCGACGCCTCGACCGAGGTCGGCGTACGTTTCCACAGATCGAGGCCAACGGTCGTGGCCTCGACATCGGTCGCTCCGCCGCCAACCAGGGCCGTGCTTGCGAAGTCCAGCACCCTGACAACCTCGAGCAGGGTCAAAGGATCCTCGGGCTCCTCATGCACACGACCGACCACCCGCACTTCGGGCAGCACAAGGGGGTTCGACCAGATCGCGCCGTCGCGGTCGGCGTACTGCTTGCGCCAGCCCGGAAGATCCCGACCGGGCTGGGTCACGGCCAGACCCACTCCCCAGGCGCCGCACAGGCCGGCCGGTGCGCGCCGCAGAGGTCCGCCGAGTATTCTGAGCGGCTCACCGAACACGCCCATCAAGCGTGCGAAGGGTTCCGGCCGCAACGGATCCGAGGCGCGGAGGTCACGAAGGCCATACCGCGAAGCGAGGTTTGGTGAAAAGGAGCCATCGATTCCCACGATGCGACAC
Organism: uncultured Thermoanaerobaculia bacterium; assembly: GCA_964423595.1. Classification (GTDB taxonomy): domain Bacteria; phylum Acidobacteriota; class Thermoanaerobaculia; order Thermoanaerobaculales; family Sulfomarinibacteraceae; genus Sulfomarinibacter. Next base: position 15,648 of record CAYRFI010000012.1, on the reverse strand, counting down.
GGGTTCCCGGCCTCGAGCTGGATCAGCCGCTCGACAAGCGGCGGCCTCGGCTGGCGATCCGAAGCGCTCGCCACCGGGTTGATCCCCACCGCCAACAACGCCAGCTCCATCACAACCAACACTGGCACGAGTCGCTCGTGACGGACCAGGCCTACCACCACCGCCATCGCCAGGGACAGAACCACCAGCATCAAATCGACCGCCGCGAGGGACCATGGTGCCGACCACACGGCAACTGCCGCAACCAGCACCGCCGGCAGGAAACGCACCGCGACCGGGCGCATACGGCCCCTCAGGGCGCCGTCAAACGCCAACACACCGAGCACGATCAAACCCCACGGGATCAGCACGCCGAACCGCGGGACCGTCATGTGATCGAGCGGTGGAATCCGCACCAACAGAGCGTCGAGCGGTGGGATACGGAGGAGAAGGATCAGGCCGAGCACCGTCGAGGCGCCGGCCACGATCGCGATGCGGCGATACCTCCGACGGAGCCGGCCGCTCGCAAGCAACGCCAGCATCGCTCCGCCGATCCCAGCCGCACCCGGGGCGTGCGGATACTCGGGGCGCCAATCGCCGCGTCCCGGATGACCCATCGCCGCCGGCACCACGATTTGCCGCCCGAGATCGCGTTGGATCGCCCACGGCAACCCCTCGCGGTTGGCCTCGCCGTGGGCGCCAAGAGCGGCCCGAGACGACGCCGCGATGTAGCCCACGGTCGCCCACGACAGCGCCAGGGTGACGACCCCGGCCACAGCCGCGATCACCACCGCCCGCAACCACCGTCGCGTGTGGAAACACAGGGCCGCGAGCACAGCCGAACCGCAGACAATCGCTGAAGTCTCCGGATGGAGCCCCGAACCCATCAACCATCCGAAGAGGGCTCCCGCCGCGACGACGCCCCAGCGAGGCGCACGGCGGCGCCCGACCCACCACGCGACCCACCACGCCAACGGCAGCATCGCGGTCGCCCACGCCAACGGCACCAGCAGCCAGGCCACCAGGTACGGCGTACCGGCCCAGGCGATCCCACCGACCGCGGCAGCCGCCCACCGCAGGCGCAACACATTGAGAAAAAGAAGGAAGGCACCGAGACCGGCGATCTCGATTTTCCAAAAAGCCATGATGGTGGTGCCGCGTTCGGGCCCGTGCAGCCACACCGGCAGCATGACCGGTGCCAAGAATCCCGTCTGGCCGTTCGCCATCAGCGGCAGACCGCCGCCAACCCCGGGTTGGATGCTGGGGAGTTCTCCTCTGCGAAGCTGGCGTCCGGTCTCTTCCCACCAGGGGTGGAATTGGTAGACGAGGTCGCCCTGGGTCGGCTGAAAATCGGTGGAAGCGGACCATTCGACGTGTTGAAACGGCGGTGCACCCTTGATGGTCTCGACTGGGTTGAGGTCGCCCCCGATGGCCAGGGCCGGACCGATGACGGCCGCCAGTACCACGTCGAGCAGGAGCTGGAACCGGAAGAGAGCCCTGCTCCGCCGGTAAAACCACAGGTGGAAGAGCAGCAGCGGCAGCAGCGTCCAGGCGTAGAGGGACATCGGAGAGAGTGTGGTGGGGTCGCAATGCTCCGTCAAGCCCGGACGACAACCCTTTCGCGAGAACCGTATACCTCGACGAGTGATGCCGCGAGTCGGTTCGAGGCTGCTAAACTCTCCCGATACGGGCCGATCGCCCGATCGACACATGCTGAGACACTCACTCTTTCTGCTCGGCGAGTTCACCCGCCGCGACTTCAAGGGCCGCTACGCCGGCTCGGTGATGGGCTTTTTGTGGTCCTTCGTGCAACCACTGTGGAGCCTCGCTCTTTTCACTTTTCTGTTCAGCACGATCATGAAGGTTTCTCCGGGCATCGGCGAACGGACGGAAAACTTCGCGGTGTTTCTGTTCTGCGGTTTGCTGCCATGGATGGCGGTGCAGGAGGGGATCATCCGCGCCACCACTTCGATTACCGAGAATGCGACGCTGGTGAAAAAGATGTCCTTCCCCTCCGGGCTTCTGGTGTGGGCGGTGATCCTCGCCGCGCTGCTCCACGAGGCGATCGCCCTGGGGCTTTTCCTGATCGTCCTCGGAGTCACCGGGCAGCTGTCGCTGTCGGGTCTGTGGATCCTGCTCATCGCTGTGCCACTGCAGATTACGCTGACGGCCGGACTCGGCTTTCTTGCCGCAGCCTTCAATGTCTTCTTCCGCGACACCGCCCAGATCAACTCGATGTTGCTCCAGGGATGGTTCTATCTGACACCGATCGTGTACCCCCTGAGCCTGGTTCCTGACCGCTTCGGAAAATATCTGGGTCTCAATCCCCTGACACCACTCGTCACACTGTATCGCGAGGCGCTTCTCGGCGGCAGGATGCCTCCTCTCGGAACGCTCACACCGTTGGCGATCACCTCCGCTCTCGCGCTGGTGATCGGCATCGTGGTCTTTCGGCGCCTGAAGCCGGTCTTCGCGGACGAAATCTGAGGGCGGTATGAACGATCACATCATTTCCGCTCGCAGTCTCTCCAAGACCTACAAGGTTTATGTACGACCTGTCGATCGGTTGATCGAGGGTTTGCTGCGTCAGCCACGCCACACCCCATTCAACGCGCTCCGGGGCGTTGATTTCGAGGTGCCAAAGGGCGAAGGACTCGGCATCATCGGTGAGAACGGCGCCGGCAAGAGCACACTGCTCAAGATCCTGGCAGGGATTACCGCACCGACCTCAGGGGAATTCCGACTCGAGGGTACGGTGGCCTCGATCCTCGAGCTCGGCTCGGCCTTCCACGGCGAACTCACCGGTCGCCAGAACATCGTCCTCAACGCGGCCATGTTCGGCCTCGACCGACAACAGGTCGTCGAGCACACACCGCGCATCATCGAGTTTTCGGAGCTCGGCCGCTTCATCGATCAGCCGATTAAAACCTATTCCACCGGCATGGTGATGCGCCTCGGTTTCGCAATCGCAATCCAGGTGAATCCGGATGTCCTGATCATCGACGAGGCGCTGTCGGTCGGCGACGGCTACTTTCAGAAGAAATGCATGGTCCACCTCAAAAGCTATGTCGAGAAGGGCGGCACCCTGCTCATCTGCTCGCACGCCATGTACTACATCTCGGCCTTCTGCAGACGCGCCCTGTGGCTGCACGAAGGGAAAGCCGAAGCTCTCGGTCCAACCCAGGAGGTGGTCCCCCGGTACGAGGCATACCTCGACTCCAAAACTGATCGTGCCGAGGAGGGCCCGCAAATCGTCGAAGCGACTCCAAACGCACCGGCCCGGATCGACGAGGCTCGTCTGCTGACCGGTGATACCTACCGTCACAAGGGCGCCCTCGAGCTCGAGATCAGCTGGAGCTGTGACGACCCCGAGATGGCGTTTCACCTCGGTGTGGGTCTCAACCGTCCCGATGAGGTCGAGATCGCCTCATTCCTCTCCCACCGATCAGACGCAGGGCCGTGGACGGGCAGCACCCACCACACCGTGCGACTCGAGATTCCGCAGCTGCCGCTGGTGAAAAACACATTCAAGCTCTATGTCTTCCTGCTCGCCGAGGACGGCCTGCACATTTACGACACCCGGATTCTGGAAGACGCCTTTTCGGTGGAGTACGACGACTATCCGTTCGGCATTGTTGCGATTCCGCACCAATGGCGCACCGTCGGAGATGAATCATGAGTCCCGCGTCGAAGGACAGTCGATGGATGGCGAGCCCATATCTCCACCTCCATGACCACGTCATTCTCAATCCCCACACCGGTCGGGGGATCGCCGCCGAAGATCCCCTGTTCGACGAGCTGAAGCGGCTCATCCGTGGTCGTCTCAAGCTCGCCGAGCTCGACGATGTGCAGAAAAGGCTGGCCGCCGACGCCTGGTTGATTCCGGAGATCGAAGACCTCTCGACTCGGTACCGCCTCCGTTTCGTTTCTCTCGAGACCCACACCGTGTGCACCCAGGCCTGCTCGTTTTGCCCGGTCTCCATCGCACCGCGGCAACCCGACTTCATGCCGACCGAGCTCTTCAATCGATTGGTGGAGGAAATTTCCCACTACCGGGACACGATCGAGGCAGTCACCCTCAACAACTACAACGAGCCTACCGCTGACCGGCGCTTCGCCGACCAGGTGCGAACCCTCATCGAGCACGATCTCCCGGTCGCAGTGCTGTCCAACGCCTCGACCTTCACCCCTGACAAGGTCGATGCTCTGGTTGCGATTGGTCCGATCACCTACCTGTCGGTCAATATCTCGACCCTCGACCGCGAGCGATACGCCGAGGAGCGCCGACGAGACCATCTGCCGAAGGTGCTCGAACATCTCGATTACATGAAGGACAAGGCGATCGCGGAGACCATGGACCTCATCGTTCTCGGTCACGGGGACGATCAGCACAAGGCCAATACCGCAGCGCTCAGCGAACGATTCGCCGGCACCCGATTCAACGTCCGGGACTTCGAGATCATGGACCGTGCCGGCTATCTGCCGATCGGACTCAAGCCCGAAAAACCCTTCGAGAAACTTCGCGGTTGCAACAATACTGGCTCGCGGCCGATCGAGCACATCCATATCAACCCGCAGGGGCACTGCATCCTCTGTTGCGAGGACTACGACGAATACCACAAAGTCGGCGACCTCACCCGTCAGTCTATTGACGAGGTACTGTCGGGTGACGAGATGGCCCGCCTCCGGCGGATGATCTACGGTGTGGATGAGGCGCCCGACGATTTCATTTGCCGCAAATGCATCTTCGCCCTCAGTGGAGGATGAGATGTCGTTGAGCTTGCAGTTCGTGGTCCCGACCTCGGACCTCCACGGCGGTATTCGGATCCCCCTCGAGATCGCGGAGTGGCTGGCGGACAGTGGATGGCTGGCCCGCGTGGTCGGTCCCGGTCCGCGGCCGGATTGGCACCAGACGGCGGTGCCGTGGTTCATCTGCAACCTCGACGGGTCGGAGCCGGTCCCCCGCGCCGACGTCACCATTGCGACCTTCCACACGACGGTCGCGCCGGCTCTGGCCTCCGGTTCTTCGCATCTTTTCCACTTCTGCCAGGGTTACGAGGGGCTGTTCTGCGAGTACGCTGATATCAAAGACGCCATCGACACCGCCTACAGGGAACCAATCCCAAAGCTGGTGGTCTCCCGTTACCTCGAGACCGTGCTCGCCGAGAACTACCCTGACAGCCGCTGCCACTTCGTCGGCGAAGCGGTCGATCCCCGGGTCTTTTTCCCGCTCGGCTTCAGGAAGAACGCGACCCCTTTGCGAGTCGGCCTCGTCGGCAGCTTCTCGGCGCGGGTCAAGGGCATCCGCGAGGGGCTCGCGGGTCTGCGCCTGGCACGCAAACGTGGTCTGGAGCTCGAGGTCCATCGCGCGTCTGCGGAACCGATCCAGGATGAAGAGGCCGCTCTCGGCGTCACCGACCACTTCCATCACAGGCTGCCGACCACCCGCATGCCGGGGTTCTACGCCGACATCGACATCCTGCTCTTTCCCTCCACCGAACAGGAGGGATTTGGCCTGCCGGTGCTCGAAGCCATGTCCTGTGGGGTGCCGGTCGCGCACAGTGATATTCCGTCACTCCGCGACATTCCCGAGGACGCGACTCTCCGATTCCCCGTTGGCGATTCTGAAGCTATCTCCGACACCGTCCACCGCCTGGTGGACGCTGCGACGCGGAGGCGCTTGCGAAGTGCGGGGTTGGACGCCGCCGACGAGTTCCGACCGCACGCGCTCGTGACGCGGCTCGAGGGGGCGCTGCGCAAAGAGGGCTGCCCGATGCCGTAGGGCCTAAAAGTAAAGAGTTAGGAGTAAAGGGTTAAGCCCACCCAGCCCGCCAGGGCATTGAACTCCACAAACTTTTCTCTTCACTCTTTTCTCTGAACCCGAGTCAGACGAGGTCGGCGTCGGCCATGGTTGTATAGACCCGACCAGGAGCAAATGCATCGACTTCCAAATCGGGGTCGAGAAATCGAATCACCCGCACCACCCCGCTCGGGTCGGGACCGCCCTCAAACCCGAAGAGCTCGAGCCACCGCGCCGCTTCGGGATCGCCATCCAACCACAGCTCTTCGTGTTCGGCAGCGGTCTGTTCCGCCAACTCCCGCGACAGGTGGTCGACCAGCTCGAGAGCGCCAGGCCGGCCGTCCCACACCAGCTCGACCCACCGGCAGACCCCGCCATCGGTGCGGAAGGCGACAAAGGCGGCCGGCGTCGATGACCAACGAGGCGTGATCAGCCACCGGTGATAGCTGATGGCGGGGTGGACGCCGAGCCGGCGCCGCACGTGTTCTGCGCTCCGGACCACCGACACCGGGTAGCGGTCCTGGACCCGCTTCCACAGCACATCGAGCGCGGGCTCATGATCGCCGATCAGACGCGCCCTGAAAAACCTCGACGCCATGGATCTGCTCGGTGGACGACGCCGTCGAACCAGGAGTGGGATCCGCCGCGGCGGCACCGAGTCCCAACGCGCCCTGGCGACCATGTGGCCGATGGCGCGCCCTCCGGTGAAGCCGAAGAGCAGCGAGGCGCCGAACTGTTCGGCGGCGATCTGGGCAAAAGAATCCATCACATGCTGCCAGGCGTCGCGCCATCCCGGTTGCCGTTCGGCCACCGCCAGCGAAAACGTGTCGACCCCCTGCATCGCCAGGATGCGGCGGCCGTCGACCTGGTAGTCGGCGGCGATGCCTCCGTTGTGGGCGGCCAGGCGGTCGCCGTCCCACGCCGCGACGATCGGCCATGGGGATTCGTCGGCCCGATATTTCCACGCCCACTCTTCGACGCTCCTCCGCTTGCCGAATACGCGGTTGAAGGCATCGTTGATGGCGATCTCGTCACCCGGCCGATACAGGCGAACCTCGGTCACGGGCCGAACCCTCCGGCATCGGCAGCGGTCAAAAAGGCGCGGCTGACGAAGTCCCTGGCGTCGAGCTCCGGCGTGAAAGAGCGTGCTCCGACGAGCGACGACGATGATGAACCCGCTCGAAATCCTCGGCCCATCAGGAGGGACCGAGTCGCGTCGTCGCCCGCCAGCCACAGGCGCTCGCCGCTGCTCCCCCATTGGGCGACGAGCCGGCCAGAAATATGCGCCAGAAGATCAAGCGCCCCGGGGTGGGCATGGTCCCACAGAAGATCCAGCCAGCAGCAACTGGACCCGTCGTCGCCATATACCGCGAAGGCGACCGCCTTGCGCGAGTACCTGGGGAAGACCAGGAATCGGTGGTGACGTATCACCGGGTGGCCCGCGAACCGCCTCAAGGCGTAATCGGCATTCCGAACAACCGCCACCGGGTAGGACCTTCGCGCCCGCTCCCAAAGTGCATCGAGGCGCGATTCCCAATCACGCGCCGGTTCGGCCCGGTAGAGAAATCTCCGGAGGGACGCGGAAACAGGTCTTTCGCGCACGAGTTCCGACAGCTCGATTTTCGCTGCTCCGTTGAATCCGGCCGAGGCCTCTTCCCCACGGCCGAGAGATGCAATCGCTAACGCAAAGCGGCCGCTCGAGCCAAAGGTCTCGACGAAGTGATCGAGGACCCGATCGACATCGTCGCGATCTCGCGATGCCAGTTTGCGAAGATCAACCGCGGGCCACTCCCGACCGTCGGCCACGACCCGAATCGGGACGCCCGCGCACACGGCCGCCACCTCTCCGTACCGTTCGCCGACGACGATCGCGCGACCGCCCTCTTCGGGCGGGAAGAGCCAGGCCCACTCGTCCAGCGAGCAACCGACGTCGGGTGTCTCGCTCAGGGTCCGGAGAATCGCCGCCTCGTCACCCTCCCGGTAGACGCGGAAATCCATCGTATCGGAGCCCATTACCGTCCCCAGGTCCAGGCACCGGAAATACGCCAGTTGCCTTCCGCGCGCGAAGCCGACGCCACCACCCATCGCCAGGCGCGGCAGAAATCGAGAAACGCCAGCGGCAGCGTCCGTGCGCGAACGGTGCCGAGCGCAGGCATGAGGTGGGGAAACGGTGAGGCCAGCCAGAGATCGTTGTCGTCCTCGGGAATTCTGGCTTCGTCGTCGAGACGCACCAGTGGCATGGGCTCGCGGCTGCTGCCGCCGCCAGCGCGCAGAATCCGTCGCCACAGGCCACCGTAGTTCCGGGTGACGAACCGCCTCCGCGACATCTCCTCACGCTCGGCGGCGCCTTCGCTCTGACCGGTGGAATGTCCCCAGCGGTGCTGGACCCTGGCGCCTGCGGCGAGACCAAGGCGCGCACCTCGGCGGCGAGCTCGCCACAACCACTCGGTCTCCTCGTAGTAAAGGAAATAACCTTCGTCAAACGGCCCGAATCGGCGCAGCGTCTCCTGGGTGACCGTGAGCAAAGCACCCCGTAGGCCTGCAACTGAGAGGGTCTGCTCGGCCGTCCACATATGCCAAATCTCGTCGAGTAGTCGCGGAAGCCTGGCCGCCCAGAGTCGCGGTGAACGTCGGCAAACGGCGCGCCCGAGCTCGGCACTGGGTGCCGGGTTCTCGGCCGCCGGCAGCAGGACCTGACCATCATCGTCCCAAACGAACCGCGGGCCGACCACATCAAAATCTCGCTCCACGCCTTCGAGGAGCGCGCCGACGCTGCCGGGGAAGAAGTGGATATCCGGATTGGCCAGAAAAAGAACTTCCCCGCCGGCCTCCGCGGTGCCGGAATTCAGCCCGGCCGCATAGCCGCGATTGGGCCGTTCGAGCAACCGGTCGACGCCGATGGCCTTGACTTTCGCGAGCTCGGCGGCGTCCTCCGAATGCTCGACCGCGACCACCTCTGCCTCGGCACCAGCCGCCCTCGCCTCACTACGGAAGCTCTCGACGCACTTTGAAAGCACCCGAGAAGAATGATGGCAGACGACGATAAGAGAAACCTTCAATGTCCAGGCACCGACCACGCGAAAGTTACCACAGCGTGTCTATGTGACCGGTTCGTCCCAACCCTGGAAGGAGATCAGGCCGATCCGGCGCATCGCCCGCAAATATGCCCCGAGCCTCTCTTCGAGCTGGTCGCAGCTGTCCGGAAAGGCGTCTCGAATGACTCCTGCCAGGGACCGAACCTTGGTCGCACCGTCGAGCCTCCTCCAGGCGAAGCTCCCTATCTCATCGAGTCGGATCCGCCGTGGGGCCAGCACCCAGCCGGTACGACGGAAGAGCCCGCGCAACCCGTCGATCGGCGGTCGCGGCCGGTCGATCACAACCCTGCCGTCGTCCCGCTCGAGCCAGGGAACCCGGCGCATGGGCGTGAGCTCGAGAAGGTCGACGACACGAGGAGGGCGGCTAGCCATTGGCGCGTCGCATCCTGCTCAGCGGCAACCACACCAACAGACTGAGCAACAACGGATAGACCAGGAGGCCGCCCCAGAAACTGTGAGCGAGTTGGGGCAGCAGATGCTCGGTCTCCGCCATGCCCAGTTTAGCCTGCTCATAGAGCACGACGAAGGCCAGTAGTACGGCCATCAACGATTGGCCGGCGATGAGACCCGACGACACCAGGATGCCGGAGTTCTCTGCATGGGTCTTCTGCGCGTTAGTGGCCTCATTCTTCTTCAAGATCCAATCGAGGATGGCGCGAATGACACCACCGACGAAGACCGCTGCGGTCGTAGAGAACGGGAGGTACATGCCGACCGCGATCAGCATCGGCGCCGGCGCCTTGATGAGGATCAGTGCGACACCGAGGAGCATGCCGACGATGACCAGCGGCCATGCCATGACGCCGCCGACAATGCCCTGCGCCATAAGGGCCATGAGACCGGCCTGAGGGGCCGGCAGCTCGGCGGAGCCAATGGTGTAGGCCTGATTGAGGACCATCAGCAACGCGGGTAGCACGATCGCCGCCGCAACGACACCGACGATCTCGCCGACCTGCATCACCCACGGCGTACCGCCGAGGATATGGCCGACCTTGAAATCCTGCATCATGTCGCCCGCGACCGAAGCGGTGCAGCACACTACGCCGGCGACGCCGAGAACCGCCGCCACCCCGGCCACCCCTGTCACCCCCATCAGCACCATGAGCACGGCGGCGATCACCAGCGCGGACAGGGTGAGACCGGAAATCGGGTTGTTGGAGCTGCCGACCAGACCGACCAGATAGCCCGCCACCGCGGCAAAGAGGACGCCGAGCACGAGCATGACCACAGTGAGTACCAGCGCGCCCGCGGTAGATGCCGAAAAATACCGGTAGAGGAAAAACATGGGGATGGCCATGACTCCTATCGCCATCAGCACCCACTTGAGGTTGAGGTCCCGGTCGGTGCGCTCGACCTTGGCAGACGCGCCTCCACTACGGAGCATGGCGACGACTTTCTGGATGCCGCTCATCAGCGATGCGCGCAGCGTGTACAGGGTGTAGAACGCGGACACGATCATGGTGCCGACGGCAAGCGGCCGGATCTGTTTGAACCACACGTCCCACGCCAAATCGGGATAGCCGGTTTGGGCGCCGATGGCGGCGAGATCGGGGTTGAGAAAGATGGCCAGCGGCACGAGCACCAGCCAACCCGCCACCGCACCGCTGAAAAGGACCGCCGAAATACGGAGACCAACGATGAAACCCACACCCATGACCATGGGTGAGGCTTCCGGTGTCGACAACAGAATGCCTCCTGTGTAATCGATTCTGCGCCCGAGCAGATCGATGGTCGACCGCCCGAAGTGGGCGAAGTGCTGGGCCTGGTCCTGGATCAGCTGCACCCCGGCATTGTTTTTGAAGAACTCCCACACCGCCGCGATCCCCATCGCCCCGAAAACGAGGCCAGCGCCGGTCTGGCCCTTTTGCCCCGCCTTGACGATCTCGGCCGCGGCCACGCTCTCGGGGAACGGAAGCTCGGCCTCGACCACCAACGGTCGACGGAGAAGGATCACGAAGAGCACTCCGAGCACTCCGCCGACGCCCATGATCAGCATGGCGTCGCGGAGATTGAAGTCAGTCCAGGCACCCGAAATGAGAAAGGCGGGAATCGTAAAGATCGCGCCTGCCACCAGTGCCTCCCCGACCGACGCGGTCGTGCGCGCGAGGTTCTCCTCGAGGACGTTTCCCCCGAAGACCCGCAGTGCGGCCATCGCCACCACCGCCGCAGGGAAGGTGGCGGCCACCGTCATCCCGACCTTCATCCCCAGATACGCGTTGGCGGCGCCGAGGACGATCGCCATCACCACGCCGAGGAGCAACGCTTTGAAGGTCAACTCCGGCATCGTCGTCTCCGCCGGAACGTACGGTACGAACTTCTTCTCGGCCATCAAAGCCTCCCCGTGGAAATTGGCGTCATGATTCTAGCCGATCCAGCGGGGGCTGTAACGTGATGGGATTTCGGATTTCGGATTTCGGATTTTCCACAAATTCTCCGTATCGGGGGAGTGTGGAGGGGAATTCCTAATTCCGAATTCCTAATTCCGAATTCACTCTCTGAGCTTCTGCTCCAGCAGCTCACCGGCTATGAACATCAACCGGCTCTCGGTCAGCACACCCACCAGGTGGTCATCCTTGACGACCGGCAGACATGCCCACCCATTCGACCGCATGAGTGCGATCGCATCGACGGTCGGTGTCTCCGGGGTCACGGTGACCGGATCTATCTGCATGATTTCGCTCACGGGCATCGGGTCGTCGCGCTGCTCGGGGTGATAGGCACCGACCAGGCTGAGGAGCTTGCGCTGCGAAACCAGGCCAACCAGGCGGTTCGTGTCATCTTCGACCATGACGTGGCGGATGTTCTTCCAGACCATCATGTTGGCCACCAGATCGACCGGCTCGTGCTCGTTGACGGTGACAATGTCGGTGTCCATGCAGTGTTCCACAGTCGCGTAGCTCTGCTTCCAGCCGGCGCCTTCTTCGAGGCGGGCCAGCTCCCAGGTGGAGACAGGGTATCCTTCGCGCTGGCGCGCGGCGGTGGCCGCCGTGACCGCCGAGAGTCGCTCCGCGAGTGGCCCCTGGTCCGCGAGCGCCGCCATCGACTGCACAAGCCATTGGGCACCGGTGCGCCGCGAGCGGACCCGTTCCTCGATCACCCCGAGGTAGAGATCGATGTTCTCGGTATCGAGGCCGGGCGCTTCGAGGCCCTCGCGGGCGAGCGGAAGCAGCTCTTCGAGAATCAGCCTGTCGGCCGGCGCGGGGTCGCGGCCGCACCACGCCAACTGGGCGTCGATGCCGTGACGGGCGCCAGCCAGGAAGTTGCTGCGCGCATCATCGAACGGCATGTGCTCGGCGATGTTTCCGTAGCGTTCGAGGACCCCGCTGATGAGCCCGAACCAGAATGCCGCGTTGGCGATCTCGTCGCGCGGCGTCGGCCCCGACGGGAGAATTCGGTTCTCGATCCGCAGGTGGGGCTCGCCGTCCGAGATCCCGTAGCAGACCCGATTCCAGCGGTAGACCGTGCTGTTGTGGAGCCGCAGGGCCTTGAGGCTCGGTGCACGCCCATCCGCCAGCTCCTCGAAGGGATCTTCATCGATTTCCGTCGACAGGATGGTCCTGAAGCGGGTGATGTCCTCCTGAAAAATCTCCAACGCCGACGACTTGACCCATTGCCGACCGAAGCTGACGCGCGGTGTCTGTTCACGGAGATGTGGAGTGCTGCGACGGGTGTCGATGGACTGCTGGAAGAGACCGATGCGGGTCTCGGCCCACAGCCTCTTGCCGAAGAGCATCGGCGAGTTGGCCGCCGAGGAGAGCAACGGTCCAGCCACCGCCTGGGCCGCGTTGTAGAGCCGCGCGAACTCGTCGGGCGAGACCTGGAAGTGGACCTGGAAACTCGTGTTCGCCGCCTCGACGAGGATCGAATCGTGATGCAGCTGGAGCTCATCGAGGCCCTCGAGGTAAAACTCGTAGGCGCCGCCGCGGAGTCGGTTCATCGCATCGTTGAGCGCGTAGTAGCGCGGGTTGGGCGTCATGTTGATGAGTTCGAGGTCGGTCTTCTTGAGGGTGGGCAAGATCCCGGTCAGGACAACGTCGCCGCCGCATTTCTGTGCGGCGTCCCGGGCTTTTCCAAGCAATTCGCCGAGTTGCCACTCCATGTCACGCAGACAGGAGCCACCGAACTCGTGCGGATCGAGGTTGAACTCGAGGTTGAAGCGCGCAAGCTCGGTGGTGAAGTGGGGATCATCCAAAGTTTCCAGGACCTCGGTAGCAATCGGCGCCGGCCGCCAGAGCTGATCGACCAGGAAGAGTTCCTGCTCGGCACCGATGCGTCGGACACCGGTTTCGAACCGCTCCTCTTTGAGCATCTGCTCGAAGGCCCTGACGTCCTTCAGAAGGTGCCGAAGAAAGACCCTAATCTCCTCGGCCTTCGACTGTTCACGAACATCCTGCTCACCCATCGTTCCTTTCGAGTCTCCTTTTCTCTCGGGAGGCATTGTACCTGTAGCCGAGCGGGGCCTGGGGCTAGAGGCCTGGCGCCTGGCGTTCGAATGTGGCGCCTTCATCGCGTCAACCTCACGCATCGGCAAATCTGCAGCAGCGCCGGAGTTGCCGCCCGTCAACACCTCTTTTTCCCTCCACAAGGGCGGGAGATATTCCGTCCCCTGAATTCAGGGCCATACAATAACGTCATCCACAGATCTGATAAAAAAATTATCAGATCTGAGAAATTCATACTTGACAAGAGAATACTAAGATATTATCTTATGTGCGGGCCGTACGGGCCTTTACCAGGAGGAAAACAACCCATGAACGGGCAGAGTCAATACACAGTCAAGGCTTCCGAGGCGCTTCAGGATGCCTTCACCTCGGCTGCCGCTCGCGGCAACCCCGAGACCACCCCGACCCACCTGCTGCTGGCATTGATGCAGCAGGAGGCCGGCATCGTGCCGCGCCTGTTGGCCAAGCTCGGCGTGCCGGCCTCGCAGTTCGAGTCCGAGCTCAAAGACGCTCTCGATCGCCTGCCGGCGGCCGAAGGCGGCGCCGAACCACAGCCCTCGCGCAGTCTTCGCACGGTACTGGAGCAGGCGAGAAAGCTCGCCCCGCAATTCCAGGACCAGTACGTCTCGGTCGAGCATCTCCTGCTGGCGATCGTGTCGGTGCCCGACTCGGCAGCAGCTCGTGCCCTCCAGGTGCATGGAGTGACCAAGGAATCGCTCCTGACCGCGATCCAGGAACTGCGCGGGTCGCACCGCGTGACCGATGCCAACCCCGAAGACAAATACGAGGCCCTGGCCAATTATGGCCGTGATCTGACCGAGCTCGCCGACGCCGGCAAGCTCGACCCGGTAATCGGCCGAGACGAAGAAATCCGACGGGTGATGCAGGTATTGACCCGTCGCACCAAGAACAACCCGGTGCTCATCGGCGAGCCCGGGGTCGGCAAGACCGCGGTCGCCGAGGGCCTCGCTCAACGCATCGCCTCCGGGGACGTTCCCGAGATTCTCAAGAACCGCCGCATCGTCTCTCTCGATATGGGAGCCCTGATCGCAGGCGCCAAGTACCGCGGCGAGTTCGAGGATCGTCTCAAGGCGGTCATCAAGGAGGTCGTCAACTCTGAAGGTGAGGTCATTCTCTTTATCGACGAGCTCCACACGCTGGTCGGTGCAGGTGCCTCCGAAGGCGCCATGGACGCCGCCAACATCCTCAAACCGGCGCTTGCCCGCGGTGAGCTCCGCGCCATCGGCGCCACCACCCTTTCGGAGTACCGCAAGTACATCGAAAAGGACGCCGCCCTCGAGCGGCGCTTTCAGCCGGTGATGCTGGACGAGCCGTCGGTGGAGGAGACCATCGCCATCCTGCGCGGCCTCAAGGAGAAATACGAGGTCCACCACGGCGTCCGCATCGCGGACACAGCTCTGGTGGCGGCGGCCGCGCTGTCGAATCGCTATATCACCGACCGCTTCCTGCCAGACAAGGCCATCGATCTCGTCGACGAGGCGGCCTCGAGACTGCGCATCGAGATCGACTCGATGCCGACCGAGATCGATCAGCTGGATCGGCGCGCCCTCCAGCTCGAGATCGAAAAACGGGCGCTGGCCAAGGAAAAGGACAAGAGCTCGAAGGAGCGGCGCGCATCCATCGAAGAGGAGCTCGGCGAGCTCAAGGAGGAGATCTCCGGCCTCAAGGCGCAGTGGCACACGGAGAAGGAGCTCATCTCTCGGCTCCAGGAGATCAAGGAACGCCTCGAGGAGACCCGGGAGGCGGCCGACCGTGCCGAGCGCGATGGGGATCTCGAGCGCGCCGCGCAGCTGCGTTACGGCGAGCTCGTCAATCTCCGACGTGAGCTCGAGGAGGCATCCGATGCCCTGAAGGTTCACCAGACCGAGTACGGGACGATGCTTGCCGAAGAGGTCGGTGAGGAGGACATCGCGCGTTCGGTATCGAAGTGGACCGGCATTCCGGTATCGCGGCTGCTCGAAGGCGAAAAGGACAAACTCCTGCGCATGGAGGAGCGGATTGCCGAGCGAGTGGTCGGCCAGGAGGACGCGGTAATGGCGGTGGCGGCGGCGGTGCGACGTGCCCGGGCCGGGCTCAAGGACCCCAACCGGCCGATCGGCTCATTCCTCTTCCTCGGTCCCACCGGAGTCGGCAAGACCGAGGTGGCCCGGGCACTGGCCGAATTCCTCTTCGATGACGAGCGGGCTATGGTCCGGATCGACATGTCGGAGTACATGGAGAAGCACGCGGTGGCGCGGATGATCGGCGCCCCTCCGGGCTATGTCGGTTACGACGAGGGCGGGCAGCTCACCGAGGCGGTGCGCCGAAGGCC
>CAYRFI010000011.1:15825-63345 GCA_964423595.1 uncultured Thermoanaerobaculia bacterium | reverse complement strand
GACTTACCTGTTTGTGCTATCGAGCGTAGAGCATCCGAGTGGTCGCGAAAAGAAGTGTCAAACCCCGGATATAGCCTGTTCCGCTTCAGCATCGGGGGGCGTCGGGTCGTCGGGATCGTCCCAAAAGCCTTTTGGAAGTGCGACTTTCTGGGTGCCGCCGCGTTTGCCGCGGCGAACGAGGTGGCCGTGCTCGGGGAACGGTGCCTCGCGATCGATCTCGGCAAGGATCTCCTCGAGTTCGGGGAAATGCCGCACCCGCATCAGCCGATCGCGAAGGCGTGCGCTCGACCGGAAACCTCTGGTGTACCAGCCGCTGTGCTTGCGGAACGAGAGCATGGCCTGCCGTTCGCCGAACCAGTCCACGAGGAGTCGCGCGTGCTCGATCATGAGGTCCGCGACCTCGCCAAAATTCGGTGGTGTCTGCGGCTCACGTCCCATGAACACGTCAGCCAGATCGCGAAACAACCACGGGCGCCCGAGACAGCCACGCCCGACCGCGACACCATCGCAGCCGGTCTCCCGCACCATGCGGACGGCGTCGTCTGCGACCCAGATGTCGCCGTTGCCGAAGACCGGAATCGACGTCACAACCTGCTTGAGCTCGCCGATGGCGCGCCATCTGGCGTGGCCGTCATACAGCTGAGCGGCGGTGCGTGCGTGAAGGGTGACACCCGCGCACCCCTGGTCCTCCGCAATCCGGCCGGAATCAAGGAAGTTGAGGTGTTCATCATCAATTCCCATCCTGAACTTGATCGTCACCGGCACCTCGACGGCCGCCCTGACCGCAGCCCGGACGATCGACTCCAGCAGCCGCGGTTTCGCCGGGATGGCGGCGCCGCCACCTTTGCGGGTCACCTTGCGGACCGGACACCCGAAGTTGAGGTCGAGGTGGTCGATACGGCCTTCACCCACGAGACGGCGTACCGCTTCGCCGACGTCGTGCGGATTGACGCCGTAGAGCTGGAGGCTGCGAGGGCTCTCGGTGGGGCCGAAGTCAGCCAGCTTGAGGGTTTTCTCGCGGCCCTCAACCAGCGGCCGGGCGGTGATCATCTCGCTGATGTAGAGCCCTGCCCCGAAACGGCGGCACAGCGTGCGAAATGGATAATTGGTGACCCCGGCCATCGGCGCGAGGACGACCGGTGGTGAGACCTCGATCGGCCCGATGTGGACACTCGGAGAATGCGTCATCAATACCTCAAAAGAAAAACGCCGCGTCTTCCGCGGCGTTTCGCATGAGAGAGTGGAGATGCATTACTTCAAGAGGTTTTCGAGGAAGGTCGCGCCGAGCACCACGCCGAAGCCGGATGCACCCTTCGGCAGTCCGTTGTGCTCTTTCTCGTTGTAGCCGACACCGGCGATATCCAGGTGCGCCCAACTCACCTTGTCGGGGACCCACTGCTTGAGGAAGGTCCCGGCGGTGACGGCCCCGCCCCAGCGTGAACCGGCATTCTTGATATCCGCCCACTCGCTCTTGAGGTAGGAGAGGTACTCTTCGTACAGAGGCATCGGCCACACCCGCTCGCCGACCTGCTCGCCGAGCTTCTGGAGCTCATCCATGAGATCCTTGTCGTTCCCCATCATGCCCGCGGCCTCGTGGCCGAGTGCGACGACACAGGCCCCGGTGAGGCTGGCGAAATCGATCACGATGTCGGGATTGAAGCGCGCGGAGTAGTGCAGCGCATCGGCAAGAATCAGCCGGCCTTCGGCATCCGTGTTGTCGACCTCGACGGTTTTGCCGCTCGAGGTCGTGAGAATATCTCCGGGTTTGATCGCGGATCCCGAGGGCATGTTTTCGACCGCCGGGATCAGACCGACAACTTTGATCGGAAGGTCGAGGTCAGCGACCGCGCGCATGATGCCCATGACGGTTGCGGCGCCGACCATGTCAGCCTTCATCGCGCCCATCCCGGCGGCGGGTTTGATCGAAATGCCTCCGGAATCGAAGGTCACGCCCTTACCGACCAACACCACCGATTTTTTTGGCTTCTTGGGCCGATGCTCGATGATGATCATCCGCGGCTCCTGCACGGAGCCCTGGCTGACGCCGAGGATGCCGCCCATTTTCTCTTTTTGAAGCTCCTTCACTCCGAGGATGGTGACCCGCAGACCCTTCGCCTCTTCGGACATCTCCTTTGCCGCCTGCGCAAAGGTTTCCGGGTTGAGGTCATTTGCCGGTCGGTTTCCGAGATTGCGTGCCAGCACCTGCGAGGCCCTCAACAGGCGGACCTTCACCAGCCGCTCTTCCAGCTCGTCCTCGGTTTCCTTGACGAGGGGGAGAATATGGAGGCCGTCGATCTTCTCGAACTCGTTCTTCTTCGATTTGAAGGTGTCGAAGGTGTAGTCCGAAATCGACGCCTCGCGGAGCGCGAAGAGGCGCGATTCGGCGGCGGTGAGGCCGTGGACCTTGACCGGCACGCCGAGTGCGATCTGGTACTCGCGGTTCTTGGTAGCCTGGCGCATGACTCTGTTGAGGGCCTCGCGCATCCTCGAGTGAGTGATGTCTTTTTCGTCGCCGACACCTACGAAAGTGATCCGGTGGGCGATGTCGATCGGACATTCGCCCGAGATCAATTCGCCTTCTTCACCGCGCGGACCGAGGGCTTTGGCTTTTGTTCTCAGCGACTTGCGCTCCTTGGCCGAGAACTCGAGCCCGCCCAGCGGATCGCTGTCGGTGCTCTTTATGATGTACATGCAATCGAGGGGTTCTTCGGGCGATGTGCGGAATTGGTGAAGATCTGCCATGGGGTGAGGTTGACCCTCCTCTAAAAGTCGTCGATACGGCGGGGGATTGTAGCACACACCCTGGACATCGAGCTAAGATTATTAAGGTCAATAATTTGGGGGCTAAAGGCTGACCGGAATCGGGGTCAGATACCCGAATTGGGCACGGAGGTTGCTAGAACCCGGACTGCCTCTGCAAACAGCTCGGCGGTGGGTTCGTCAAAAGCGGTGAAACGGACCGTTGCCAGCGAAGTGTGTGGATGGCAGTCGAGCCACGATTGAACTTCCTTGACGATGGTTGCGGTCCCTTCTTGCTTGGGGTAGCCGAAAATACCAGTCGAGATAGCGGGTAGGGCGATCGATTCCGCACCGAGATCAGCGGCGCGATCCAGGCTCGCTCGCACCGCCGATCGCAGCGAGGCCTCCTCGTTTCCGTTGCCCCAGATCGGTCCCACCGCGTGGATCACCCAGCGGCAGGGGAGAGCGCCGGCCGAGGTGACTGTGGCATTTCCGGTGGTAACTGGCGCGAGCTTGTCCGACTCTTCCTGGATCACCGCGCCGCCGCGGGCAACGATGGCACCCGCGAGGCCGCCGCCGTGAGCGAGGTTCGAGTTCGCCGCGTTGACGATAGCGTCGACCCGCTCCGCCGTCATGTCACCGAGTACTGCCTGGAGCACGTAATGGTCGCTGGCGTGTTCGGCGAGGATACGTGGATTCATGGCGGGATTTTAGCCCACATTATTCATGAGGTCCCGTTCATTCAAGTTCTGGGGTTGCGTACGGGTAGACTTGGCGCATGAGGCGGATCGATTGGAACCATCACGAGGATGGCGGCGCGCAGGCTGCCGCCCTGGCCGCCGAGGCGCGCGAGATCGGGTACATGGTTGTAGCTTTCCTGAAGGGAGGAAGCGGTGATCCTCTTCCGTGGTTTGTCGTGGAGCAGTGGACGAGAAGCCGCGCAGTGACCGTGGCGGACGTGGCTGGAGAGCTCTCATCGCCCGCGCTCGATGTTGCCCTGTGCTCGGATCTGGTCTACCTGCGTCCGCAGGCGAATCTGAGGTTGGCGGCGAGCGCCGATGCACCTGCAGACGGTGTGATCTGGGCCCTGGGGCGCGCGGGCCGTGCGGCCCTCGCGCGAGGTCTATTGGAGGTAGATGATCTGTCGGCAGCCGACGCTGTCACGCTCGGTGTCGCCACTGGGATCGTGCCGGCGGACGCGCCGTTGCCCCTCCCTGATTCGATGTCGGTGGCCTCGGTGACGGCCGCCCGTGATCTCATGCGAGCGTCCGCGCGGGGCAGCGCCGGACTGGCTCTCGAACTGGCGTCCTTTCGCCTGCTCTTCGCCACCGGCGACCCCGAAGAAGGAGCGCGTGCCTTCCTCGAGAAGCGCGACCCAAACTTCTGATTCTTCCACCGGTAGGCGTTTTTTAGGCGTATTCGCTGGATGCCATGGCTTTGAAAACACAAAGGCGCAAAGACGCGCAGAGATTTTCTTTGAGTTTTTCTTGGCGACGATCGTTGCGCCCTTCGCGTCTTTGCGGTTCCACAGTTTTTGACGTTCGGAGGAGCTTTCAATAGAACCCCGAGCTCCGGGCCTCAGGCCCTCGGCCACATGCTAACCTCCGCCAATGAGAGATTTCCTGCGTGTCCTCGGGCTGGCGAAGAGGCATGGGGCATGGATTCTTCTCGCGTTGACGAGCATGGTCGTGGTGGCAGGTGCGACCGTTTTTGTATTCAACCTCGTGCGCCCGATCTATGACCAGGTGTTGCGGCCGTCCTCGACCGCCCAGGCGTCTCTCGAACCACCTGTGGCCGGCGTGGTCGGCGCGCTTGACGTGACCGCCGCTCGTGCGGAGCGGACTCTCCGGGGTTGGGTTGGTGAAAATCGTGCCGCCATCCTGGTTCTGGCGTTGTTGACGATCGTGGTCAAGAACCTCTTTGCGTTTCTCGTACGGTTTGCATCAGCGAGGTTTGGTCTCGCGACAGTCCGAGATCTGCGGGATCTGTTCTTCGAGAGCCTCCTCGTCCAAACGCCGGTGTTTTTTCATGATCGCTCCACCGCTGCGTTGGTGTCGCGGGCGACAAGCGATTTCCTGCTTCTTCGCGAGGCCCTGGCGGAACGTATCGGTGATGTCGCACAGGACCTTGTCACCGTGCCGGTGATTCTCGTTTTCCTGGTGTCCCTGGACCTCCGCCTGACCCTGGCAACAACCCTCGCAGCGCCTATGCTCTTCGCACCAGTTCTCCACTTCAGCCGCCGGATGCGGGCGCGGGCGCTTCAGGCCCAGGAACGCACCGACGAGATCGCGGTGGTGATTGACGAGACGGTGCGCGGTATCCGGGTTGTTCAGACCTTCGGAATGGTTGATTTTTTGGCCGAACGATTCCGTTGTGTCAATCAAAGACAGTATCTTGCCGGCCTTGCCGCGCGCGCGATTCAGGCGGCCAACGCGCCAGTGATGGAGGTTGCGGGAGTTGTCGCGGCGGTGGCGGTGATCGCCTACGGTTCATCTCAAATCACAGCCGGTGGCATGACTCTCGGCGATCTGTCGGCGTTTGTTCTTGGCGCCTACGCTGTGTACAACCCACTCAAGAGACTCAACAAGTTCAATCTCGTGCTGCAGCCGGCAGTGGTGGCCGCGAGCCGGATCTTCGAAATCATCGACGCACCTGTGGCGGTGTGCGAGCGGCCCAACGCTCGTGCCCTCACCGGAATCGGTGCGGGCGTCCGATTCGAAAAGGTCGGTTTCGCCTATCGGCCCGACCGGTGGGTATTGCGTGATTTCGAACTTCATCTTCCCCGTGGGTCGACGGTGGCGTTGGTTGGAGCTTCGGGAGCCGGCAAGAGCACCGTGGCACAGCTTATCCCACGATTCATTGATGTCCAGGAGGGAGCGGTGTGGGTGGGCGACCACGATGTGCGAGATCTCACGCTTGCGAGCCTGAGGACACAGATCGGCCTGGTGACTCAGGAGCCCCTCCTCTTCGACGACACTGTGCGAACCAACATCGTCTGTGGTCGCGAGGGCATTTCTGACAACGCTGTAGAGGCGGCCGCGAACGCCGCCGATGCCGACGATTTCATCCGGAGCCTGCCGGCCGGGTACGACACCATTATTGGCGAAGGTGGGGTGAAGCTCTCGGGCGGACAACGCCAGCGCCTGGCCATCGCCCGAGCCGTGCTCCAGAATCCGCCGATTCTGATTCTCGACGAGGCGACATCGGCTCTCGACCCGGAGTCGGAGACCATGATCCAACGGGCTCTCGACCGTCTCACGCGTGATCGCGCCACCCTCGTGATCGCCCATCGGTTGTCGACGACTCGCCGTGCAGACGTGATCGCCGTGCTCGCGAATGGTCGAGTTGCTGAATTGGGGAGCCATGACGAGCTGGTCGCTGCCGGTGGCCCGTATTGGCGGATGGTCGAGATGCAGGTACTTTCCTGAAGCACACCCGCATGTCTCTAAAGTTTTGACGATCAATCGTTTGATCGCCAGGCTTGGACCCGCTAACCTGAAAGACTGGGGACAAAGAAGGACGGAGGCGGTATGGCCTTGATGAGCATGACCGGTTTCGGGCGCGCACGGGCCGAGCTCTCGGATCGGTTCGGCGTAACGGTGGTGGTGCGGTCGGTCAACCACCGATTCCTGGATATTCAGGTGCGTACCAACTTGCGCGAGGACACGCCCGAGATCGAAGCCGCTGTTCGCTCGGTGATCTCGAAGCATTTTCATCGCGGCCGTGTGAGTGCGCAAGTCAACCTGGAACGAATCCTCACGGCAGAGGTGGATGTCGCGGTCAACACCGAAGCTGTGCGTGAGGTACTCGATCAGCTATCCAAAGTCACTGTGCCCGAAAAATTCGGCTCGAAGGTGGATCTCGGCGATGTCCTGACGGTGCCGGGACTGGTTTCGGTTGCTTCGCAGGAGACGATTCTCGAGGAAGATGAAGTGTCCGGATTGCGTTCGGTGGCCTCTGAGGCCGTAGCTGAGGCGGTGAAAATGCGGCGTGAGGAGGGCGAACGCCTCGTCCACCAAATCGAATTGGAACTCGCGGAGGTGGCTGCATTTGCCGACTGGTTCGAACCACAGATGAAAGAGTTTCGACAACGGCTTCTCGACCGGATACGGGAGCGGGTCGAAGATCTCATGGGGCCCGAGGTGCAGGTCGACACTGAACGCATCCTTCAGGAGGCGGCGGTGCTGGCGGATCGGGCCGATGTGGCGGAGGAGATCGTGCGGCTGAGGGCCCATCTCGAGAACTTCACAGAACGCCTGGCGGCAGGTGGGGTGGTTGGGCGCTCGCTCGATTTTCTCTGCCAGGAGATCCATCGTGAGCTCAACACCCTCGGTTCGAAGTGCCGGGAGCTCGGAGTTGCTGATCGGTTGGTGGATGCCAAGTCCGCCGCCGAGCGGGTCCGTGAACAGGTTCAGAACCTCGAATAGGCGTGCGCGCGGTATGATCGGAAGGCAAATGGACTGGGGGGCGGCGCTCGAGTGACTCGTCGACGTGTCCTGCTGCAGACGCGGATTGCCCGCCACATAGCGTTCGCGGTGGTGGTCAGTCTCGTGCTCAGCGCATTGGTGCTGGTGGTGTTCCGCCACCATGCGGTGCGACGGAACATGGAGCGATCCGCTCGCACCTACGCATCTCTGATCAGTGAACCTCTGACCTATCTCGTGGGTTTCCTCGGTTCCTCCGGCAAGGGACTCCTCGACCAGCAGGTGGCGCAACTCCGAGAGCTCAACAACGACGTCGAACGCCTCGAAATCATCGATGTTCGCGGCAAGGTCGTGTTGCGTGCTGAGGGCAACGACGTCGTTCTTTTCGGCGACGGCATCGAGTCACCGGTGATCACGGATCGTAAGCTGCTTCGAGCCATTTCTGGTCTCGAGTCGACTGCCGAACAGGTAACTGAGGCCGATGGAAGTACTGCCTACCGGGTCGTTGCGCCGGTGGTCAAACAATGGGGCGAGCACGTTTACTCGCTCGTGGGGACCTTCACCTACGCCAACGTCGACCGCCAGCTCCGCTCCTCGTTGTGGCTTTCGGCGCTGATCCTGGCGATCGGCCTCGGTCTGACCCAATGGGTCTCCGTGACCCTCGCCGGGGGCATCACGCACGACGTCGACCGTCTGCGGGCCGGGGTCATGCGGATTCAGCAAGGCCGCCTCGAAGAACGGGTCTCCATCGACTCCCGGGACGAGATCGAGGAGCTTGCCGATGCCTTCAATCTCATGGCCGACGAGCTGGTAGCGACTATCCGCCAGCTCCGAGAAGCCAACCGCGAGTTGGAGACTCTCGACCAAACCAAGGCCGATCTGGTCGCCAACGTTTCGCACGAGCTCAAAACGCCGCTCACCGCGCTTCGGGGATATCTCGAGTTGATGGCGGATGGCGGTCTCGGGACGATTTCCGACGAATCGGTCAGGGCGGTCATGGTGTGCCGAAAGAATGTCGAGCGGTTATCGCTGCGGGTCGAAGAGCTGGTCCAGTTGTCGCGTCTGGACCGATTCACTGCGCTCGATTCGGCGCGCGAGGAGATCGACCTCAAAACGATTCTGGAAGGAACCATCGACACTTTCAGGCCTCGGATGGAGGGCGATGGAGTGCACTTCGTGTTGCAGATGCAACCGGATCTGCGGGCTTTGGAGGCCAACCCCGAGCAGATTGAACGGGTCTTCCTCAATCTCCTGGACAACGCGGTGAAATTCACACCGCAGGGCGGAACTGTTCTGGTGCTCGCTGAGGACTGTGATCACGAGGGACGACATGGTGTTCTGGTGCGGATCCAGGATAGTGGTGTCGGTATTCCACCGACCGAGCTGATCCGGATCTTCGACCGTTTCTACCAGGTGGATCCGAGCTCCCGGCGCCGATTCGGCGGAATGGGCCTCGGCCTGTCACTGGTACGCAGCATCGTCGAGGCCCACCGGGGAGCGGTGTGGGCTGAGAGTGAAGAGGGGATCGGTTCCACATTCTTTGTATGGTTGCCATTTGGAGGATTCGCCAGCGACGTCGCGAGAGGGAGCGGTCCGTCTGTTAGACTCGAAGAGGCTGACGATGACCGTCCAGCCGCGAGGGAGGTTTGATGGCGCGGGTTTTCGTGGTCGATGATGAACCGGATATGGTGGATCTCCTGGCTACCATCCTCAAATCGGACGGTTTTCAGGTGGAAACCGACACTGACGGGCGTTCAGCTCTGGCCCGGCTGCTGGCCGATCCCCCCGACCTCGTGCTTCTCGACCTGATGATGCCTGATCTCGACGGCATGGAGCTGCTGAAGCTTCTCCGCCTCGATGTCAAAGGGGCAGACGTGCCGGTACTCGTGGTCAGTGCCCGGAGCGGTCACCAGGACCAGCTCGGCACGCTGCAGTTGGGTGCAAATGCCTATATCTGCAAGCCGTTTTCACCACGTGAGCTGGTGCGCCAGGTCCGGCAGCTTCTCGAGATATCCGACGCCGACACGAGTGCGTAGCCGGCATGTCACTCAACGGCTTCGTCATCTCCGATCCCGTCGAGCTGAAGACGAGGATTCTACAGTATCGCGCGAGCCTATTTGATCCCGTTACCAAGCTTCCGACCCTGCCCGTCGTGCTCGATCGGATCCGCAGGATGCTGGACGAACGCGGGACTCTTCAGGTTCTCCTTGTGCGTATCGAGCACGAACAGAATCTCGAGCGAATCGTCGGATGGGAACGATATGACGCTGTTCTGTTCAGTGTCGCCGGCCATCTCAGCGGTCTGCTTGAAGCTACGGCCGGCTCGGCCAGCCTCCTGTGTCAGGAGAATGTTCGCGGCGACATCTTTCTCGTTATCCTGGCTGACCATTTCGAGGCCGGCCGTCTGCACGACTCCTTGATCGACGGAATCACCATCACCCACGAAACCGGAGAGAGCGAAAAGGTAGCGGTGCGTGTTGGGCAGGGAGTGATCAAGATGCGTCCGGCCCTCCGTGTCGAGCGGACTATCTACAACGGAATCCTCGAAGCCCGGCAGGATTTTCACCGCCGCGGTGAGGCTCTCGATCAAGCGCGTCTCGACGAGGTGCGGCAGATCCTCCGAGAGGGCTCGATCCGCACTCTGTTCCAACCCATTGTCCGCGTGCCAGGGCGCGAGGTCATCGGTTACGAAGCGCTGAGCCGCGGCCCTGAGGGGTGCTACCTGGAGACTGCTGACAATCTTTTCGGTTTTACCGAGCGGGCAGGCATGCTCGGCGAGGTCGAGCTGTTGTGCTTGGATCGTGCACTCGGGAACGCCCGAAAACTGCCTGAGGGATCGATCCTCTTTGTCAATCTGTCGATGCTCGGCCTCGAGTACATCGAGTCTGAAGGGCTCGGTTTGACGGGACGCGTCAAGAATTCAGGGCGATCTCCCAGCGAGTGCGTCCTGGAGATCACCGAACGCACCTATGCTGAAAGCGCCAGCAGGCTGCGTGAACGGGTGGCGGAGCTCCGCAAACACGGATTCCGTATCGCGATCGACGACATGGGAACCGGCTACAGCGCGCTTCATGTGCTGGCCGAACTGCAGCCAGATTTCATCAAGCTCGACAAAATGCTGGTGCGCGACCTACCCGACGAGCCGATCAAACGCAATCTGGTGTCGGCGATTACCGGCTTTGCACGTGACAGCCAGTCGGTTGTGATCGCCGAGGGCGTCGAGACCGAGGACGAGGTCGAAACTCTCGAAAGTCTCGGCATCGAGCTCCAACAGGGCTACTTCTTCGGCTATCCCGAACCAGCCTGATCCGATCCCGATCCCGGTCGCGTTCCCAATGGACCGCCGTCCGCCCACCCACGGCTATACGGCACCACCCGCGCACCCAGGCCGTACGGCAATACGGATAGACGGCGAGTCGGCACCTGATCTTGACAATGAGACGGCAGGCCCTGACGTTTTGCCGTAAAGCCGTAAAGCCGTAAAGCCTTCACCCAATCCACACCATCATTGCCGTCGCGACTGAGAAGTACACCGCAAGGGCGAGGGAGTCATTGATCGTCGAGACCAGTGGCCCGGAGGCAACCGCGGGATCGACACCGGCGATGTCGAGGACCATCGGCATGGCAGCGCCGAGCAGGCTTGCGGCCGACATGCCGATCGCCATCGCCGGGCCCAACGCCAGCCCGATCAAGGGGTTGTGATGAAAAACCACCGCAAGTGCCGACGCCAGGGCTCCGCACACGATGCCCATCAAGAGGGCGACAAGAACCTCGCGTGAGATGTGGCGCAGGAATCGCGATCGGGGAAGAGTGTCGAGGGCGAGCCGTCGAACGGTCGTGGTGGATGACTGCAGCGAGGTGTTGCCCGCCATCGCCATGATGGCGGCGGTGAATACTGACATCTGGTCGTAAAGGTGGACCTCTTTCGAAGCGAAGAGGAGAACCATGGACGACAGCTGGGTCCCCGCGAGACACACCAGCAGCCACGGCAGACGATAGCGTGCGACATGGAGAATCGACTCCGACTCCTCTTCCTCGATCGAGGAACCGGCCATCTTGTAGATATCTTCGGTGGCCTCATCCTCGATGACGCCGAGAATGTCGTCGACGGTGACCACGCCCATCAAATGGCCGTTCGCGTCGACGACCGGAATGGCCAGGAAGTCGTACTTGTCGACAATGTCCGCGACCTCTTCCTGATCGGTGTCGACCAGAACCGAGATGACATCGGTGGACATGATGTCGCCGAGCAGCGCGGCCGGACGTGCCGTGACCATCCGCCGCAAGCGAACAAAGCCCATAAGCCGGCGATCCTCGTCGACCACATAGACCGCGGAAACTGGGGTGTCCTCGGCCACCGAGCGCAAATAGCGGATGGCGTCATCGACGGTTTCACCCGGCCGGAGGGCGACGACGTCCGGGTTCATGATACCGCCGGCAGTGTCATCCGGGTAGGTCAGGAGCTGTCGAAGGACCTCCTCGTCCTCGGTCGAGATGTGGTGCAAGACCTTTTCGGTTTCCGCCAACTCGAGCTCGCCGATGAGGTCTGCTGCCTCGTCCGCGGGCAGGGCTTCAGCGATACGCGCGAGGCGTTCGGGTCCGATCTCCTCGACCAGCTCGGCGCGGATTGAAGCGGTGGTGTCAGTGAGGACCGTCCCTGCCGATTCGTGATCGAGGGCCGAGAGGATCTTCTGACGATCATCTGTCGCCAACAGTTCCAGCCACTCGGCGATGTCCTCCGGACGGACAAGACGCAGGAAGATCTTGAGCGCGTCCTCTTCGCCTTCGACGAGGAGGGCGTGGAGCTCTTCAAGGAGCGCGTCGGCGGAAGTGAGATCAGGCACGTTGTCTCCGGCAGTGATCTTAACGCAAAGGAGCCGTCTAGAGGAGTAGACGATCAGGGTGGAGGTTGGGCAACACCAAGCCTCAGGTCACAACTCGCCGCCGGCAGAAATTCGTGGCCGACACCGAAAAGGAAGGGTGGGTGTAGGTGCCGGTGATCGGCCACTCGCTGGCGGGGGTGAGTCGCGACGGCCGAAGGCCGTCAGCAAGCCTCAAGCCTGGATGGGTGGTGGGGCTATCGTTTGAAAAAGCCCGATGAACCCTTGCCGGCGCCACCGCCACCGAGCTGCTGGTTGAGCTCGCGGATCCGCTCGTTGAGAGCGTTAATCTTCTGCTGCGCCTCCTCGCGGGCGCGTTGCACCTCGGAGCGGGCGATCTCGGCCTCGCGGCGCAGTTCGTCGGTATTGCCCGAAGTTTCTTGGACCTGTTCCCTGAGAGCGGTGAGATCGGCCTCGAGTGCCTCGATCTGTTCGTCCTTCTCCTGAATCTTGGCTCGGTGCCGCTCTTCCATTTCTTCGTAGAGGCGCTTGGTCTCCAGAAGCTCGGTGATCTGAGAAAAATCTGCGGGCGACGGTGCCATCTCACCCTCCCTAAAGCGGTCTTCGATGGACGGGAACATCTCTCGCAGCTTGAGCGAGAGATCATCGGGTTCGCTCGATGAATCAATTGCTTGTTCGTAGGTGATTTTGTTGTGGGCAAGGAGTGAGATCAATGATTGGTTCATGCTCTGCATGTGGTAGAAGTTGACCGAGTTCTCCATCTCCTCGAGGATTTCTTTGATTTCGCCGTTTTCGATGTGCTTGGAGATCTTTGGAGCGTTGACCAGGATCTCGCACGCGGGCAGGCGGTGCTTACCCTCATGGTCCTCCACCAGCTGCATCGAGACGATCGCCCTCAACACCAGGGCCAGCTGTCCCCTGACCTGCAATTGCTGGTCCGAAGGGTACGAGTCGATGATCCGATCCACAGTCTGCGCGGCGTTGTTCGTGTGCAGGGTCGAGAAAACCAGGTGGCCGGTCTCGGCGGCAGTGATCGCGGTCGCCATGGTTTCGAGATCGCGCATCTCACCGACCATGATCACGTCCGGATCCTGCCGCATGCAGTTTCGCAGGGCTTCGTGGAAGGTCGGCGTGTCGGTGCCGACCTCGCGCTGGGAAACGGTTGCCTTGTCGTCCTGGAAGAGAAACTCGATCGGATCTTCGATTGTCACGACGTGGCATTGACGGGCCTTCGCAATCAGGTTGATCATCGCCGCGAGGGTCGTCGACTTGCCGGATCCGGTCGGTCCTGTGACCAACACCAGGCCACTCTGGTAATCGGTGAACGACGCAATCACATCGGGAAGATTGAGATCCTCGATGCCCTGAATTTCGAAGGGGACGCGACGGAACACGCCCGCCATGGTGCCCCTCTGAAGGAAGATATTGCACCGGAAGCGGGCGACTCCCGGCACGCCATAGCCCATGTCGACCGCCTGGCGCTCGTCGAAACGCGCTCGCTGGCCGGGTTTCAAGATTTCGCCGAGCATCTTCTCGACCTCTTCGGGTTGGAGAGGGTTTGCCTTGATGGGAATGAGCCGGCCTTGAATCCGAAGCAGAGGCGGCCGCATCGGCTTGATGTGGAGGTCGGACGCCCCCTTCTTGGTCATGAACATGAGCAGTTCGTTGAGCTCCACCACCCCTCCCAAGAGCTCCGGTGAGCTCTTTCGAGATTACCACAAGGGGGTCTGTTGAAGGTGTATCGAGGGCCCAGAGAATGCTCTGCGAACCCTCGATCCAGCCAAAGAACTGCCTGGATACAGGGTTCACCTATCCACACGCCCGCCCGGATGCAGGATCCAGGGTCGCCCACCCCCTGAAACGGCTTATGCTCCCTGCGCACCCTGCGCCCTCCAGCGGGTTTTTGGTGGATGACCAGCGCCAAAGCCAGTAGAATGCCCGAATGAAGGTCTACACACGCAAAGGAGACTCAGGAGAAACCTCTCTCCTCTCGGGTGGTCGGGTGCGCAAAGAGAGCATTCGCGTCGAGGCGTACGGCACGATCGATGAGCTGACATCGCTGCTCGGACTGCTGCGCTGCGAGCCCTTGCCCGATGATGTCGAAAAACGGCTGGTGGAGATTCAGGAATCGCTCTTCTCGGTAGGGGCGGCGCTTGCCGATCCGGGGGGTCGCATTGAACACGATCCTGGTGCCTGGGACGCGGATTCACTCGAGGCATGGATCGACGCCATGGATTTGGAAATCGAGCCCTTGACGGCATTCATTCTTCCCGGTGGCAGCCGGGCCGCCGCAATCTCACACGTTTCCCGAACGGTGTGTCGACGTGCAGAACGGCGTGTTGGCACGCTGGCGGGCGCTGAAGGCGGGGCGCCGGAAGGCCTCCAGGCCTACCTCAACCGCCTGTCCGATGCGCTCTTCACTCTCTCCCGGTATCTCAACGCCTCGTCGGGCATTCCGGAGACCGAGTGGCACTCCAAGCGGTCAATCTGATGCCCACTTGGTACAATCGACTCCTCGTGGGCGGGATGAAGATCAACCGGATCTCGGTTGCGCCGTTCATAGAGCGTCAACCCATGGATTACGAAGACCCACTTTTTTCCTTGAACATGGCTGTCCCGGGCTACGGCCGGCAAACAGTACGGGCGAGTCGATGCAGCGTCTGACCGTCAGCGAAGGCCATCTCGAACAGCTCTTCGGCACGCGCGACGAGAATCTCCGATACCTCGAGGAGCGCCTCGGTGTTACTGTCAGCGCGCGCGGACCAGAAGTGCAGGTGTCAGGGGAAGAGAATGGAGAGGTGATCGCCTTTCGCGTTCTGGAGTCCCTTGATCGCATGTTGGCGTCCGGAGCTGCGGTCAGTAAGGAGGAGTACCGGACTGGAGTGCGCGTGCTGGAAGAAGATCTCGAGGTCGATCTGGTCGAGTTCTTCCTCGACGCGTCGATTGCGAGCTCCTTGAGGCGTTTCGTGACCCCGCGAAACCTCAACCAACGTCTCTTCATTCGTTCGGTTTCCTCCCACGACTACGTGTTTGTCACCGGTCCGGCAGGGACCGGCAAGACCTATCTTGCAGTCGCATTGGCGGCGGCCGCGCTGACGGACAAACAGGTACGGCGCATCGTGCTCGTTCGGCCGGCGGTCGAGGCCGGCGAGCGGCTCGGTTTTCTGCCCGGCGACCTGGTCGAGAAGATCAATCCCTATCTGCGTCCGGTATACGACGCTCTGTACGACATTCTGGGCTATGAAAAGGTCTCGAAACTGCTTGACCGCCAGGTCATCGAAATTGCGCCACTGGCCTTTATGCGGGGGCGGACGTTGAACGATGCGTTCATTATTCTCGACGAGGCTCAGAACACGACTCACGAGCAAATGAAGATGTTCCTGACTCGAATGGGCTTTCACTCGAAGACGGTGATCACCGGCGACATTACCCAGATTGATCTGCCGGGCGCGCGGGCGTCGGGTCTCGTCGAAGCCCTTGACATTTTCGACGGCGTCGAGGGTTTTGCCTTCATTCAATTCACACACCGAGATGTGGTGCGCCACCCACTGGTGGAGGCCGTTGTCGACCGATACGCGCGGTGGGAGACGAAGAATCGGGCGCGGGACGACGGGCAGTCATGAAGCAAAATGGTCAACAAAAGGCGGAGGGCAGATCATCCACGACGAGGATCGAGCGCGGCCTCGAGGAGGGTGTGAGCTGGTGGGACGGACTGCTCGGATTTCCTGTCCTGTGGGCCGTCGTCGCAATCGTCGGCTGTACCTGGTTGGTCCTTCCCCGCCTCGGCGGTCCGCCCGATTGGCAGCCTGGGGAGGTGGCCAGCTTCGACCTCGTGATTCCGTTCGACACAACGCTCCCCGACGAAGCGGCGACGAGGGCTGCGCGGGAGGAGGCCGCAGCCTCTGTGCTGCCGGTGTACGACCTCGAGCCTCGACTGAGGCTGGAGCTCGAGAACGAGCTGCACATACTCTTTGAAGGGTGCAGGGAACGCCAAGAGGCTGGTGACAAAGACGTCGTAGACCTCGAGGCCATTACCGACCTCCGGGCCACCGAGGCGATACTCCGCATTCTCGACTCCTCGTCATGTTCCGAGCCCCTGGAAAGTGCATTGGTTGGTGTCGTCGGTCAGGTATTTCGAGACCACATCGTCGATGATCGAAGAGCGTTGGAGCGACGCGGTTCGCGGGGTGTCATCATCAGAAACATCGCTTCTGGCGCCGAGAAGACCGCCGGGCTCGACGAGCTTTCCGCAGCCATCGACGTGCGCACGGGTCTCGAACAGGTGCTGCGTGCCACGCTCCTCGAACGCCCCGCCGTGGCGCGGCGATGGATGAAGCCCGTGGGTGATTTCCTTGAGGCCAATATCTCCCCGGACCTCGTGTTCAACCGGGCGGAGACGTCGCAGCGCGGCCGGGTGGCAGCCGCAGCGGTGCTGCCACGGTCGCGAGAGCTTCGCCGCGGACAGGTCCTGGTGCGGCGTGGTGACACGGTGACCCAGGAAGTGGCTGACACCCTTTTGGTGTTCCAGCGCCAACGTCGGGATGTAGGGTCCTGGGCCCGAGTCGCTGGGATCGGTTTGCTGGTTACCCTCATGGTCATCGGATGGTGGCCGGTGATGGGTCAATCCGGCGGTCCAGCGGTGGTCAAGCGCCGCCTTTCGAGGATCTTCATACTGTTGCTGCTCTTTGCAACCGCAGTCCGGCTTGGCCTGTTCATCGCGAATGCGGTCGCCTTCAACGCCCAGGGGGAGGCATTGTCGACGGTTGAGGCCTATCTCTGGGGGTTGCCCGTCGCAGCTGGGCCGGTGACCGTTCTCGTTCTGTTCGGGCTGCAGCCGGCGCTGCTCTTCGCCCTCTGCGGAGCCGGTCTCGCCGGCGTCCTCCTGGGGGGCGATTTTTCGATTGCCGTCTACGCCCTGGCGTCGGGCGCGATCGGCGCCTTCGCGGCGCAACGGTCGCGTGACCGTGCGTCTCTGAGCAGGGTCGGGGTGGTTATCGGTGTCGCGAATGTCGTACTCGTACTGGTCCTGGAGCTCTACCGCGGTCTGCCGGACCGGTCGTCGACGATCGGTCTGTCGGTCGCGTGCGCCCTGGTTGGCGGGCTGGTTTCGGTGGGTATCGTGTCATTTTTCCTGCCAATGCTGGAGAGCGCCTTCGGCATCACGACCAACAGCAGACTGCTTGAGCTTTCCAACCAGAACCTGCCGCTTCTCAAACGGCTTTCGCTCGAAGCGCCGGGAACCTATCAACATTCGCTTTCGGTCGGCAACCTGGCCGAGGCCGGGGCCGACGCGGTCGGTGCCAATGCCCTTCTCCTTCGCGTCTGCGCTTATTATCACGATGTCGGCAAGCTGGTGAAACCGGAGTACTTCGTCGAGAACCAGCGCAACGGCAACCCGCACGACGCGCTCTTGCCGTCGATGTCGTCCCTTGTCATCCAGAGTCACGTCAAGGAGGGCCTGGAGATCGCTCGCGAAGCGAATTTGCCCCTTCCGATCCGCCAGGCCATCGCTACCCATCACGGCACCAAACTGATCCGCTACTTCTTCAACCGGGCGCAGGAGCGGAACGCGAACGACAAAACAGAGGTCCGTGAAAGCGATTACCGTTATCCGGGACCCAAGCCTCACACCAAGGAGCTGGGAATCCTGCTCCTCGCTGACGCGGTCGAGGCGGCGGCGCGAACCCTGGAAAGTCCGACTCCCGTGAAAATTCAGGCCATGATCGACAAGATTTTCAGCAACGCCCTGGAAGATGACCAGCTCGCCAATTGCGATCTCACATTTTCGGAGCTCGACAAGGTGGCGTCGGCCTTCCTCTGGGTGCTCACGAACATGTACCACCACCGGATCGACTATCCGGGATTTGATTTCAACAGGAGGCGGCAGACAGGTGACACGGGTCCACATCAGGTGGGATCGAAGGCCGGCTCAGCCGGCAGCTAAAGCGTTGCGAGAGGTGATTTCCAACTGTCTCGGGCGATTGGGCACAGAGAATGCCGAGGTCCACCTCGTTCTCACCAGCGACCAGACCATACGCGAGCTGAATCGGCGGTTCCGCAATATCGACCGGGCGACCGATGTCCTCTCGTTTCCGGACGGTGACGATCTGCCGTCCGGGCGACGCCTTCTCGGTGAGATCATCATCTCTCGTGACAGCGCCCGGCGTCAGGCCGAGGCCCTCGGACATGGCGAGATTCGCGAGCTCTGTGAGCTGGCCCTGCACGGAACCCTGCACCTGCTGGGCTATGATCATGTGCGAGACCAGGGAGAGATGAACGAGATCGAACTGAAACTGCGGCAGGAACTATTGTCATGAGGACGGTTCTCGCTGTATGGCTGAGCCACCCGGTGACGGTGGCGCTTGTCGTTACCGTCCTATCGACGCTGTTTGCCGCGTCTGAACTTCTCTTGCGGTCACTCGCCGAGCTTGGCAACGTCCGCTTCCAGGGGATTCTCCAGGAGAATCCGAATCTCTTCCGAGGCAAGACGGGCGCACAGATCTCGCATGTCATCGACGTTGCCCGCTGGCTGCAACTCGCGCTGCTTGGTGCTTTGTGGCTGGCCGTCGCGCGTATCCCTGGTGTCGCCGGGGGTGAGAGATTGGCAGCGGCAATTGCCCTGCCGGTGGTCCTGATCGGCGCCGCCCATTTTGTCTTTCGGCCACTGTCGGAGGACATGATTACCGTTCTCTTGCGTGTTGTCAGGCCGCTCGCCACACCATTCGTGTCGGTGCTTATTAGACGCGGCTCCTCGGTCGCAACCCAACCGCTCGAGGACCCGGAGGAAGAGGCGAGCGAGGCCGAAATCCAGGCTTATCTCGAAGCCGGCGCTGAGGCGGGCATTTTCGAGAGTGAAGAGGGCGAGTTCGTCGAGTCGCTGGTGGACTTCTTCGACACTGTGGTGCGCGAGGTGATGACCCCTCGAACCGAGATGGTGGCGGTGTCCGACGACACCGGCTTTCGGGATGTGCTGCGTGTCTTCGCCGAAAGCCGCAAGAGCCGGATCCCCGTGTATCACGAGACCGTCGATCGGATCGCCGGAGTAGTTCACGTCAAAGACCTCGTCGAGCACCGCCTCGAGGGCGACGAGCCGACAGTGGCTGAGCTCTGCCGGGAGTGTTTGGTGGTGCCGGAGAGCAAACCGCTCGGTGAGCTCCTGAGCGACTTTCAGCGGGAGTTCCAGCAGCTGGCGATCGTGGTCGACGAGTACGGGGGAACCTCAGGGCTCGTGACCCTCGAGGACATCCTCGAAGAGATCGTCGGCGAAATCGAGGATGAGCACGATCACAAATCGCCGCCCGAGTGGCAGGAGCTGAGCCCAGGCGTCTATCGGCTCCAGGGTCGTGCGTCGCTGGAGGTACTCCAGGAGCTGTTAGGTGTGGAGGTCGTAGAGGACGACGTGGACACAGTCGGCGGTCTGGTCTTTGCGCGCCACGGAACCGTGCCTGAGGCCTGCACCGAGGTCGTCGACGAGGCCCACGGCCTCGTATTCACCGTCGATGAGATGGATGAGCGCCGCATTGTCAGCGTGACGGCCAGAAAAATAAAGGCGCATCCCGACGCGGATGCGTCGGAATAAGTCTTACACATGGCGGAATCGGCACCCTCATCGCTGAATCCTGATGATGGAGAGCTTCGTTCGGGCACGGTGGCGCTGGTGGGGAGGCCGAACGCCGGTAAGAGTACGCTCCTCAACGCATTCATCGGCGACAAGATTGCGATCGTGTCCGACAAACCTCAGACCACCCGCAATCGAATCATCGGCATTCTCACCGAGGAGAGAGGTCAGGCGGTCTTCTTCGATCTCCCGGGGGTCCACAAGCCACTCCACAAGATGAACACCCGCATGATGCAGGAAGTACGATCGGCGCTCGACGAGGTCGATGTCGTGATGCACCTGGTGGACTCGTCCGTATCCTGGGGTGGCGGTGAGGAGTATCTCTTCGACCTCTTGGATTCGATTCGTCCGTGGGTCCTGGGGGTGCTGACGAAGATCGACCTCCTGCGGGCCAAAACCGATCTCCTGCCGTTGATCGAACGATACGCAGAGCGCCGGCCCGAAACACCTGTGGTCCCGATCTCGGCGATCACAGGGGACGGGCTGCAAGAGCTGTTGGGTGAACTCTTCGACGGGTTGCCCGCGGAACCGTCGTTTTACGCTGCCGATCTCACGACGACACAGACCGAGCGGTTTTTCGTAGCCGAGGTGATTCGGGAAAAGCTCCTCGAGAGGACCCGCAACGAGCTGCCCTACACCACCGGCGTGGTCGTCGACCTCTTTGACGAGAGCGGCCGGGTTCTCCATATCGAGGCAGTGATATACGTCGAACGCAAGAGCCAGAAGGGCATCGTCATCGGTAAGGGTGGGCGCATGATTCGCGATGTCGGTCAGGCTGCGCGCGAGGAGCTCGAGAGGGTGCTCGGCACCGAGATCTACCTCGGGCTGCGGGTCAAGGTCCACCCCCGCTGGCGGGACGATCCCCGTGTTCTCCGCGAGATGGAGCCGGGCACCGCTGACCTTGGAGATATGCAAGGTCTCGTCTCAGATAATGAGGAATGAAGAATTAGGAATGAGGAATGCCGCCCTCCCGCCTGTCGGATTCTGGGGAGGAGGGGTGGGAATTCCTCATTCAGAATTCCTCATTCCTGATTCGCGAGTGGTGGG
Source organism: uncultured Thermoanaerobaculia bacterium (assembly GCA_964423595.1). GTDB lineage: Bacteria > Acidobacteriota > Thermoanaerobaculia > Thermoanaerobaculales > Sulfomarinibacteraceae > Sulfomarinibacter. The sequence continues at coordinate 42,676 of CAYRFI010000011.1, read as the reverse complement.
CGGGTAGGATGGTCGCGCTCGATACTATTCTCGTTTTCACTGCCGACGGATGTCCGCATTGCCGTGCGCTGTGCGAGGACTTCGATCTGCGAGGGGTCGTTTACCGCGAGATCAATCTCAGGCGCGAGCCTGACGAGATGGCCCACCTTCAAGAGCTGATCTGGGAGCACCGGCTCCCGGTCGTCGCCGACCACGAGCGCGTCTCGATCGGTTTCCGCGGCCAGTCTTCGACATTTGCCGAGCTCGGCCTCGAGTAGGACCCGTCTCCGTGCACGTGCCCGGATACCGCCTATCATGGGCGCCTTGCTGCGTCGTTGACACTGGTGCCACTCTTCACATTGTTTGCCCTGAAGCCGTTACTCGATTGGGAGGCGATGAATTCAAACAATGTGAAGGGTGGCACCTTCCTCGCCGAAGGGAGAGGCGCGAAGACGCTTCGAGTTCAATCCTCTTCGCCGGGCCGCGCTCGCATCGCCTTCTTCTGCGCCCGCCGCCGTTTCGATTCCAACCGGCGCTTGCTCGCCGCCTTCGGCACCCTCGTGCGTACACGCGGTTCCTCCTTCTCGAGGGCCTCGGCGAGCAGATCGACGAACCGCTCGATGGTTGCGCGGCGGTTGGCTTCGCGGGTGCGGTGGCGCTGGGATGACACGTGGAGAACCCCACCCTTGGTGATGCGGGTGGAGAGGCGCTCCTCGATTCGTGCACGCTGCTCCGAACTCAAGGAGCGGGACCCTCGAAGATCGAAAAGCAGGCGGACCTTAGTCTCGACCTTGTTGACGTTCTGCCCCCCCGGTCCCGAACTGCGAGAAAACTCGAAGCGGAGTTCGTCCTCGTCAATCCACAGGTCGTTGTTGATTCGGAGCATGGGGCGATTATCGCTCGGAAGGGGCCATACGGCCATACGGCTTGACGGCTAGGAAGTCTCGGAAGAATGAAATTCTGTAGAAGGCTCTCCTGAGCCGCAATCACGTTGGAACCGCGAAGACGCGAAGAGCGCAAAGACTGTCGCGAAAAAAAACTCAAAATATTTCCTTTGCGTCTTCTTCGCGCTCTTGGCGTCTTTGCGTTTTCAATATATTTGCCGTCAGCAGAATCAATCCAATAACCGGGACGAAAAAACCCCCACCCGGGGCGGGCAGGGGCAAATTCGAAATCTGCTACAGCTACAGCAGAGTCTTGATCTCGTCCTCGAGATGCTCTTCATCGCCGGCTTCGAATCCGAGATGGAAGTACATCACTTTGCCGTCACGATCAATCAGGAATGACGACGGGAAGGAACGAACCTTGAAGATCGAACCGACAATTTCTTCGTCGTCCTCGGCGTTTTCGAGCATCGTGTATGTGAGGCCTTTTTCTTCGATGAACTTCTTTGCGCGTTCGGTGTCTCGTTTGGCCTCGACGGCAATGACCTCGAAGCCCTGGTCTTTGTACTGCTCATACAACGGTTGCAGGCGTGGCAACTCCACGCGGCAGCCGCCTCACGTGGGGAACCAGAAGGCGAGCAATGTCACCTTTCCGGTGCTCACATCCGCCATCCTGACTGTGTTTCCCTCGTAGTCGAGGAGCGTGAAGTCGGCGACCGTGGTGGCGAGCCGATTGCGGGTGGCCCAAAGGAACTCGTCAAAGCCTTCTTCGTCGCCATTCTTGGCCGCATAGGCCTCGCGAAGATAGACCTCGGCACCTGAACCGTCACTGCCGAACGCCGCTTCGGCGCCGAGCTTCTCGATCGCCGAGTCGACGTCTCCCTCAGCCAGCCATGCACGGCCCCAGAACGTGTAAAGCGGAGTGTTTGGAACTCCGACGAAGCTCACGCTTCCAACTTCGTCGGCTGCGGCGAAGCGCGCGAACGCCAGCTCGGTGTCACCCATGTTGTAGAGCGCCCACCCGTCGTAAGCGAGCGCTGCGGCCTTGCGGGTTTGAACGCGCTCGGCGACGTCCTCGTCGGTAAACTCACGATCGGGGTAGTCGGCTCGATAGGCCTCGGGGGTGGCCATGTCCAGCGCCGCGAGGGCATGTTCGTCAGCCACCATCCACTCTTCGAGATCGACGGCCGTCTCGAATACCTGCTGATGTTCGGAGTATGTAAGTGGCCGGTGCGCACTGAGACTGTTGGCCACCTGCGCCAACTCGAGCGGTACCTCCACGGAGTCCGCCAGGCTGAACAGTTCCATGCTCACTTCGAATCGCTGCTCGGGGTCCTCGACGTGTTCGAGGGTCGAGGCGACCACGTCGTAGGCACCCTGGGGATCCTCCATCTCGTGGCCGCGGTAGTAGACCACCACCCCCGCCATCGATCCGCTGTGTTCGGTGTCGGGAAACTCCGCAAGATAGTTCTCGGCAAGTGTCGTCTTCTCCTGAGCCGTCTCCAGCCCACTCCATTCCTCGACCAGCGCGGACCATGCCTCCTCCGCGGGGCTCGCCTGCTCCTGCTTTGCGCAGGCGCCGGCGAGACCGACGAGGACGACCAGGGTCAGAATTGTCGATTTTCGTGACATGAACCCTCCTTTCATGGGCGCGCCATGTGCTCATTTGCGCGCCGGAGCAGTATACGCGTGCCGATCCCACCCGCCCACCCGCCCACCCGCACGCGGCCCTACGGCTATACGGGTTCCCCCGCCCACCCGTCCACGGCCGCATAGCCGTCGAGCCGTAAGCCGTTGAGGCGTCAGACCATTGGTGAGAGTCCCAGGATCGCGGACTTTAACGCGGCGAAACGGCTATAGTCCTTGTCATGCGAATCGGCGATACCTGGTACCGGACGATATGGCCGACCGAAGATGGGCTGGCTGTCGAGATCATCGACCAGACTCTATTGCCCCATTTCTTTGAAGTCCGCAGGTTGGATTCCGTGGAGGACGCCGCGGAGGCGATACGGACCATGCGAGTCAGGGGAGCGCCCTTGATCGGCGCCACCGCCGCCTACGGGTTGGCTCTCGCGTTGCGCGCAGATGCCTCGGACGATGCATTTGAAGCGTCTCGGGAGATGCTCGCTGCCACCCGTCCGACAGCAGTCAACCTGCGGTGGGCTCTCGATGAGATGGCGCGAGAGGTAACACCGCTCCCGGAGCGCGAGAGGGCGGACGCGGCCTGGACCTGCGCGGCGCGCATCTGCAACGACGACGTCGAGATCTGCCGACGTATCGGTGAGCAAGGGCTCCTCAAGCTGCAAGAGATCTCCAGCCGAAAAGGCGGAGAAAGCGTCAACATCTTGACGCACTGCAACGCCGGCTGGCTGGCCACGGTCGACTGGGGGACCGCGCTGGCACCGATTTACATGGCGCACGACTCCAAGATGGCGGTGCACGTGTGGGTCGACGAGACCCGACCGCGCAATCAGGGTGCCGCCCTCACGGCCTACGAGCTGGCCGCGCACGGTGTGCCGTACACTCTGATCGCGGACAACGCGGGCGGACATCTCATGCAACACGGGATGGTGGATCTGTGCCTGGTGGGCACCGATCGGACTACTGCCGCAGGTGACGTCGCCAACAAGATCGGGACCTATCTCAAGGCGCTCGCGGCCCGAGACAACCAGGTGCCGTTTTTCGTCTGCCTCCCGTCGACCACTGTGGATTGGACGGCGCGCGACGGCATCGCCGAGATTCCTATCGAGGAACGCCCTCCTGAGGAGCTCACCCGAGTGTCCGGTCGGACGTTCGAGGGTGAGGTGATATCGATTGAGGTTGCTCCCCCGGGTTGTCCTGCAGGCAACTGGGCCTTCGATGTCACGCCAGCGCGGTTGGTGACCGGGCTGATCACCGAACGCGGGCTCTGCGATGCGTCCGCCGAGGGACTTGCTACATTGTTCCCGGAACGAGTCCGATGAGACGCTGGACCATTCTGTTTCTGCTCCTGGCATCGGCCGCTGGCTGCCGGTCGGCCACCGCCTCAAAACCAAAGACGACTCCCCCCTGGAACATCGCCCGGGCCGAGGTGGTCCGGTGGCATGCAGACGAACCCTACTTTGCCCAGGAATTCGCCATCGAGGCATCGGGATTGGCGGCCTCGGCTCGATTCCTCTGGTTGTCTTCCGAAAAGTACGGAGGTCTTCTCCTCATCGACCTACAGGGACGCCCGTATGTAAAGACTGTCCGAGTCGGCGTGCCGCAACACGCGGAACTCGAAGGAGTGGCGCTGTTCGCTGGGGGGGTGTTGCTGTGTGATGAGGCTCACGCGGCGGTTTACGAGGTGCGGATCGATAACGAACAACAGGTCTTCGAGTCCCCGCCGGCACACGCGCTGCCGGCTGAAACCCTCACTCTCGAAGGAGTCGACGTTCACGGCGGGAAAACCGGCTTCGAAGGGATCGAGGTCAATCCTGAGGACGGCACGGTCTACCTCCTACTCGAGCGGAGCGGCACCGAGGAAACCGGCTGCGTGTCGAGGATCTGGGACCTCCAGCGGACCGATGGCGCCCTCCTCTCCGACGGCGATCCAATCGACGTGCAGCTCGAGGACTGCACCTGGCGATTGACGGGGCTCGCCTGGTGGGAAGGAGGGCTTATCGCCCTCAGGACCCAATTCCCGGGCATGCGGTACGAGGTCGTGACTGTCGACCTCGAGACCGGAGACACCGTGGTGCTGCTGAATCCAACGAGGCTCCTTAGAGTTCTTGCAAGGGAGGGGTGGTCCAACAACGTCGAAGGGATTGCCGTCAGCGGCGACGGATCGCTGTGGCTGGTGGCTGACAACGCTGTCACCGGCGTGATACATGATCCCTTACCACCGCCGGGAGAGACACGAACGCTCCTACTTCGAATACCTCCATCGAAAGCTGATAACCGATAGCTATCTCGATCCCGACGGGACGCGCCCTGAAGGCCTTCTCGGAGCTGGAGGCAGAGCTCTTCCGGTGACGAGGTACACGGAGCCGGTCCAGAGATCCGTAAGGTAGAGCTCGCCGCTCTCGTCTTCGCCGAAGCTCGAGATCGACGCCCCGGTCTGACCAACTTCCGCCGCCGTCCAATCGCCGGAGGCTGACCGGGCCAACGCCCAGACAATTCCACTGCAAAAGTCGCCATAGAGATAAAGCCCGCGGAGCGCCGGAAAACGCGTGCCTCTATAAACATAGCCTCCGGTGACAGCGCAGCCCAGGGCGTGGCTGTATTCGGCGGCCGGGAGGGTCAGACCTTCGGTCGAGCACGGGAAGCTCCCAAAACAGTGGCTTCCCTCCATCGTGTTCCAGCCGTAATTGCGTCCGCCCGGGTTCGTCCTCGCTTCGAAATCAATTTCCTCCCACGAACCCTGCCCGACGTCACCGATGTAGAGGTCCCCCGTCAACCGATCGAAGCTGATGCGCCACGGGTTTCGCAGGCCCAGAGCCCATATCTCGTTTCTCGCCATCGGGTCGTTCACGAACGGGTTGTCGGGTGGGATGGTGTAGGTCGAACCGTTGTCGACGTCCACTCTCAAGAGCTTGCCCAGGAGTGTTTCGGGTTTCTGGCCGTTACCCTGGGGATCGCCCCCGTTACCGCCGTCTCCGGTCGCGATCCACAGATAACCGTCCGGACCGAATGCGAGATCGCCGCCGTTGTGGTTCGCATACGGCTGCTGGATGGTGATGATGATTGCCTCCGACATCGAGTTCGATAGATTTGGGTCTCCGTCAGAGCGCGAGTACTCGGCGACCACCGTGTCGCCGGACAGATCGGTGTAATTGACAAAAAACCGTCCGTTACTCGCATAGTCCGGGTGAAGGGCCAAACCGAGTAAACCCTGTTCGTTGGAGGAGTCTCGTACACGATTCGTGATATCGAGGAACGGGGTTGATAGCAAAATGCCCCTATCGACGATCCGAATACGTCCAGGTTGTTCGACGATGAACAACCGCCCGCTGCCGTCGCCCGCGGCACGTACGGCGACGGGCCGTTCGAGCCCGTTGACAACCAGCTCGATCGTGACGTTGACCCGGCTCGGATCAGGGGTCCTTTTGAGGAATGAACCGGATTCTTCGACACCACCCCAGATGGGCCCCGCCGCCGCCAGAAAAGTCACCAATGTTGCTGCCAGAAGGATCGCGTAAAATCGAATCATCAAGGTCCTCATTGAGGGAACACAGCGAGTGTGATTGTGGATTCCGGGTCTCTCGTGAACTCCGCCGCGGAATGCCGGAGGAAGTGTTGGACGGATTCGATGTACAATCGAATGAGGAATCTGTGCGAGCCGCTGTCCGTGCATCAGGTGCAGCGGATCGGATGACTGGACTGATGGAGGTGCGAGCTTGACCGGACTATCTCAGTGGCCGCCGATCGCTCTGATTGCGATGGCGTTGGTGCCGGCCCTGGTGCTCGTGTTGCTCGCGGTGCTTGTGGCTCTGCGTCGTGCTTCGGCTGAGCGCCAGGCGGCTGAGAAACAAGCCAAAGACATCGGAGAGGAGGCGGCGCGGAAGTTCCGGCGGATCGAACAAGACCTCAATTTTCTGGTCGAATTCTTCCGGATCTTTGCGCAGCTGGTTGGAGAAATGCATGCCGAGCGGCAAGTTCGGATGATCCCCAAAGCTCTCCTCAGCGCGGTTGTTCGCATCTTCCAACCCGAGGTTGCGGCGGTCCTCGTGAAACGTGGCGCTCCAGGCGCTGACGGACTCGAGGGGCAACGTCTTTCAGTTGTAGCCCTGCACTCGATTCGCAGCGCGCTCAAGGTCGGGATGGAGTTCAAGTTCGGTGAGGGGCAGGTAGGGCTGGCCGCCGAACGGGGTCACGTGATGGTTCGCAAGGACTTCGAGGAAGATCAGTTGGCCGCCTACGAGCGCTCCAAGGTCACGGTGGAGCCCAAGTACGACATCGTGGCACCAATGATCGCCGGTGGCGACACCCTCGGTGTGCTGGCGATCTCGCGTCCAGACCGCCACCACGAGAGTGAACGCGACGTTCTCGAGATGATCGCCCGCATCGGCGCTCTGACGTGGAAGAATGTCCAGGCCTACCGCAGCAAAGAGGTCGAAGCCGAGATCGACAAGCTGACCAAGATCTTCAACAAGGGCGCATTGTTGCGCCGCCTTGGGCTGGCGCTTCACGAAGCTCGCACGACTGGCGGCAAGGCTGCGATCTTCATGTTCGATCTCGACAACTTCAAGATCTACAACGACACCAACGGCCACCTCGCTGGCGATCGACTGCTGTCGCTGCTCGCGGAACTGGTGAAGGACACCGTACGGGCCGATGACGTTTTCGGTAGGTTCGGTGGCGAGGAGTTTCTACTCGTGATGCCCAACCGTACCGGTGCGCAGGCGATGAAAGCTGCCGGGATGGTCAGGAAGCGCATCGAGGATTACCCCTTCGAAGGTGGGGCCACGCAACCACTCGGTAAGGTGACAATCTCCGGTGGCGTGGCGGTGTTCCCGGACGACGCCTCCGAGCAGGTCGAGCTGATGCAGGCGGCTGACAATGCCCTGTATCGCGCGAAGACAGGCGGACGTAACCAGGTGTTTCGGGCCGAAGAACCCGGTCTCAACCCGATCGAAACGCGCTGACCCCACCACCCACCCGGATACCAGATACCAGATGACGGATACCAGATCCGCTCACCCCCCCTTTGGCACGTGAGGAAGAGGATTCGCGTCCTGCCGCATCTGGCATCTGGCATCTGGGCGTGCGGGTGGGTGCTAAGATACGCGCCATGAAAGTCGATGTTCGGCACGTGGATGACGTGATCATTGTTGACCTCGAAGGACGGCTCGTGATGGGGGTCGGCGACGAGCTCCTCCGTGATGTGATGAACGAGCTCATCGCGGAGGATTGGAAGAAGATCCTCCTCAACCTGCGCAAGGTCACAATCATCGATAGCTCGGGCATTGGCGAGGTCGTTTCGGGTTGGAAGCTCGGACGGCGATTCGGCGCTTCGGTCAAGCTGCTGCGCCCGGCACCACAGATTCAACGCACGCTGAGGCTGACCCAGCTCCTACCGTTGCTCGAGGTCTTTGACGAAGAGACCGAGGCCATTGCGAGCTTTCAGACGAACTGACTCGGTTCGCCAGCGGATAGGCGCCGTCGATGTTCTCCGTCAGCGTGACCGCGTCGTGAACATCATTGACAGGGGGTGGGTTCATGTTCGACAGCTTTCGAGCGGGTTTTCGTGAGGAGATCGAAGCGATTCGCAAGGCGGGCACCTACAAGGAAGAACGGATCATTTCATCGCCGCAGAGTGCGGCCATCGACGTGGCGCAGGGGGAGGTCCTCAACTTCTGCGCAAATAACTATCTGGGTCTAGCCGACAACCCCGAGATCATAGCCCGGGCCAAGCGGGCCCTTGACGAGCGGGGGTTCGGGATGGCCTCGGTCCGCTTCATCTGCGGCACCCAGGACCTGCACAAGGAGCTCGAGAACTCCATCAGCTCCTTCAACGGCACCGACGATACGATCCTCTACTCATCGTGTTTTGATGCCAACGCCGGTCTTTTCGAGACAATCCTTGGAAAGGATGACGCCATCATTTCCGACCTGCTCAACCACGCGTCGATCATCGACGGCGTTCGTCTGTGCAAGGCGGAGAGGTTTCGTTACGCAAACTCGGACATGGGCGAGCTCGAGGCAATCCTCGAAAAAACACAGAACCATCGCCGGCGCTTGATCGCCACGGACGGCGTCTTTTCGATGGACGGATACCTGGTCAAGCTCGACCAGATCTGTGATCTGGCCGATCGATACAACGCAATGGTGATGGTCGACGACTCCCACGCCACCGGCTACATCGGCAAGACCGGGCGCGGTACCCCCGAACACTGCGGCGTGCAGGGTCGAGTCGACGTCATCACATCGACCCTCGGCAAGGCGCTCGGCGGCGCCTCCGGTGGTTACACCACCGGCCGGCAAGAGATCGTCGATCTGCTGCGTCAGCGTTCGCGGCCGTACCTCTTCTCCAACACCTTGACTCCTTCATTGGCGGCGGCCGGCATCGAGGTCTTCCGCATGCTTTCGGAAACAACCGCGCTGCGCGAAAAGCTGATGGACAACACCCGTTACTTCCGGGACAAGCTTTCGAACGTCGGCTACGACCTGCTCGAGGGTCAGACGGCAATCGTGCCGGTGATGCTCTACGACGCCAGGCTCGCCACCGACGTCGCCAACGCGATGCTCGACGAGGGAATCTACGTCATCGGCTTTTCCTTCCCCGTGGTACCCAAGGGTCAGGCGCGAATTCGGGTCCAAATCTCGGCCGCCCACGAGCGTGAGCACCTCGATCGCGCCGTCTCCGCATTCGAATCCGTCGGTCGCAAGTTGGGAGTGATCTGAAAGGCTGCCTCGTGAGCAGCTCCACGGCTCCGAAGGAAGCCTGGTCAGAGTGGGGGGGTGACGGTCCGGCACTCGTTTTTGCCCACGCCAACGGCTTTCCCCCGGCTACCTACAGGTTGTTACTCGACGAGTTGAGCCGCCAATTCCGGGTGATGGCGTTCGCCGCACGCCCCTTGTGGCCGGAGAGCGATCCCTCGTCTATCACCTCGTGGAGAGACCTCGTTGTGGACTATCGTCGGGCCATGGCTCAGCGCGGGTTCCAGCGAGTTGTCGGAGTAGGCCACAGCCTTGGCGGCGCCCTCTCGATCATGGCGGCCGCCACCGACGCTTCGCTCTTCAGCGCTCTTGCCCTGGTCGATCCGGTAGTTTTCAGCGGTCTCCACGCGCTTTTCTGGGGAAGCCTCAAAAGTCTCGGTTTCAGCCATCGCCTACCCTTGATCCGCGGCGCGCGACGGCGGCGGGAGCGCTTCCCGGACCTCGAGGCCGTCCGCGTCGCGTATGCCGGGAAATCGGTGTTCTCGACGTGGGACTCGGAGGTGCTCGAGGATTATGTCCAGGCGGCATTCAGCGAAACGGAAGATGGCCAGGTCATGCTCCGCTATTCGAAGACCTGGGAATCGAGGGTTTTCGAGCTCACACCGGCGTCGGTGTGGTCGGATCTCCGTCAGCTGAAGGTGCCGATATTGGTTATTCGTGGCGCGTCATCGGATACCTTTCTCACGGGTGCGGCAAAAAAAATCCGCCGCGAGCTGCCGAACGCGACGATCACCGAGCTCCCCGACACGACACACTTCCTACCCATGGAACAACCAACAGCCGTCGCAGCGACGATCAACGGTTGGCATCGCAGCATCTCTGAAAATGCATAATCTGCAAACGGCTCCCCTGGTTGAAGAGCTCGAACACGATCTTCGCGCCGTTGGCGACGAGAAGAGGGCGGTCGGCGCAAAGGCCTACCTGAAGATCGACCTTGAGTTCATCGGTGTCGCGGCACGACCTTTGCGCGCGGTGGCCGGCGCCTTTTCCGCGGGTCATCCCGAGATCGATCGCAGCGCGCTCCTCGAAATCGTGCAGGCACTCTGGCAGCGGCCGATCTTCGAACTCAGGGCTGTCGCAGTGGCGCTGCTCGAGCGCCGCCCGGGTGATCTCGTTGCCGGAGATCTCGAACTCGTCGAAGATCTTCTGCGCCGTTCGCATACCTGGGCCTTGGTGGACTGGCTCTGTACCAAGGTGGCGGCGCCTCTGGTTGAACGTCAACCCGATTCCGCCGCGGTCGTGCTCGAAAGATGGTCCCGGGACGGAGATTTCTGGGTCCGGCGCGCCTCCATGCTCGCCCAGCTGCCGGCTCTTCGCGCCGGTGGCGGCGATTTCGGACTCTTTGCGTCGTTCGCGTCGCGCATGGTGGGGGAGAAGGAGTTCTTCATCCGCAAGGCGATCGGCTGGGTCCTCCGAGACGTCAGCAAGAAGCGGCCGGACCTCGCCTTCGCTTTTCTCGCGGAGCATGTCCACGAGGTTTCGGGACTCACCCTGCGAGAGGGTTCCAAGTATCTCCCGAAAGAACAGCGGGAAACACTGTTCCGGGCGCGCCGTTGATCCGGGGATCGATCGGCTGCTGCGAACGGTGCTGACCGACAACCGGGGAAGAACCCTGGTGGCCCGCGTGCGAGTCCGACGCAACGGAACTCAAACGGAGAGCGTCGACGGGCGCCACTCGCCGTAGCCACCGCCGGTAGTGATTCCGTAGTTCTCTCTTTCCGGCCACCCAAAAAAAAACGCAGAGACACAGAGATGCAGAGGCGCAGAGATAATCCTTTGGGATGAGGGCGTTTGCCCTTAGGAGTCGATCGAAGGGATCCCTTGATCGTACCCGCGCTCCTCTATTGAAACCCTCTGTGACTCTGCGCCTCCGCACCTCTGCGTTTTTTTCCACCCCGCACGCGACAACCGTTCGGAGGTCGCGGTTGTTTTTCATCCGGACGCATCACCGCTTGCGGGCGGCGAACATGAGCCCGACGCCCCACGGTGCGTCGTCGAAGAGGCGGTCAAAGCCGAAGACCGAACGCACCAGAGCGACGAGCCAGCGTCTGCGGCCGAGAGATGAAACGGTGCTCAAGGCGGGATCGCCGTCGACCGCACCGTCGTGAAGAAGGCGGCGACGATTGACCGGTTTGAGGAAGAACTCGTCGTAGAGTCGGAGGAGAGGCCATCCCCAAACGTCGACCTCTGGCTTGAGGCCGGCGGCTGTCAGGATCCCTCTCATCTCGGCAGCAGAGTAGCGTCTCAGATGACCTGCCCACTCGTCCCAATCCGACCACTGTCTGGGACCAGCCGGTACCGTGCCCACCAGCCATCCTCCGGGCGCGAGCACGCGCGCGAGCTCGGCAACGGCATCCTCATGGTTCGGGATGTGCTCCAGGGTTTCGGCGCTGGTGGCGCTGGCAAAGGCGTCGCTAGGGAACGGAAGATTGGTGATGTCGGCAACCACCGGCAGGACCCGTTGAGCTGTCCCGATGGATTCGGCGCGCTCGGCAAGCACGCGCAGAGAACGCAGCGATTGGTCGGCCGCGATGACTGTGTGCCCCGTGTGGGCAAGCGTGAGAGAAAGGGATCCAACGCCGGCTGCGCACTCGAGGTGGAGGCCGGGAACGGAGACATGCCGCCGCAGCCGCGAGGTGATACGGCCTTCGCGATGTGCGTGTCGCGGCCCGAAGAACTCGGGGTCGACTCCCCATTCGGCTTTGCCCATGCGGTGAGGATAGCTGATTCCCGTCTCCGCGCCCCTCTCCGTCTCCGATCGGGCACGGAGACGGAGACGGAACTCTGCTACCATCCCCACCCATGTCATCCGAACTGCGACCTCTCTGGATCGACACACCGGACGGTGTGCGTGAGGCTGCCGCGAGGTGCGCCGCCGCGAGACGGATCGCTCTCGACACCGAAGCCGACTCGATGCACTCCTTTTTTCACAAGGTGTGTCTGGTTCAGATCAGTGCCAACGGCCACGACATGGTGATCGACCCCTTGGCCGTCGAGCCTGGCGATCTGCGGCCGCTGTGGGAGGTGGTGAGCGATCCGGCAGTACCGGTCTTGATGCACGGCGCGGACTACGACATCCGAATCCTCGATCGGGATCACGGCGTCCGGATTGCAGGGCTCCAGGACACGCAGATCATGGCGCAACTCCTCGGTGAGGAGAAGACCGGCCTCGCCGCCCTGTTGGAAAAGGAGCTCGGGGTCCTTCTCGACAAGAAGTACCAGAGAGCGGACTGGGGATGCCGCCCGCTGCATGCCGGCCAGCTCGCGTACGCCGCCGCCGACACCGCCCACCTCGGTGAACTGGTCGATCGCCTCACAGCCCGACTCAGGGAACTCGAACGATGGACATGGGCGGTGGAGGAATTCGGAAAGTTGGAGAATGTCCGCTACACGCCGGTCGACCCCGATCCGCTGGCGTTCGAGCGCATCAAGGGTGCGCGTGGCCTCCGCGGCGTTGCTCGGGACCGCCTGTTTTCTCTCCACCAGTGGCGAGATCGGTGCGCTCGTTCAGGAGACATCCCGCCATTCAAAATCCTCGGCAACAAGCCGCTGCTGGCGATGGCCGAAAAACCGCCATCGGATCTCGAAGAGCTCGGCGAGGTCGAGGGGGTGGGGCCACGTGCGGTCCGCCGCTGGGGGCGCGACCTCCTCCGCCTGATCGATCGTCCGCGCCGGGCCCCAGCGCGGGTGCGGCCGCCGCGGCCGCCAACACCGGACGCATCGCAACGCAGACGGCTCAAAAGGTTGCTCGCGGCCCGAGATGCGAAAGCCGAGGAGCTGGGGATTCAGGCCGGGCTGCTCTGTTCACGTGGCGTGGCCGAGGTGGTGTCGTCGCGAAAACCGTTGTGTACGACCGTGCAGGACCTTTCGGCAGCAGGAGTTGAAGGCTGGCGGCTCGAGGTGTTTGGAGAGGACCTTCTCAAGGCCATCGCGGAGGAATGATGCGTCCTGCGGACGGCTGCGTCCTCGATCTCGACGGGACGGTTTACGTTGACGACGACCTCATTCCAGGCGCGGCCGATGCAGTCGTCCGGCTGCGGCGGTCGGGTGTGCCGCTGTGTTTTGCCACCAACACCACCCGCCGGCCGCGATCCGAAATTGTGAACCGCCTCGCAGTGATGGGGGTGGAAGTGAAGGCGGAGGAATTGTTCACTGCACCGGTCGCGACGTCGAGATGGTTGGCGGGCGTCGGAGCGCAGAGAGTCTCACTCCTGCTGCCGGAATCGACCTTTGAAGAATTTCAGGAATTCACTCTCGATGACGAGACTCCGGAATACGTCGTGGTTGGCGACCTCGGTGAGGAGTGGACCTACGATCGCCTCAATCGGGCCTTCCGCACGCTCCGGCGTGGCGCGTCACTGGTCGCGATCCAGAAGAACCGCTTCTGGGATCCGGGAGGCGGGCTGTGTCTCGATGCAGGGGCGTTTGTCGCCGCACTGGAGTATGCGAGCGAGAAAGATGCTGTATTGGTGGGAAAACCCAGCACGCCGTTCTTTGCAGCCGCCGCTGAATACATCGGAGTTCCCCTGAATCGGGTCGCCGTCGTCGGCGACAGTTTGATCAACGACGTCGAGGGCGGTCAGAGGGCCGGCTGCCAGGGGTTGGCGGTGCGGACCGGCACCTTTCGCGAAGAGCACCTCAGGGGCCTCGAGCGACCGCCCGATGCGATCCTCGAATCACTCGCGGATCTTCCACTGTGGCTGGGGCTGAGTTGAATTTTGGTCTTGGCCGCGACCAAGCCTCTGCGTTTCCTCCGACCTTGGGCCTATTCCTCGATCCGCTCCACATCGGCGCCGAGCGCGCTCAGCCGCGCGTGCAGGTTCTGGTAGCCCCGTTCGACCTGGCGGACGTTATGGATGACGCTTTCACCCCCGGCGACCAGGGCTGCAATGACCAGCGCCATACCGGCGCGGATGTCCGGACTCGCCAGATTCTGACCGCGGAGCTTCGAGGGGCCGACGACTACCGCACGGTGGGGATCGCAGAGGACGATGCGGGCGCCCATGGCGATCAGGCGGTCGACCCAGAACAGGCGGCTCTCGAACATCTTCTCGTGGATCAGAATTGTGCCACGGGCCTGGGTTGCGAGCACGACCGAGATCGAAGTGAGATCGGCGGGGAAGGCCGGCCAGGGTCCGTCATCGATCTTCGGGATTGCGCCGTGAATATCCTCGCGGATCACCAGCTCCTGGTCCGCGGGCACGACGATGTCGTTACCTTCGACCCGCCAGGTGATGCCGAGTCTACCGAAACACAGCTCCGTCATGCGATGGTGTTTCTCGGGCTCGGCGCCGACGATCCGTAGCTCGCCGCCGGTGACCGCTGCGAGGCCGATAAAGCTCCCGACCTCGAGTGGGTCCGGTCCGATCGTTGCCGTAGCGCCGCCGAGCTTCGGAGCGCCCTCGACCTCGAGAGTGTTGGTACCGATGCCCTTGACCGATCCCCCCATGGCGTTGACGAGGAGGCAGAGCTCCTGGACGTGGGGCTCCGAGGCGGCGTTGCGGATGGTGGTGATGCCGTCGGCGAGGGACGCCGCCATGACCGCATTCTCGGTCGCCATGACGCTCATCTCGTGCAGAAAGATGTCGCTGCCGATGAGACCTCTGGGGGCTCTCAAGCGGTAACGGTCAGACCCAACCTCGACCTCGGCGCCGAGAGCCTGAAACGCGTGCAGGTGGGCGTCCAGCGGTCGGCGGCCGATGCGGTCGCCTCCCGGCCGCGGCAGCTCGGCGCTCCCGAAGCGGGCCAGGAGTGGACCGGCGAGCAGGAACGAGGCCCTGATTTCGTAGGCCAACCGCTCGGGAACCGGGAGGGAGAACACCGTCGAGGCGTTGATGTGCCACGCCGACGGTGCCGTCTCTTCAACGCTGGCCCCGAGCTCCGACAGCAACTCCAGCATCACCGCCACGTCGCGGATCTGTGGGACGTTGGTGAGCTCGACGATGCCGTCGGCGAGAAGCGTTGCGGCCAGCATGGGCAGAGCGGCATTCTTGTTGCCGCCGGGTACCAGTGTGCCGTGGATCGGGCGACCACCGCGGATCACATAGGCGAATTGTCCGTCGTCGAGAATGCTCATGGTTTCAAGATAACAGGGCCTGATGGCGGCGGAGTGCAGCCTTCGTGGCAAATCCAAGGCAGGACGAGGCATCAGCTGACAGCTGTGGGCTGGCGGCTCTCCGAGTCACCTCCGATCGGTTAGAATCGCGCTCGATGGCGCGCTTGGAGTTGCATGAACTGAAGACGGAGAAACGAGCCGGTGAGCTGACGGCTCTGCTGTCGCGGCTCTACGAGGCTCGCGCGCGGGTTGTGGTGTGGGTGGCCGACGAGGGCCGTCGCCAGATCCTTGACGACTATCTGTGGACCTTTCAAAAGCTCGCATTCCTTCCCCACGTTCTGTGGGGGCCGAAACTCGGTGAGGTGGAAGAAGCGATTGTCCTGGTCGGTGAACCGATCAACCCCAACCGCGCGACGGTGCTGGTCGTCGGCGATGATCCGCCGCCCGGTGCGTGGGCTGCCACCTTCGACGAGGTCCACGACTTGATCGCCCCGGGTGAAGGCGGTAAGAAACGCCGCACCTTCTGGGACCGCTGGCAAAGCGACCCCGACGATGTTGATGGGGAGGAAAGCTGGTAAGATTTGCGGGCTACTCGACGTATCCCAGTGACCTCAGGAGCTCCAGATCTTCCGCTGTGACCTCCTCCCGATCGGGCAGCTGGATGTCGATAGCTTCTCGCCGTTCAAGCTCGCCGAGCAGGCTCTCGGCAATCTCTCGGTGCTGGTCGATGAGGCTGTGAAGCTCGCCAGGATCTTCTTGCAGGTCGAAGAGCTTGTCGTATGCCGGACGCCGGGGAAAGTGGAGGAGCTTCCAGCGGTCTTCGATGATCGAGTAGATGACGCCAATGTCACGTTTGCCGGGAGACTCGCTCAAGGTGAAGAAGCTGTGGACCTCGCTATAGGCCGTGGTTCCTCGATCGCGTACACCGTCTCCGGACAGCAGCCCGACCAGGCTTTCTCCCTGCACTCCGGCGAGCGTTGACTGATCGAGGCCGGCCAGCTGCACCAGGGTCGGCATGAGGTCGACATGCTCGACGACCGGCGCAATCACCTGTCCAGCCGGGATCCCCGGCCCCTGCAGGATCAGGGGTACCTTGATCTGCTCCTGGTACAGCAAGCTATGCTTCCACCAGTTGTGATCGCCGAGACCTTCTCCATGGTCTGCAGTGACTGCGAGCACGGTCGATGCGCGCAGGCCGAGACGATCGAGTTCGTCAACGATGATGCCGACATGCATATCTGCAAAGGAGATCTCGGCATCGTACACAGCACGCAGATAGTCGTGCTGATCCTCGATCTGGCGTCCCTGCATGTGCTTCTCGAGGTACGTGGCTGGTGGCAGGAGATGGGTGTCATGGGGGTCGAAGAGGTGTACCCACAGGAAGAACGGAGCTCCGGGATCGCCCTGCAACCACTCCAGAACCGAAGCCGTCGTCTCGTCAGCCGATCTCTGGCTGCTGCCGGTGGCGACCGTGCCATCGTCGAGAATGCTGGGGGGTCGCCGGCGGAGAAATGACTCATCGAAGACGGCAAATCCGCGCTCGAGCCCGTAGCGGCTGCTGGCCGGGAAGGCGCTGATGAAGGCTGCCGTGGTGTATTGGTGCCCGCTGAAGACCTCTGCCAGCGTCCGCACAGAATCATCGAGCGAGGTCATGGCGAAACCGTGCATCGCGCGTAGCTTGTGCCGGTATGGGTAGGTTCCGGTGAGCTGGCTGGCACATGAAATCGGTGTCTCGCTCGACTGGGCGATGGCAAAGTCGAAACGGACGCCATCGCGGGCGAGCCGATCGATGCGAGGACTCGTGTCGTACTGATAGCCATAACAGCCGAGGTGATCGGCGCGGGTCGTATCGAGGGTGAAGAGCACAACATTGCGATGCTTCGCTGCGCACGCCAGCTGAGTGGCGATGAGCGAGGCAAGAACGAGCCGCTTCCAGAGATACATATGTTCTCATTATGCCTGATCAGCTCGGCCCCGGATCAGCAGGGTCATCGCTCCCTGCCCAAAACGCGGCCGCGGGAGTGGCGGGCCTCATCCTGCAAATACCCGCTGCTCATCAATGCTGCCGGTAGCGTTTCACGCGTCCGGCAGGACGATATCCAGGCTCTCCTCGGCCGGCGTCCGCGAGTAGCGGACGATTGCCAGCACCGCCTCGACGACCAGCCACAGGGCGATGAAGGTGATGGCGCCGCCGATGAAGAGGAGGGTGTTGTTACCGTCCCGCCAGAAGGAGAGCAATTTCGTGGTCATGGCGATAAGGGTCGTGACCATCATGAAGATCATCGGCAGCAGATAGGGCAGGGCGAACCGCCTGCGTTGGAGGAGATAAAGAGACACTGTCAGCAGGGCGAGACCGGCCAGCAGCTGGTTGGTCGAGCCGAAGAGCTGCCACAGGACAAGGCCGGCGGAGCGGCCCTCGATGCGGTAAAACGCGAAGAACGAGATGGCTGCAACGGCGATCGTCGACGACAGATAGCGGTTTTGAAACGGTGCGAAGCGGATCGAGGTGCCGATCTCCTCGATGTTGTAGCGCAAGAGGCGGGTGGCTGAATCCAGCGTTGTCAGCGCAAAGCTCACGACCACGACCGCGATCAGGGTGCGCGCGGTCTGCTCCGGCAGCCCGACCGTCGACACGAAGCGTGTGGCGCCCTCGATGAACGCGCTCATGCTCGAACCGAGTCCCTGGATCGAGTCCCAGTTGGCATAGTGGTGGCGCCATGCGGTTGGTGAGACAAAACCCGCGGTGCATGCGAGGACCGCGGCCAACCCAAGCAGTGATTCGCCAAGCATGGCGCCATAGCCGATCGGGCGGGCGTGGGGCTCGCGGTCCAGCTGTTTGGCGGTGGTTCCGGAGGAGACGAGCGAATGGAAGCCGGAGGCAGCGCCGCAAGCGATGACGATGAAGACGAACGGGTACATGGGTGGGGCACCGACTGGATGGGAGTCCACGATCGGTGAGGCGAATTCTGGGCGGAGAATGAAAAACCCGACGTAGGTCAGGCCGAGCCCGACGTACAGCAGCAAAGAGTTGAGGAAGTCTCGGGGCTGCAGCAGCGACCACACGGGCAGCACAGACGCGAACCACGCGTAGGCGAGGAGGATCCAGGTCCATCCGCCGGACGAGGCCCAACGGACGGGAAAGGCAGGTGAGGCTACGACCACGATCAGGATCAGCGCGAAGGCGACTGAAACCAGGGGCATCAGCCGTTGCCCGCGGCGTCGCACTAGCCAGCCGATGAGCATGGCCGCTCCCAGGATCGCCGCGGACGGGACCACCGACTCGGGGTAGTAGTCGGCCGAGAACAGGAGCCCGACCACGTAAGCGAAGACACCCATGGCGAGCGCGATGGCGAAGAAGATGATGGCGTGCATGAGGGACTTCGCACGCGGCCCCATCAAGCCCTCCGCGATGGCCCCGATCGACAACCCTTTCGCGCGAACCGATATCACCAGGGCGCCGAAGTCGTGCACGCAGCCAATCAGAATCGAACCCAAGACTACCCACAACATTGCCGGCAGCCAGCCCCATACCACGGCGATCGCTGGCCCGAGCATCGGCGACAGGCCCGTGATGGAGGCGTAGTGGTGGCCGAAGAGCACGATCGGTCTGGTCGGCACGTAGTCGATTCCGTCCTCCATCGAGTGCGCCGGCGTCACCGCGTCGGGCCGCAACGCAAAGACCTGCTGTGCGAGGAAATGGGAGTAGAAGAGATAGCCCGCGAAATAGAACCCGAAACACGCCACAACAACCAGTGTCGATGTCATGGCGGATATATTACCCATTCTCACGCCCGAGTCCGCATTCGCAGCCGCGTTCGACCCGTGCCCGTTCCCGTCTCCTTGGCCAGCAGTCGATTTCGTCTGTCCGTGCCTGCGTGTTCAGACGGCCCTCTTCGACCACACCCGCAACCACCTCTCGGCCGTTTGTGCAGTCCTCACCTCACCACGAACCTGCGCTTCGGTGAGGGCGTCGATTGCGCGGCCGAGCCCGGGGCCGGGTTCGATCTCCAGAATGTTGGCGATTTCTTCGCCCGTTAGCAGCCGGTCGGGGCTCACGAGCTCTTGACCGCTCTCCCTCCACAGGCGCCACCAGCGGGTCCAGTTTCGGTCGGGCTCGACGGCGGCGGCGAATGCAAGAGTGGCGGGAAACGCTGTCCCGGCCGAGTGGATGAACGCCCGCCTGTCGGCGGCAGATGCCTCGACTGTCGTCAGGGCGTGCTCGAGGAGCGCCGCGGCTCGGGCGGCGTCTCGGCGTTCTGAGCGCGACCATGCGAGGGGAGCGACGATGTCCGCGTTCGGACAGCTCCAGGCGCGGAAGATCACGGCCAGGCGCGCGGCGATGCCTCCTGTTCGGACAGACGCCGCTACCGGGTGGGGCGCGGATCCGCTCAGGCGAGCGACCGCCGTGAGATTGCTTTCAATCCAGCTCCGGTCGCAGCGAGCTGTTCGCGGGGCTGAAGGCTCGAGCAAATCGAGGTCCAGCAGACTGCGAAGCCCGTTCGCGGCGCCGGGGCCAACGAGAAGCTTGAGCAGCTCCTGACCGACGCGCTCGCGAGGAGCGTCCGAAACAGCGGGGGCGAGGTCGCCGATCCAGGCCGCGGTTTGTGGGTCGAGTTTGAAGCCCTCGAGTTGGGCGAGGAATCGTGGGCCTCGGACAAGCCGCACCGGGTCGTCCTCGAGGTTTCGCTTCGAGAGAGCGCGAATGACCCCGCTCTCAAGATCTTTCCGACCACCGATCCGATCGTCCAGGGGGCCTTTCGGAAGCCGCCAGCAGATGGCGTTGCAACTGAAGTCACGGCGTCTGATGTCGTCGTCATGACTGAGATTCCCGAGCGGCCACAGCTCGATCTTGATGTCGGGGCATTCAATCCGCCATACGCGGTTCGCGTCGCGCCCGAGAACGTGAGCTCGGGTGTCGAGCCGCGCCGCCAGCCGACGCGCGGGGCCGGTCGCGGCCTCGATATCGCCGGGCAGGACAAGGTCGAGATCGACACTGTCCCGCCCCAGTAACCGATCCCGAACATAACCGCCCGTGACGTGGCAATCCGGTGTGCCGAGCCCCTCCCACACCCCGCGCAACAGGAGATCGTTTTCGAGCGCAGCTGAATTGACTGTGGGCATGGCCAATTCAGAATAGCGCTTCAAACCGTGCCCGTCTCCGTTTCCGCCTCCGTGCCAAAAACGCCCTGCTTTTGTTTGAGGGACTCACACCCACCGCAACATTTTTGTCAACGCAAAGACGCAAAGTCGCAAAGACGGCGCAAAGTCGCGTTCTTTCTACCGAGCTTCGCGCTCTTCGCGTCTTTGCGGTTCCAACGTGGTTGCGGCTCGGCAAACCTCTCCGCAGAGCATGATCACTTCAAGACGCTCGCGGCCGAAAGGCCGTCAAGCCGTTGGGCCGTATGGCCGCAGGGCCGCATAGCCGTTATGCCTTTCGTGCGCTACAATCACCCCCCCGCCGCGAGGTGGAGTCTCCCGCCGGAGGGAATCATGACCGAGGAACGAATTCAGAAGATCATCGCGCGCTCGGGTCTGTGCTCGCGCCGCGACGCCGACCAGATGATCGCCGACGGACGCGTGACAGTTGACGGACGGGCGGCGGAGCCGGGTGAAAAGGCCGACCCGGGCACGGCTCGCATCAAGGTTGACGGCAAGACAGTCAAGGCGCCGGAAGCGTTGCGGTATCTCCTGCTCTACAAACCGCGCGCGGTGATGACCACCTGTGACGATCCCGAGGAACGTAAGACCGTGCTCGATATCGTGCGGCCGGCTGTGCGTGAGCGCGTCTACCCGGTTGGCCGCCTGGACTATCACTCCGAGGGGCTGCTCATCCTCACGAATGACGGCGAGCTCGCTGCTCAGATCGCCCACCCGCGTTTCGGAGTGGTGCGCGAATACCTCGTGAAAATCCGCGGCGACCTCACGGCCTCCGAGTACCGTAAGCTGATGGCGGGAACCACTGTCGAGGGTCGGCACGTCAAACCGCAGCGGGCGCAGAAGGCGTCGAAGGTCCGCGGTGGCAAGGCCACGTGGTGGCGTCTGGAAGTCTCGGAGGGTCGCACGCACGAGGTTCGGGAGCTTTTTCTCAGCGCCGGCCACCACGTACAGCGCCTGCGTCGCACAGCGATCGGTCCCCTTCGCGATGACTCCTTGAACCCGGGAGATTTCCGCACCATCGCGAAGAAGGAGCTGGCGTCGTTGCGCCGTGCGATCTCGAAAACACAGCGCCCGCCGACCGGGAAACCTGCAAGACGGGTTGGCAAAGGTCCCGCGAAGCGCAGCAGCACTGCCCGCAGACGCTTGGAACGCAAACGCTAAACCACTGAAAAACCCAGCCCTGCAATTCGTCGAAGACGAATTGCTGGGGTAAAATAACGCGCCGCGAATAAGGCGTGGAGGAAAATTGGAGACCAAGGACGAGTCCCAACAGCCGGTCGAGCAGCTGACCGCCAACCGTCGAGCCAAGCTCGACGCGCTGCGCGAGATGGGCCAGGATCCCTACCCCCGCCGGTTCCGCGTCGAGCTGTCGGTGAGTGAGGCGCGGTCCCGCTTTGAAGAGCTCAGCGCCGAGGAACTCGAAAAGGACCCACCGGTGGTGCGCCTCGGGGGTCGACTCCGCGCCGTGCGTGGGCACGGAAAGGTCTCCTTTGCCGATCTCTCCGACGGGGCCGGCCAAATTCAGCTCTATCTGAAGAAAGACGATCTCGACGAATCCTCATGGCAGGTTTTCGCACGGCTCGACCTGGGCGATTTCCTAGGTGTCGAAGGACCCGTGTTTCGTACCCGCGCGGGAGAGCTGAGCGTGGCCGTCAAGAAACTCACCGTGCTCGCCAAGGCCCTCCGCCCTCTTCCCGAGAAGTACCACGGTCTGGCCGATCGCGAAGCGCGGGCGCGGCGACGTTACCTCGATCTCTTGTCCAACCCGGAATCGAGGGCCGTCTTCGAGGTCCGGTCGAAGATTACGTCGTCAATCCGCCGCCGCCTGGAAGCAGCTGGCTTCATCGAGGTTGAGACGCCGATGATGCAACCCATCCCTGGCGGTGCGACCGCACGCCCCTTCGTAACCCATCACAACACCCTCGACCTCGATCTCTATCTGCGGATCGCCCCGGAGCTTTACCTCAAACGCCTCATCGTCGGTGGGTTCGAGAGAGTTTTCGAGCTCAACCGAAACTTCCGCAACGAGGGCATTTCGACCAGGCACAACCCCGAGTTCACGATGCTCGAGTTCTACTGGGCCTATGCCGACTACGAGCTGCTGATGGATTTCACCGAGGAGTTGATTTCGGGAGTTGTCGAAGAGGTGAGAGGCAGTCTCGTCATCGAGTGGGGAGAGCACACCATCGATTTCAACCGACCGTGGCGACGACTGAAAATGCGGGATGCTATTCTCGAGTACTCCAATCTGACTCCTGATGACCTCAGCGCGCGCGCGCGAATGGAGAAGGCCGCGTACGACCTCGACGTTCAAAGGATTGATCAAAGATCGGATGGAAATCTGCTCGCCGAGCTTTTCGAGATGACTGCCGAGCCTCTGATGATCAACCCGACCTTCATCATGGATTTTCCACGCCAGATCTCGCCGTTTGCGAAGTCTTGTCCCGACGATCCCGATACGGTGGAACGGTTCGAGCTGTTCATCGGTGGCATGGAACTGGCAAACGCATTTACCGAGCTCAACGACCCCGACGAGCAGAGGCGGCGTCTCGAAGCCCAGGCCGCGGAGCAAGGAGGCATGGTGGACGAGGATTTCTTGCTTGCCGTGGAACACGGTTTGCCGCCGACCGGGGGCGAGGGTATAGGGATCGATCGTTTGGTCATGCTCCTTACCAACCAAAACTCGATCCGCGACGCGATCCTCTTCCCGCAGCTGCGCCCGCGGGAGTGAGATGACGGCACCGCAGCACCAATTCCGAGGAGAGGGCGTCAAAGACTCGCGTGGGCGCCCCAGTACGCTTTTCCGGACTGCGATTCGGATTCCCGAAGATCGGATGGCCGCCGTTGTCGGTTGAGCTTCACCTTGCGCGGCGCTACCTCGTGGGCCTCAGGCGGCGGACCCATATCGCCACCGTAACCTTGATTTCGATGATCGGGCTCGGCCTCGGAGTGCTCGCTCTCGTGGTCACCCTTTCCCTTCTCGAGGGCTTTCAGGCGAGCATCCGGTCCGAGATCGTGACCAGGGCCACCCACGCCAGGGTGATTCCGGCCGCCGGCCGTCGCCTCGCCGATCCCGGGGAATTGGCCTCGGTTTTGCAGGAAGAGCTTCCAGAGGTGGAGTTGGTAGAGGTTGTACGCGGTACATGCCTGGTTTCATCGTTCACAGATGCCGTTCCGGCATCCGTGATCGGCCGCTCTGACGCTCTCGATGTGGGGTTGGACCGTATCCTCGCCAACCGACTTCAGATTGGTAGTGGCGAAGAAATCTCGGTCATCTCGCCGCGCCAGAGATTGACGCCGATGGGACCCCTGCCGGTCAGGGTGCGAGCTGAGATCGCGAGGGTGTTGGCGCCGGAACCGGGATCGCAAGAGGGATCGGTTCGCCTGCCGCTGGAGCTTGCGCAGCGGCTCCTGTGGGGCGAAGCGGTGGTCGAGGCGATCGAGCTTCGCGACATCACCGATCCCTGGCAATTGGGTGACAGGGTCCGCTCTGTGCTCGACCCCGAGACCTACCGGATACGCGTTGAGGGTCTCGTCGACCTTCATCGCCCGCTCCTTCTCGCGCTTGCCATGGAGCGAGTGATGATCTTCGTGGCGGTCGGGCTGATGCTCGTCGTGGCGGCCCTCAATCTGCTGTGCAACGTCGCCATGATTGCTGCGGAGAAGCGAGTTGACCTCGCTGTGCTGGCTGGCATCGGTTTGACGCCGCGTTCTTTGCGAAGGCTCTTCCTTGTGCTGGGGATGGGTATCGGCCTGGTCGGATCGACTCTCGGTGC
This sequence comes from uncultured Thermoanaerobaculia bacterium, assembly GCA_964423595.1. Lineage (GTDB taxonomy): Bacteria > Acidobacteriota > Thermoanaerobaculia > Thermoanaerobaculales > Sulfomarinibacteraceae > Sulfomarinibacter. The sequence continues at coordinate 18,425 of CAYRFI010000011.1, read as the reverse complement.
CGTGGTCGGCGTCGCATTATCGACGTTTCTCGACGAAAGCGGTGTTCTCCCCTTACCACGGGGCGTCTTCAGCTTCTCCTCGGTTCCCTTTCGAGTCGAACCGTCGATGGTGGCGTTTGTCATGGCGGTTGCGTTTGCGCTTTCGGCTGCAGCATCGTGGCTGCCGTCACGAATGGTCGCACGCCGCGAGCCGGCCGAAGGCTTCCGGTATGAGTGACCCGATGATGGTGTCGATTGCCGGTTTGAGCAAGGGATTCGGCGCCGGCGGGACCCGGATCCAGGTGTTAAAAGACCTCGATATCGAAGTCGAAAAAGGACGGATGCTGGCCGTTGTTGGACCTTCGGGGGTTGGAAAGAGCACCCTGCTCCACATCATCGGCCTGCTTGACCGACCAGATGACGGCCGCCTGACGCTCGGTGGGAGCGAGGTCGGGAGACTCGGCCGTGAGGCGCGGGCCCACCTCCGAAACAAGATGATCGGGTTCGTTTTCCAGCATCACTATCTGCTTGACGAGCTCGACGCTCTGGACAACGTCGCTCTGCCACAACGCATCGCGGGCCAACGTACCTCGTTCGCCCGTGCTCGGGCCGAGGAGCTTCTGGAGGCGGTGTCCTTATCCGATCGGGCGCACCATTATCCGGACCAGCTTTCGGGTGGCGAGCAGCAGAGAGTTGCAGTGGCGCGCGCGCTGGCGATGGAGCCGGATCTCCTGTTGGCCGACGAACCCACCGGGAACCTCGATCGTGCCAATTCCGATGCTGTCTTTTCGCTGATCCGCGAACTCCATTTGATGGCTGGATTGACATCAATTATAGTGACCCACGACGAAGAGATGGCCCGCAAGTGCGACGGGATCTTCCGCCTCGCGCCTGCGGGCGAAAATTTCGATCATGTTTGAACGATTCAACGAGCACGTCAGGCGAAGCCTGTTTTTTGCCCGCTACGAAGCGAGTCGGTCGAGCAGTCGTTCGATCGCTCTCGAGCATGTCCTGCTGGGGATGCTTCGCGAGGCGGACCCGGCCCTCAACGAGATGCTCAGGAGCAGGGGCATCGATCCCCGGAAGCTTCGCGACGAGCTTTTTGGTGAGCGGGTGGCAGTCGAGCGGGTCAGCACATCGCCCGATCTTCCCCTGGCGGAGGAAACCAAAAAGGCTTTGGCCTTTGCGGTCCACGAGGCAGAGAGCATGGGCCACTCGAACGTCGGGTCGGAGCATTTGATCCTCGGTCTCCTTCGGGTCGAGGGATCGACTGCGGCCGAGTACCTGAACGCGCACGGGGTGGAACTCTTCCAGCTCCGCGAGGAGGTGGTCCAGCGCGGCCGCGAGCTCGAGGCCGAGGTCTCGGCACAAGCGACGCCCCACATTGCCGAATACTCCCGCGATCTGACGATGATTTCCTCCGAAGGCGGCTTCGACCCCCTGATCGGCCGTGAGCAAGAGGTCGAACGGATGGTGCAGATTCTCAGCCGGCGAACCAAGAACAATCCGTTGTTGTTGGGTGAGTCGGGAGTCGGGAAGACGGCCATCGTCGAAGGCCTTGCAACCCGCATCGTCGAGGGATCGGTGCCGATGCTTCTCGCAGACCGCCGAATCCTGGCCCTGGACCTCTCACTGCTGGTGGCCGGGACAAAGTACCGTGGCCAGTTCGAGGAACGTCTCAAAGGGCTCCTCAAAGAGCTTTTGGACCACCCCGAGATCATCATCTTCATCGACGAGATCCATTCCCTCATCGGTACCGGTTCGGCCGAAGGTTCTCTCGATGCCGCAAACATCATCAAACCGGCGCTTTCCCGGGGCGAAATCACGTGTATCGGTGCCACGACGGTGCGTGAGTATCGCAAATACGTCGAGAAGGACCGCGCATTGTCCCGCCGCTTCCAGGCTGTAACCATTCTTCAACCAACGGAGGAGGAAACCATCACGATTCTCGAGGGCGTCCAGAGCCGGTACGAGGAGTTTCACGGCGTCCGCTACACCGATGATGCGATCAAGGCCGCAGTCAGTCATGCCGGCCGTTACATTACCGATCGCGCGTTTCCGGATAAAGCCATCGACGTTGTCGATGAGGCGGGGGCACGGGTCAAGCTGCGACAGGTATCATCCACGTCGTCCCTGCGACGGGTCCAACACGAGATTCGGGAGGTCGTGGCGCGCATGAAAGATGCAATCTCGCGCAAGGACTTCGAGCTCGCAGTCGACCTGCGCGAGGAGGAGCTCCGATTGCGCGAAGAGCTCGAGATGCTGGAGGCCACGCACGCCGCGGAACCTCCGGAGCGGGTGGTGGTGGAGCGCTTTGACGTCGAAGAAGTGGTGGCGTCCTGGACCGGAATTCCGGTTGCCTCCCTCGGTGAGGACGAGGCGGATCGGTTGCGGCGGATGGAGGAGATTCTCCGCCAAAGGGTTGTCGGTCAGGACGATGCGATTGCGGCCGTGGCCAGGGCAATTCGCCGCAGCCGCCTCGGTGTCACCAGCCCGGACCGCCCAATAGGTTCATTCATCTTTCTTGGGCCGTCCGGGGTCGGCAAGACCGAGGTCGCACGACAACTCGCCGGCTTTCTCTTTCAGGATCCGCGCCGGCTCGTGCGATTCGACATGTCGGA
>CAYRFI010000011.1:0-15815 GCA_964423595.1 uncultured Thermoanaerobaculia bacterium | reverse complement strand
TTGATCGGATCTCCTCCCGGCTATGTCGGTTTCGAAGAGGGTGGGCAGCTGTCCGAGCAGGTGCGCCGAAATCCCTATTCGGTGGTTCTCCTTGACGAAATCGAAAAGGCCCACCCCGACGTCTATAACTTGATGTTGCAGGTGCTCGAGGACGGCCGCCTGACCGACAACTACGGCAATGTCATCGACTTCACCAACACCCTGATTATCATGACTTCAAATCTTGGTGGGCGTGAGCTGGTCGAAGGAGATGGCGTTGGTTTCGCCTCTGACGGCCGCCCGTCCATCGAATCAAAGCAGGTGCGCGAACTCATCGACCGCGAGCTGAGACGTCATTTCCCGCCGGAGTTCATCAATCGGCTGGACGAGATCATTGTCTTCGACGCGCTTGGCGAAAACAGCATGCTCGAGGTGGCTCGTCTCCTGCTCGAGGAGACAGCAACGGTTCTGGGCAAGAAGAACGTCCACATTGATTTTGCCCCAGAGGTCGCGAGCTGGCTGTTTGAACAGTGCGGGATCGATCCGCAGGCCGGCGCACGCCCTTTGCGTCGCCTCGTCAAGCAGTGGGTCGAAGACGTAGTAGCGGATTTCCTGATTCAGCGCCGCGATGGCGAGGGTGCTGAGCTGAGGATGTGGATCGACAAGGAGTGCCCGGTGGTGGCAACCAAGGATGTGAGCGCCGTGGTTCAGGGCGAGGATACCCGATGACGGCGCGAACTGTCGTGATCGTTGCCCTGTTGGTAATGATTGCGTCGGTGGCTGCCGTCCAGGAGGAACTCACTATCCGCGACGTCGTGGTCGAAGGTGGTGTGACGCTCACTGTGGACACGGTTTCCTACTACCTCGGGCTCGAGCCGGGCGACCCGCTCGACCGTGAGGCGATAGTCGATGGCTACCGGAGGCTGTGGGATTCGGGCCTGTTCGAAGATGTGCGGATCGAGATCGAAAACAACGGCGACGGCGAGGTCACCCTCTACGTGATCGTCAAAGAGCGTCCGTTCGTGACTTCGGTTGATTTCGAGGGCAACAAGAAGATCAAGACCCCGGACCTCAAGGACAAGCTCGACGAGCGGGGGATCGAGATCCCCCGCAATGTACCGATGCGATCGTCGCAGTTGGGTCGAATCGAAAGCGCCATCAAGGAAGTGTATGACTCCGAGGGGTTCCGGTCCGCACAGGTCAGCTATAGCATCACCGACGTTTCAGCGAACAAGAAGAAGGTGGTCTACCTGATCGATGAGGGTGGCAAGGTCAAAATCAACGAAATCACGTTTGTCGGAAACAACGTGTTTTCAAACTCCAAGCTTCGCGGTGTGCTGAAAAAGACAAAGCAGAAGAGCCTTCGCCACTATTTCGGCGACAAGATTGTCTACACCAGGGAGGCGTGGGACGAAGATCGAGACAATCTCCGCAACTTTTACGGCGATCGCGGCTATATCGACGTCAAGATCGGCGAACCGGCGCTGGAGCTCGTGGCCAAAAATCCCGACGCTGCGACCCTCAAGAAAAAGAAATACAAGATGCACATCACCATCCCGATTGAAGAGGGGGAACCTTATACGCTTGGGTCTTTCAAGGTGACGGGCGTCAAAATCTTCAATGCGGAGGGTCTGGCGACGGCGTTCGACGTCAAAGAGGGCGCAACCTACAACCGCAAAACGATCGAAGATGGAATGGAAAAGGTTCGCAAGAGCTATCACAACACGGGCTACGTTTATGCATACACCAACGAGACATTTTCACGACGAGAGGGAGACGAGCACATCGTCGATGTCACTGTTGACATATTCGAGGGCGACCGATTCAGCCTCGGGCGGCTCGAATTCGTCGGCAACACAACGACCCGCGACAAGGTGCTGCGGCGTGAATTTCGGGTCGCCGAGGGCCAGCCCATGAATATGGGTCTATTCGAGGCTTCGGTATACAAGGTGAACGCTCTCGGGTATTGGAAGCTCGAGGAGGAACCGCTCGAGTTCGATTTCGATGACGAAAACAAAAGGGTCAACGTCAAGGTCAAGGGCAACGAGGTCGGGCGCAACGATGTTCAGTTTGGGGCGGGCTACTCCGAGCTCGATGGTTTCTTCATCCAGGGTCAGTTCAACACCCGAAACTTCCTCGGTCGGGGGAATTCGTTGGGTTTATCGCTGCAGCTCGGCAAGCGCACGGATCTCTATTCGCTGTCCTACACCGAGCCCTACTTCCTGGATCGCCGAATCCTCCTCGGCGGTTCGATTTTCAAGAACGCAATCGATTACACTCAGGCAGGTTTTTCCAGCTATCAGAGGGAGACGACAGGTATCACGATGTCGGTCGGGCTGGGCATCGGACCATTCTCCTCGGTCTCTGGTGTCATCGCTTTGCAGGACGACTACGCGAGGTACTTGACCAGCAATGCCGGCGGAATCGGTGATCCTACTGCCGGCCACAATCGACCGGTTGACATCCCTCCAGTCGACGGCGCCACGTATGAGCGTGCATTCGAGGTCTTCAGCGGCAAGACCCACTCACTCACTCCGATATACAACAAGGACACTCGGGACGATCCGTTCCAGCCGAGTCGCGGTCAGGCGCTGCAGGGTCGACTCCGTCTCGCCGGTGGGCTTCTCGGAGGTGACTACGACTACGTGCGCCCGGAAATCCTCTTCACCCAGCTCTATCCGCTTTCCAAAAAGAACATCTTCGCGTACCACGTCGAGGCCGGCCAGTTCTTTCCCTACAACGATTCCGAGATACCCCTCTACGAGCGCTACCGGATGGGTGGTGACCGCTCGCTCCGAGGCCTGCCCTATTACTCGGTGCTGCCTCGTACCGAGGAGGGGTTTTATTTTCTAACCCCTGGAGGGTCGAGAATCGGCGGAGATCGTTATTGGCAGATCAACCTGGAGTACCAGTTCCTGATCGGAGGTCCTGTGAGGTTGGTGGCGTTCGTCGACCTCGGGAACACCTACGCCGGAGAACAGGGATGGGATTTCTCCCTGTGGCGGAGGACCACCGGACTCGAGATGAGGATCTTCCTGCCCATCTTCCAGGCGCCGATTCGGTTCATTTACGGTTACAATCTTGACCCGTATCCGGACGAGAAACAGAGTGACTTCCAGTTCTCGATCGGGACAACGTTCTAGGAAAACAGTAACGGAGGAAAGACAGATGTTTCGTTTGACGGTGCGTGTAGCAATGTTGGCTGTGATCATGATGGCGCTGGCGATGCCGGCGGCGGCTCAGGCGAAGGTCGCGGTGATCGATGTGCAGCGGGTGGTAACAGAGTCTGACCCGGGCAAGGAAGTGATGCAGAAGCTCCGGGCCCTGTCAGACGCCAAGGCGCAGCAGGGGCAGACGTTGCAGCAGGAGCTGGCGGCCCTTCAGGACCAGTACAATAAACAGCGATTCACTGTTTCTGAACAGCGTCAGGCCGAGATGAGCAAAGAGATCGAGGACAAGCAGATCGCGATCAAGCGCTTTCAAGACGATGCCCAGCGCGAGCTCCAGGATGCCCAGAGGCGCGAACTCGGTGGCCTGGAAGAGCGAATCCTGCCGATCATCAATCAGATTGGCCAGACGGAGGGCTACACCCTCATTTTCAACAAGTTCCAGTCCGGTCTGGTGTACGCCGACGAGGCCGTCGACGTCACCGATCGGGTCATTCAGACGTTCAACACCGCCCAGTGACCTCGAGTAAAAAACTCGCCGACCTCGCTTCCGATCTCGGTGCCAAAGTGGTCGGCAACGGCAATCTCGAGATCTGTGGCGTGAGGCCTCTCGACACGGCGGAGGCGGAGCATCTGAGCTTCCTCCACAACCCGAAGTACGTGAAGGAGGCGCAATCTTCTGCTGCCGGGGCGATTCTGGTCGCCGATCCGGAAACGCTTCCCGGCAGAAACCTGCTCGTCTGCGCGGAGCCGTATCTTGCCCTGGCGCGCGCTCTCGAGGTCTTCTACCCGGTCGTGCGCCCGGCGCCCGGAGTGCATCCGTCGGCGGTGGTGGCGGACGGCGTGTCCTTGGGTGCGGGCGCGAGCATCGGTCCTCTGGCCTCAATCGCAGATGGAGCAACCCTCGGCGACCGTACTGTAGTGGGCGCCTGCTGCGTCCTCGGGCGCGGCGTCGAGGTCGGTGCGGACTGCATCCTCCACCCGCGGGTCGTGATCGGCGAGTGGTGCCGGATCGGCGACCGCTGCATCGTCCATTCCGGGACCGTGATCGGCTCTGACGGGTTCGGTTTTGCGACTGTCGACGGCATCCACCACAAAGTGCCGCAGGTCGGGATTGTGGTTGTGGAAGATGACGTGGAGCTCGGCGCCAATGTCTGCGTTGATCGTGCGGCCCTCGGTGAGACCCGAATTGGTCGTGGCACTAAGGTGGATAACCTCGTGCAGATAGCCCACAACGTGGAGATCGGGGAGCATTGCCTGCTGGTGGCTCAGGCAGGGATCTCCGGCTCCACCCACATCGGCCACCACACGGTCTTTGCCGGTCAGTCCGGTTGCTCGGGTCACCTCAAGATCGGCAGCGGCGTCGTTCTCGCGGCGCGTGCGGCGGCCTTCAAGGACATTCCAGACGGCGTCACCGTGGCGGGTGCGCCCGCGCGCCCCCACCGCGAGTGGCTGAAGGCCAACGCGAACCTACAGCGCCTCGACGGTCTGCGGGACAAGGTCAAGGAGCTGGAAACGCGACTCGCCGAGTTGGAGGAACGGAAAACATGAAAGACATTTCTGAAATCCTCGCGGTGATGCCGCACCGCTATCCGTTTTTGCTGATCGACAGGGTGCTCGAGATGGATGACTCGAAGATCCGCGCGGTCAAGAACGTCACCATCAACGAGCCCCACTTTCTCGGTCATTTCCCGGAGGTGCCAGTCATGCCCGGCGTCCTGATCGTCGAGGCCATGGCGCAAGCCGGAGGATTTCTGCTCTTCAGTCAGGTGGACCACCGCGAGGACAAGCTCATCTACTTCACCGGGATCGACAAGTGCCGGTTCCGCAAGCCAGTGGTGCCCGGCGATCAGGTGATCTTCGAGGTCGAGTTGGTGGCCAAGCGACGCACCTTCGCAAAGATCCACGGTCGTGCGCTGGTCGACGACCAGGTCGTGTGCGAGGCGGAGATGATGTCCACCCTGGCGAACCGCTAATGGGCGCGCAGATACACCCCACAGCGCTCGTAGATCCCGAGGCCAAGATCGCCGACGGGGTCGTCATCGGCCCGTACACGGTCATCGAAGCCGATGTCGTGATCGGCAGTGACTGCGCGATTGGACCATTCTGCCGCTTCTGCAGCGGCACCACCGTCGGCGCCCGCAACTGTTTCGAGAGTCACTGTTCGGTTGGCGCTCCGCCTCAGGACCTGAAATACGCGGGAGAGGCGACGCGTCTGGAGATCGGCGACGAAAACGTCATCCGAGAGTTTGTCACCCTCCATCGGGGGACGCCCGGCGGCGGTGGGGTGACGCGGATCGGCGACAAGAGCCTGTTCATGGCCTACGCCCACGTCGCCCATGACTGCCACGTCGGATCTGGGACGATCTTCGCCAACTGCGCCACGCTCGCCGGACATGTGGAGGTCGGTGATTTCGCCACCGTCGGCGCCATGTCGGCGGTGCACCAGTTCAGCCGGGTCGGTCAGCACGCCTTTCTCGGTGCTTTTACCGGCGCGAACAAGGACTGTCTGCCGTTCATGAGCACGGTTGGGAATCGGCCTCCCAAGTGCTATGGTCCGAACACCATCGGTCTCGAGCGCAAGGGCTTTTCAAAAGAAAGTCGCCAGGCCCTGAAACGACTGTGGCACTTCCTCCGAGATCCCAAGCTCAACACCTCACAGGCGGTTGATCGTATCCGCGATGAACTTGGCGGTCAGGAGGAGGTCGAGGTCGTCTTGCAGTTCATTGACAGCTCCGAGCGCGGCGTCATCCTGGGATGAGAATCGAGGCCGGGGCTGGGTGAAATACCACATCATCCTTAGGAGTTCATTGAACCATGAGCGTTGACATCGATTTTGCGAATCTCTCGATCAAGGACGCCCTTGACCTGGCGATCCTGGTTGAAGAGGAAGCCGAGGAGCGTTATCGGGAATTGGCAGACAATCTGGAGTTCCACAACACCGAGGACGCGGCCCGTTTCTTCCGGTTCATGATGACCTGTGAGGCCAGACACGGCGAAGAGTTGGGCGCCAAGCGGCAGGAGCTCTTCGGTGATCAGCCGGCGAGCGTCGACCGTTCGATGTTGTGGGACGTCGAAGCGCCGGGTTACGAGACCTCGAAGTCCTTCATGACGCTTCAAGAAGCCCTCGACGTGGCATTGGCGGCCGAGACCAAGGCTTTCGAATTCTTCGATGGTGCGCTGCCCGAAATCGCAGATCTCGAGGTCCGGGAGCTCTTCACCGAGCTTCGTCAGGAAGAGGTCGAGCACGTGCAGATGGTGCGCGATCAGATGAAGAAGATCCCGGATGGCGACGGCTTCGATCCGGCCGATTTTGCGGACGAGCCGGTGGCTCAATAGCCAACCCGCATATCTCACCAACTTCCTGCTGCGGGCGCCGATGCACCGCACTTAGCGGTGTTTTCTCGCCTCGGGGTGCTCGACGTACTGCAAGTACGCGCTCCGCGCCCCTCGGGTCGAAAAACCCACTGTGCACGGCACCTCTCCGCCCTGGCGACGAAAGCTGGAGAAATGCGGGCTAAGAGCTATTTCCACTCGTCATCTTCGAACCTCAGAACTTGTATCCGAAGCCGAGGCTGACAACCAAAGGTGTGGCATCGAGTGTCACCGTCGGGAAGTCCTCCCCGTCGGTTCTCACCTGCGCGTCGAGCGATGTGCCGAGGTATCGGAGGTCGACATTGGCGTACCAGCGGTTGTCCATCTGGTAATTGACGCCGATCTGGGCGGCGATGGCCGGCCCTCCCTCGAGATCGATTCTCTCGATCCCCGCGTTGCTCGCGTTCCCCGACATTCTGAAAACGGGTGCGGTCCAGTCGATGCCGAGACCGACATATGGATCCCACGGACCATAGACGGGTGGATGGTATTGGGCGATCGCGGTGAACGGCACAAACCATACGTTGCCGACGTCGATGTCGCCCAGGTCGCTGCCGCGCATCTCGAGTCTGTGGAACGAAAAGCCGACCGAGAGCTCGACTCCAAAGAGGTCCGAAAACATCAGCGTGGCGTCGAACTCGGCACCGGGTCCTGACTCCAGATCGAGGGTGCTGCCGGTGTCCCCCAACTCGCCGCTGGTTACGCCGGCGCTGACCCACGACACGCGACCACCGTAGCGCCACTCCGGCGACTGTGCGGTTGCGACGCCGGCGGAGGCCACGAGAACGAAGACGGTTACGCAGAGCAGGCGTTGTCGCACCGATCTCTCCTCAGAAAACCTTCCGCAACCGCTCGAGAGCGGTTTCGGCGTCGCCGGTCATTTCGCGCATCTTCTGGGCCTCTGGGCCGAGTGCGTCGATCACGGCTTCGGCCGAGTTCAAGATCTCACCGTTGGCCAAAAACAGTGGTGAACCGTTCGGGTCGATATACATGCCGTCAGCGGGATCCTGGGCGGTGAGGCCCTCATAACCGGACGGCTCTTCTTCGGCGTCGATGATGGCCCATACCTTGGCGTCGAGGTGAATGATGTCGACCTTTTTGTCCTCGTAAGCTTTCCGAAGCTGATTCCAACCGGGTGCCTCGTGTGCCCCGCGCAATATCCAGAGCTTGGCCATGTCTTCCTCCGCAACGGGCATCATACCTTGTCCGGTTCCGTGCCCGTGCCCGATTTCCGAGCGGTGGAGCAGGAGAGACGGGGCGTCGAACCCGTCACATTCGCTCGTCAATCGCCTCCAGTGCTTCTAAGGCATCCGTTGCAATCCCGATATGCCCATGCCGAACCTGCGGTTCCCGCGGATTGATGCGAATGAGGGTGGCCCCTGAACCGCTCGCGACGCGCTCCGACGTCATGCGAACCGTTGGCACCGCCGAGCCGGCGCCGATCTCGACGATGACGAGTCTGGGGCCTGCGGCTTTCCCGAGCCAATCCGAAAAACGTCGCTCCTGATCGGCGGTCCTTCCCGGGATCCAGTGCCAGTCGCCGAACATGAGGACGTTCGGCCTCGCAAGAGCTCCGCAGTGCGGGCACTCCGGCAGATCAGACACGGCACGAAAGCTCTCCATGTCGACTTCCACCTCGAGCCCATCGGCACTCCAGATTTCGTTGCTGCACGGCTCGGTGCATTGGAGATGGCCGATGGAGCCGTGGCATTCGATCACCCGATCGCGGCTGAATCCCGCCTGTTGGAAATGGCCGTCCACGTTCGAAGTGAAGACAAAACTGCCGTGCTCGAGGCCCCGGGCCCAGCTCTGCAAAATGTTGAATCCGCCGTGTGGCGTGGTTCCACGGTAGAGCTCGAGCCGGTGGCCGTAGAATCCCCATGCGAGCTCGGGATCGCGAACAAACCAGGTCGGGTTGGCCATGTCGACGAACGAGACCCCGAGCCGCTCGAAGGGTGGGTAGGCCTTCCAGAAACCCTTGTCGCCGCGGAAATCCGGCAACCCGGAATCCACCCCCATCCCCGCTCCGGCGGTCACCAACAACGCGTCCGCTTTCGAGATCACGGCCGCCGCAACCTCGATTCTGTCTCTGTCATCAACGTCCATGGAGTGATCTTATCGTGTCCTCTCGGTGGGCTCCTGGTTGAACTTTGGTGGTGTTTCACGAACAATTGGATGGTACCAATTCGTCAAGATTGGTGGTTGACGGCACCAATGGAGGGTATATCTTGTTGAATGGATGGTGCCAATTCTCAAGGAGGGATTGGAAGTCGGAACCATGAGAATACGCCAAACAGATCTCCAGGAGCTCGAGAGATCCGACGGCGGGACACGGCGATCGTGGCTCGAAGCGGCCTGTATTCGCCTCCAGAGCTTGCCGAACCATCGCTCCAGCCGATTCCTCGTCGCCGAGGAGGATGGACAGATACGGGCGGTGCTCGGGTTGCGACTGCACTGGGGCGCGAACGGGCGTCTCGGCAAGGCGATCATCTGTGTGCTCGTGGTCGATCCCGAACACAACGACCGCGGCATCGGCTCGCGGCTGGTTCGGTTTGCAGAAGGCATCGCGCGAGTCCACGGTTGCACCCGGGTCGACGTGGGCTCGGATCTCGAAAGCTGGGGAGAAGGTTGCTGGTTGGGCCTCGGCTACGACGATCCCGGTGCAGGTCTGCACAAGGTGCTCAGGCCCTCGGGGCACTGGAAGTGCGGGTGAGGCTTCAATTGGAGCGGAAAACGCAGCGGTGCGGCGGGAACCGGAGGTCCTGAGTGGAAATCTCGATTGACCGAGACAGCAGCGAACCGATTTTCCGACAGGTCGTGCGGGAGATCCAGGGCCTCATCCGTTCGGGATCTCTGCCGGAGGGTTTTCGACTGCCACCCGAACGGCGGCTGGCGGACGCGCTCGGGGTGAATCGGAGCACGATCTTCAACGCCTATCGAGAGCTCAAGGCGCTCGGCCTGGTCGACGCTCACGTCGGTCGCGGGACGGCGGTTCTCAGGGCGCCGGCGCCGATTCCCCACGCGATCGGCGTACCCTGGCGGCAGCTCTTCCGCGAAAGCGTGGCGCGGTCCCACGACCCGATCATCGCCGACCTCCTCGCCCTGAGTGAACGTGAGGACGTCATCTCCTTCGCCATCGGGCTGCCGGCGCCGGAGTTGTTGCCGCTCGACACCCTCGCTGAGTTCACGGCCGAGCTGATCCGCGAGGTCGGCGCACCAGCGATTTTGCACTGCCCGACCGAGGGCCACAGCCCGTTGCGCGAGACCATTGCCCAATGGGTGGCGGCTCGAGGCATCCGCGCGCGAGCGTCCGACGTGCTGGTGGTGTCCGGATCGCAGCAGGGTCTCGATCTCGTGGCGAGGGTTTTTATCGACCCGGGTGATGTCATCGTGGTCGAAGAACCAACCTATATCGGCGCCCTGCAGTCGTTCCGAGTCTCCGGGGCGAAGATCATCGGCATCCCGGTCGACGAGGACGGGATGCGCACCGACATTCTCGCCTCAATCCTCGAGCGCGAACGCCCGAAGCTCATCTATACCCTGCCCACCTACCAGAACCCATCCGGTGTCGTGATGAGCATCGAGCGGCGTCGCCATCTTCTCGAGCTCGCCTCGAGGTGGCACGTACCGATCCTCGAGGACGATCCGTACTCGGAGCTGCGCTACGAGGGCGCACCCCTGCCGTCGCTCAAGGCGCTCGACGAGAACGACCTGGTGCTCTACCAGAGCACGTTTTCGAAAGCACTTTTCCCCGGCCTTCGGATCGGCTATCTGGTGGTGCCGCCGGTGGTTCTTCGCCAGCTCGCGCTGGCCAAACAGGGAGCGGACCTCCACTCCAGTAGCTTCTCCCAGTATTTGCTGGAGCGATTCGTGCGCGAAGGCCACTTTGCGACGCACATCGAGAAGGTAAAAACAGCCTACCGGCGGCGCCGTGACCGAATGGCTGCGGCTTTGCTGAAGGACGATGCGATCGGCCTCGAATTCGCCGTGCCGACGGGAGGCTTCTATATCTGGTGCCATCTGCCGGAGGGGGTGGAGCAGTCCGCTCTGCTGGCCAACGCCGCCGCGCGCGGGGTCGTCTTTCTCCCCGGGCGCGCCTGCTACCCGACCGAGCCGCCTGAAAACTGTCTCCGCCTCAATTTTTCGCACGCGTCGGAGCAGGCCATCGACATCGGCATCGCGAGATTCCTCGAATCCGTGCGTGAGGCGACCGTACGTGGACCGGCGAAACGGATGGACGGCGCCGCCACGTCACCGGTCGTGTGATCTCCGGGAGGGAATGAATGAAACTGTCTCGTATACGCTTCGCCTCTCGCATGCAGGATCTGCGAGCTTCGGATATTCGCGAGATTCTCAAGGTCACGCAGAAACCCGAGGTCATTTCCTTTGCCGGCGGCCTTCCGGCGTCGGAGCTTCTGCCCGCCCGGCAGATGGCGGAGCTGGCGCGGAATCTCCTGCTGGACGATGGCGTCAGGGCGCTGCAGTACGCGCCGACCGAGGGGCTCGAGGTGCTTCGAGAGATCATCGCCCGACGTCTCGGAGAGCGATTGGGCCTGCAGCGCCAACCGGACGAAGTGTTGATTGTGACGGGCTCACAGCAGGCCCTCGACCTCACGGGCAAGGTCTTTGTCGACGAGAGAGACGCTGTGCTGTGTGAGAGCCCCACCTACCTGGGCGCCATCAACGCGCTGCGCGCCTATCAACCGCGCTTCGTGGAGGTTCCGACCGACGACGACGGCATGGTCCCGGAGGAGTTGGAGCGCCGGTTAGAGTCGGTTGATCGCGTCAAGCTGATCTACGTGGTGCCCGATTTTCAGAACCCGAGTGGCCGGCGATGGTCCGTCGAGCGTCGCCGGCGTCTCGCCGAAATGGCGGCCCGGTTCGGGGTGCCGGTCATCGAGGACTCCCCCTACGGCGAGCTCTACTTCGAAGGCGAGCCGCTGCCGCCCGTGGCCTCGTTCGACGATGCAGATGTGGTGGTGTATCTGGGGACCTTGTCGAAGATCCTGTCGCCCGGGATGCGGCTCGGGTGGGTGACCGCCGAGCGCTCGCTGCTGCGGCGCTATGTGCTCGCGAAACAAGGTGTTGACCTTCACACCCCGAGCCTGACGCAACTGCTCGCGGCGCGATTCATGCTCGAGCACGACCTCGACGCCCACATTGCCGGCATTCGTGATGTCTACCGCCGCCGCCGTGACGCCATGGTGGCGGCGCTCGAAACGCTTGTGCCGCTCGGCGTCCGCTTCACCCGCCCGGCCGGAGGGTTGTTTCTGTGGGTTGAGCTTCCCGAAGGTATAAATGCACGTGAGCTTCTCGAACGCTGTCTCGAGCTCGACGTCGCCTTTGTTCCCGGCGGTGCGTTCTTTGCCAACGGCGGCCACGAAAACACACTGCGCCTCAACTTTTCGGCGATGCCGGAGGAACGCATCACCGAGGGCATCCGCCGCCTCGGCACGGTCCTGTCATCGGTCGCGATGGCGGCCGGTTAGCCCGGTTTTTGCGCCCTTCCCCGCCGATCGCGTCTATGATTGTCGCCGGGTCAAACATGGTTCGAATCAATCGGGATCGAGATCTGCCGCTACACTATGAAGCGTCACCGCTCAGGGTGGCGGTCAGCGCTATCGGGTGGCCGGTCGGGATCATCGCGATCGTGGCCGGCATCGCGGCTTACGTGGGGGCCGCGTCGTATCTCTCAGAGGCGGTCGGTGCCCTCTTCGTTTTGATCGGCTGCGCTCTGGTGGTCGTCCTTGTCCGTTGCCGGCGATACGAAGTGACGGTCGGCCGGCGGATGACCGAGCTCCGATCGGGACCGTTTCGAAGGACGCTCCCAACCGCCTGCGTCGAGAGGGTGTCCGAGCGGCCAGCCTCCTCCTGGCGTCGTTTTTTCGCGCCGCGGGAGCTGGTGCTGAGCCTGAGCGTCGACACGCGGCCTCTGATCGTGCCCACGCACGACCCGGACGAGCTCCACGTGGCACTCATTGGCGACCGGTACGAGGACGAAACTCCCACCCGGGTGGGAGGGGGGAAATCCGAAATTCGAAATCCGAAATTCGAAATCTGAGCCTATTCTTCTCCCATAAACGGGTACGCGAAGTGCTTCGGCGGAACGAAGTTCTCCTTGATGGTGCGCTGTGAGGTCCAGCGGACGAGGTTAAGATAGGAGCCCGCCTTGTCGTTGGTGCCGGAGGCCCGGGAGCCGCCGAACGGCTGCTGGCCGACAACGGCGCCGGTCGGCTTGTCGTTGATGTAGAAGTTGCCGGCGGCGTGGCGGAGCCGGTCGGCCATCCTGACGATCGTCGCTCGGTCGTGGGCGAAGATGGCTCCGGTCAACGCGTACGGTGACGTCGTGTCGCAGAGCTCGAGGGTCGCATCGAGGTTCTTGTCGTCGAAGACGTAGACCGTCATCACCGGCCCGAAAATCTCCTCCTCCATGAGCTTGAAGCGCGGATTGGTGGTCTCGACCATGGTGGGTTGGATGTAGTAGCCCCTGGAGTCGTCCCACTCCCCGCCGCACAGGATCTCGGCCTCGGAGGAGTCCTTGGCGTGCTGGATGTAAGCGGTGATGTCGCGGAACGCGCCGCCGTCGATAACCGCGTTGAAGAAGTTCCTGAAGTCGGTCGGCGGGCCCATCTTGATCTCGGAGATCTGAGCCAGAGCGAGCTTTTTGATCTCGGGCCAGATCGACTTCGGGATGTAGGCGCGCGAGGCGGCCGAGCACTTCTGGCCCTGGTACTCGAAGGCGCCGCGCACCATCGCGGTGGCCAGCGCCTCGGGGTCGGCCGAGCTATGGGCGAAGATGAAGTCCTTGCCGCCGGTCTCACCGACGATGCGCGGATAGGTGCGATAGTTGGCGATGTTGTCGCCGATCGATTTCCACATCCCCTGAAAGACCGCGGTCGAGCCGGTGAAGTGGATACCGGCCAGGTGCGGGCTCGCCATCACCGGGTTGCCGACCTGGCCGCCCGAGCCGGGCATGAAGTTGATGACGCCGGGCGGGAAACCGGCGGCCTCCATGAGCTTCATGAGATGCCAGGCGGTAAAGACCGCCGATGAGGCCGGTTTCCACAGTACGGTGTTGCCCATCAGGGCCGGCGCGGTCGGGAGATTGCCGGCGATCGAGGCGAAGTTGAAAGGTGTCACAGCGAAAACGAAGCCCTCGAGAGCCCGGTACTCGACCTGGTCCCAGTGGCCGAGCATCGACTCGGGCTGCTGTTCGTAAATGAAGCGCATGTAATGAGGGTTGAAGCGCCAGAAGTCGACCAGCTCGCAGGCGGCGTCGATCTCGGCCTGGAAGACGCTCTTCGACTGGTTGAGCATGCAGGCGGCGTTGAGCCGATCACGCCACGGCCCCGCGAGCAGCTCGGCCGCCTTGAGCATCACCGCGGCGCGGTGCTCCCAGGGCGTCTCCGACCACGCTTTCCACGCCTCGGCGGCAGCCTCGATCGCCATCTGGACCTCGGCCTCGCCGGCCTTGTGGTAGGTCCCCAGAACGTGGTTGTGGTCGTGCGGACAGACCGCCGTGGCGGTGTTGCCGGTCCGCACCTCCTGGCCGCCGATGATGAGCGGAATCTCGATCTCCTCGCTCAGCATTTCCTTGATCTCTGCCTTGAGGGACACCTTTTCCGGCGAGCCGGGCGCGTAGGACCGGGTCGGGTCATTGATCGGCGGCGAGACGGAAACGATGCCATTGGCCATGACGGACCTCCACGGGGGCTCGATGGTGTGGTGTGCGGAGCGACGGGCGCGCCGCTTCGGCATGGTAGCGATGTTGGCTGTTATCTGCAACGACCCAATTGCATTACGGCGTGAATTTCGCCCCCTATCCCTATCCCGATGAGCCTCTATTCTTCGGGATCGGGAACGGGATCGGGTTTCAGAGCTTGATTCTGCGGCAGGGTACACTCCAACTGTGAGCTTCATCTACCTCGATTACAACGCGACGACACAGATCGATCCGCGGGTTGCGGGGGCAATGCAACCGTTCCTGAGCGGCGGTTTCGGCAATCCTTCGTCGGCCCACGCCGAGGGGCGGAAGGCGAAAGCGGCTCTCGAGGACGCTCGCCTACGGGTGGCGAGCTGTCTCGGCTGCGCGCCCTACGAGGTGGTCTTCACCTCCGGCGGCTCGGAGTCGAACAACCTGGCCATCCGCGGTCTGGTTGAAGCCCGCAGCGGCGGCCACGTGATCACCTCCGCGGTGGAGCATCCGGCGGTGCTCGAGGTGGCCCTCGCCCTCGAGATCGAGGGTCGCATTGAGCTGACCATTGTTGGGGTCGACACATTCGGCCGCGTCGACCCGGCTGAGGTCGACGCTTCGCTGCGCGACGATACGGTACTGGTGTCACTCATGCTCGCCAACAACGAGGTGGGCACCCTGCAGCCGGTGAGGGAGGTGGCAGCTATCTGTCGCCAACGCGGGGTCGCGATCCACACCGATGCGGCGCAGGCGGTGGGCAAGGTGCCGGTGGACGTCAACGATCTCGGCGTCGACCTGTTGTCGGTGGCGGGGCACAAGCTCTATGCGCCCAAGGGCATCGGCGCGCTGTTCATTCGCGACGGGTTGCGAATCGAGCCGCAAATCCGCGGCGCCGGCCACGAGAGGGGACGCCGCGCTGGCACCGAAAATGTGCTCCTCGCCGTGGGTCTGGGCACCGCGTGCGAGCTGGCGGCGCGGGAGGTCGTGGCGGAACGGGCAAAGCTCGGTGGTCTCAGGGATCTCCTGGCCGCGAAGCTGCGAGAGGGGAGAGGCGATATTGTCGTGCACGGACACCCCGAGCACCGCCTTCCCAATACCCTCAGCGTGGCGTTTCCCGGCTGCGTCGCCGATGAGCTGCTCGAGAGTCTCGCCGACGAGCTGGCGGCGTCGGCCGGCGCGGCGTGCCACGCGGGTGCCGCAACGGTGTCCCACGTGTTGCTGGCGATGCAGGTCGATCCGGAGATCGCCGCCGCGACCGTGCGCCTGTCGGTCGGTCGATTCACGACCGAGGAGGAGATCGATCGAGGCGCGGCATTGATCCTCGAAGCAGTTCGTCGCTGACCGATGCCTACCTACCTGAACGATGCGCTTGTCTTCAACGGTTCCTTCTCCCAGTGCGCTTCCGAAGAGTACCCCCTCCAACGATGTTTGGCCCCGTGGCTCTGCTCGGTTGAAGATCGTTTGCATCCAACATCGTTGGAGACGGTACGTTTTGTGGCGCGCGTTTGCCGCCAGTGATTCAGCGCCTCGCGGGTTGAAGATTGCGGCACGGGCGGGTGCGTGGGAAATCCGAAATTCGAAATCCGAAATCCGAAATTCAG
>CAYRFI010000010.1:0-64992 GCA_964423595.1 uncultured Thermoanaerobaculia bacterium | reverse complement strand
TGGAGGCAGCTCAAACTCAGTCGACCAGTACTCGAGGGCGCCGGACTGGCCGTAGTCGCTGCCGACCACGACGGTACGTGCGCGGTCGTCGGCGGGTAACCCGGCGTACACTCCGGCAACCGTCCGCGCCAAATTCTCCCAGCCAAACCGATCGGAGAAATACTGTGGCAGGTCGCTTGTATGGCCAACCTCCGCGGCGGTTGGGGCCAAACCGAGCCGCCGCTGATAGACATCGAGATCGGCCGGTGACAATACCGGAAGCGCGAGCGGCAAAAACACCATCAGACCGACCGCCAGATTGGCGGCGATAACCCAGCGCACCCACCTCCAAGGTTTTGAAATTGTCCACCATTCCCAAGCAACGCCGCCTGCCGCCATCATGACCGGGAAGGATGCAGCAAAGTAGTAAGGCTTGCTCTTCTGGAACACCAGGAAGACCCACGTCCCAATCAACATTAGACCGACGATCCTGTACGGTCGCGCGGGTCTGGCGATCAGGAGCCAGAGCAGGCCTCCCACCCAAAGAGGTATCGTCGCCGGGTTGGCTTCGAGGACATTTTCGGCAAGGAAACCGAGGGGCGAGATGGCGGCGATCTTGAGCTGTTTGGCGTTCTCGATGAATTGCCATGTCGGCCATTCGTTGGCCACATTCCACAACACATACGGCAACAGAAACATCAACGCGATCGCACCGCCGACGTAGAGACGCCTGTCCAGGAAGTGACGCCGTAGTCTCGTCAACAGGAGACCGACGACCAACGCGATCCCGTAGACCAGGATTCCGATTTTGTTGAAGAGCCCAAGACCAAGAACCAGCCCCAACCAGACCCACCCCCCCCCCTGGTTTGTGCCGGCGATGCGAATCACCAAAAAATACGCCCCGATCCACGCCAGAAAGTCGAAGCAGTTCATTGAATAGAAGCCGCAGATTACGAGGCCCGCGGCGCCTATGGCAGAGGCCACGCCTGCAAAGAGCTGCGCCCAGCGGCCGCCGCCGAGCTGGGCCGCGACGGCTCCAGTGAGGACGACGAGTGCCGAGCCGCACAAAGCCGGCAATATCCGGATTGCATCAACCGATTGCCCAAACATCGCCTTCCAGGTCGCTAGCACCCAGATCGAAAACGGCGGTTGGTCGACGTAACCCCACGCCAATCGGTTTGCGCAGGCCAGGTAGTAGTACTCATCCCGGAACATCCCGTAGTTACCATTGGTGAGCACGTGCAGCAGGAATTGAATTGCCGCAACGCTCAGCAGGATCCTCCATGCAATCGGCTGGACATGGATCTCGTCTGACGACGGAACGGCACTCATGATTTCGGTCTCCCTTTTTTTGCCAACTGAGCGTAGCACTCTCCCTAACCCGCATATCTCAGACAAAGAAAGGGCCTCCACCGATCCAGTGGAGGCCCGTGTGAACGTGGGCTTGAGTTTCTACCAGATCTTCACGCGGTCTTCGGGCGGGACGTACATATCATCCCCTTCCCGCACGTCGAACGCCGCATAGAACTCGGGCACGTTGGCGAGGGTTCCGCAGACCCGGAACTCCGGCGGCGAGTGGGGGTCGGTCAGCACCCGGTTCCGCATCGCCTCGTCGGTCGCCTTGTACTTCCACACCTGGCCGAAGCCCATGAAGAAGCGCTGGTCGCCGGTCATGCCGTCAAGGACCGGCGCCTCACGTCCGTTGAGCGACATTGTGTACGCACGGTAGGCGATCGTCACACCTGAAAGGTCACCGATGTTCTCGCCCAGAGTCAGCTCGCCGTTGACGTTGAGGTCGTCGAAGACCTCGAACCTGGCGAACTGGTCGACCAATTTCTGGGTCCTCTCCTTGAATTTCTCGCGGTCCTCGTCGGTCCACCAGTTATGGAGATTGCCCTCGCCGTCATACTTGCTGCCCTGATCATCGAACCCGTGGCCCATTTCGTGGCCGATCACCGCGCCGATGGCACCGTAGTTGACCGCGTCATCCGCGGCCATGTTGAAGAAGGGCGGCTGCAGAATCGCAGCGGGGAAGACGACCTCGTTCTGAGTCGGAATATAACCCGCGTTCACGGTCTGCGGGGTCATCACCCAAATCCATTTCTGGATCGGCCCGCCCAACCTGCCGCGGAAGAGCTCGAAGCCGAAGCGGTTGGCGCGCTTCACGTTGCCGACCAGATCGCCTTTCACGATCTCCAGCCCGGAGTAGTCCTCCCACCGGTCCGGATAGCCGATCTTGGGCGTGAACTTCTCGAGCTTCACCCGAGCGGCCGCCTTTGTTTCCGGGCTCATCCAATCGAGCTCGTTGATCGCCTCGCCGTAAGCCGCGCCGAGATTCGAGACAAGCTCGACCATCCTCGTTTTTGCTTCGGGCGGGAAGTACCGGCTCACATACACTTTGCCGATGACCTCGCCGAGGCTGTTGTTGACGACGTCGACCGCCCGCTTCCAGCGCGGCCGCTGTTCCTTCTGCCCCTCGAGCGTCCGGCCGTAGAAATCGAAGTTCTGATCGTCCAAGGCGGCATTCAGATAGCTGGCATATCTGTTCAACAGGTTCCATCGCATGAACGTCTTCCAGTCGTCCAGCGAGGTGGCGGCGAAGATCCGGTTGAATCCCTCGATAAAGCTCGGCTGGTTGATGATGATGTCTTTTTCAGAATCGATCCCGGCCTCTTCCAGGAAAAGCGGCCAGTTGACCCCCTCGCCCAACGTGCCAAGCGCATCTGTGGCAAATTTGTTGTATCTCGCCTCACTGTCCCGGTTTTCGACCTTGGTCCAGTGAAATTCCGCGAGCGCGGTTTCGAGCGCCATCATTCGCGCAGCCGACCCGGCCGGATCGTCGAACCCGGCGAGCCCGAACATCTTTTCGATGTGATCAACGTAGGCCTCGCGCAGCTCGACCGAACGCTCATCGTCCTTGAAGTAGTAGTCGCGATCGGGCAGGCCCAGACCGGACTGCCACATGTAGGTCACATAACGGGTGGAGTCCTTGGCATCGACCCAGATGTAGATGTTGAACGGCCCGCCCGCGCCGATGATACCGCTGCGAGCGAAATACGCGGAGAGCTCATCCTTGTCGGCGATCGCGTCGATCCGCGCCAGTTCCCCATCGAGCGATGACATGCCGAGCTGATTCAGTGTCTCGGTGTCCATGAAGGAGTTGTAGAGGTCGGCGACCTTCTGCTCGTCCGAGCCCGGCTCGAGATCGGTCTTCGAAGCGACATCTTCGATAATCGCCTTGACGTCCTCGCGCGCCTTGTCGCGAAGATCCATGAAAACCCCGGTATTCGTGCGGTCGGCCGGGATCTCGGTGGTGTCGAGCCACGTCCCGTTGACATATCTGAAGAAATCATCCTGCGGCCGAACGGATGTATCCATGTTGGCCAGCTCGATACCGCTCGTCAGGGGTGGTGCCTGTTGTCCGCACGAGGTGGCGACGAGCAGAAACAGGACTACGGTCAGAACTCTCTTCATTTCGGTTCTCCTTCTCTCCCTCATGATTCAAAAAGGCCCCTCAGCACCCGCCATCGCCTTCGGGCAACTCACAGGAACCGGGGATTGTTGAACGCACATTTGGTTATTCGCAAAAGCCGGGCGCGGGTTTCAATAAACAGAGAAAGGACGGTGGTGTCGGATACGTCTGTGGTCCCCGAAAGCTCTCAGTTCTTTGCTGGAACGCCGCTGAGGACTCGACCCATCGGCCCGAGCGGGCCGAAGCCGGCCAGGCCGGCGCCGATCAATGGCGTCACGAGCGGTATCCAGCGCAGCCCGAACCAGCCGCCACCGCCGACGCCGTCAAACGCCAGCATGGCCAGACCCGCACAGGCGACGGTGCAGCCGAGCAGCTGCAGCCAGACCGCGGCCGGCCTCGCGGGACCGCCTGCAGCTGGCCGCTCGAAACGGCCGAAGACGAGCAGGAAGGGCAGCGTCGCCAGCGCGTAGACGGAGAGCCACAATGGGCGCGTCCACCACCACCCGGCGGTATCGGGTTGCTGCGCGAGGGCCCCTGGCATCTGCCAGAAGGCGAGCCCGACCAGCAGCATCATCACGGTCGAGTGCCATAGAAAGATCGTCATGATCATGCCGTTGATCAGGATCGTTGCGGCCCACGGCACGCGGTGTTCCAACCAACGCCTGGCAGGGTCCTCGAGCATCAGCACCAGGCCGATCTGCGCCGCCGCCAACGCCAGCAGCGGTAGCTTGGGCGGCAGGGTGTTGCTGACCTCGTCACCCGGGACACCCACCAGACTGAGTGGATAGGGCCCGATGTGGGTGAAAGCGACGAGAGCCATGATCCCGACAACGAACATCGCCAAGCCAACCCGCGGGCCGGCGAGCCTGCGGTCGTGCCATGCGTAGCCGAGCTGATGCACGGCCAGCCAGACGAAGGGATAGTTGAACCAGCCCAGTGCCCGCAGATCACCGACGAAGAAGGCCACATCGACCAGCGCCACGGCACCGACCGGGACGAGGACGGAAGCGAAGCTCCACCGCTTCCACGCCGCGTGGCTCACAGGCACCAACGCCACCACCATGATGTAGACGGCGAGGAACCACACAGGCACCAACGCGACCTTGGAACCGATATGGATCATCCCAGCGCCGACCCCGTTGGAGTGGGCCACCGCGACCATCAAACCCCAGGCGACGAGCAGCGGCAGCACCGGACCGATGAGGCGCCGTGTCCGGGCGTCGAACCACTGCCGGTAGGAAAGCTGCTTGCGTAGCGCGGACTCCCACGAGACGCCATTGGAAAATCCGCCGACGAAAAAGAAGACTGGCATCACCTGGAAAAGCCAGGTCAACCAGCGCGACCAGGGAGCGAGATCGAGCAGGTGGCTGTATGCGGGCGCGCCGTTGTCGAAGTACGGCGCCGAGATCAGCCAGTGTCCCAGCACCACGGCCAGGATCGACAACGCTCTCAGAAAATCAACGTAACGGTTCCGCGCCTCGAGGGTGCGATCGGCGTACCACAGAGCGCGTCGCCACATACCGCGCGGCGGGCGAACTTCGTTCATCTCATTCATGAGATCAAGTGTAGATTGCGGTCAATCGATTACGTGTTCCCCAACAGCTCGAGGACGGCAACCGTCATCGCCTCGACTCCCATCGTCACCGAGGGCTCTGGCTCGATTTTGAAGAGCGGAGAGTGATGGGACGGAACGGGTGAGCCACCCGCTTCCTCGGCGTCCAAATCGGCCTGCGATGTCCCGCCGACCGAGAAGTAGGCCCCGGGAACGTCGTCGTCGGTCATCACGAAAAAGGCGAAGTCTTCGGCGCCCATACCCTCGCGCTTCTTCTCGGAGACAGCATCCTCACCAAACTCCCTGACAAACGCTTTGCGGATGCGGGCCACGAGCTCGTCGTCATTCACCGTCGGCGGGGTGCCTTCGGTCACCTCCACCTTCGGCAGCCGGTCCTCGGGCATGCCGGCAGTGCGTGCGACGCCCAGGGCGATGCGTTCGATGCCGCTCAGCAGCTTTTCGCGGGTCTCCTGGCTGTCGGCACGGACCGTGAGCTGCAACTTCACTTCGTCGGGAATGATGTTGTGCTTGGAACCACCGTGGATGGATCCAACCGTTACGACGCCGGGCTCGAGCGGCGCCAGCTCCCGGCTGACCAGGCTCTGCAGGGCGACCACGATCTGGGCCGCGATGTAGACCGGGTCCTTGCCTCTGTGCGGGGAGGCGCCATGGGCGCCGATCCCGTAGACCGTAATATCGACGCTGTCCGCCGACGACGCAATGAGACCGCTCGAGATCATCACCTTGCCCACCGGTTCGCCGGCAGCAATATGGAACGCGAGCGCGCAGTCCGGGACGCCAAATCGATCGTAGAGCCCGTCTTCGATCATCGCCTTGGCGCCGCCAACACGTTCCTCGGCCGGCTGGCCGACAAACATCACCGTGCCGGACCATCTGTCGCGCATGGCGACCAACCGTTTTGCCGTTCCCACCATTGACGTGATGTGCACATCGTGTCCGCAGGCGTGCATGACCGGCCGCTCGACGCCGGTGATATCCACCTGAGTGACGGTCGAGCTATAGTCGAGACCGGTGTCCTCTCGAATCGGCAAACCGTCCATATCGGCTCGGACCATCACCAATGGGCCGTCGCCGTTGCGCAGCATACCGACAACCCCGGTGCCGCCCACGCCCTCGGTGACTTCGACGCCGGCAGAGCGGAGCTCTTCGGCGAGCCGGGCCGCCGTCTTGTACTCACGAAACGACAGCTCTGGATGGCTGTGAAACCAGACAAACAATTCGGCCAGCGACCCCTCGTAATCCTCGGCCACCGCCTGTGCCAGATCCTGGTCGGCGTGGACCGGCGGCACGCACAGAACCAACAAGAACGTGGCCACGAGTACATTTTTCATCGATTCCCCCCCGGTTGCGAGATGCGATGTGGACAGACTATAGCGGCACCGCCGCGACCGGGCAATGCGGACCGGCACCGAATCGGCGTTTGACACGCGCCGAGACCGTTGGTAGGGATAATCCAGTGTTTCTTCGGCGGGAGGCCTGATGACGGTTCAATATCGAGCCGACGTGGTTATCGCGGGTGGCGGTCTGGCGGGGCTGGCGACGGCCCACGAGCTGCTCGATCGGGGTCTGCGTGTACTGATCATCGATCGCGACTCCGAGGACCGACTGGGTGGACTCGCCAAACGCTCCTTCGGCGGCGTGATGTTCGTCGACACCCCCCACCAGCGAAAGCTCGGCATCGATGACTCCCCCGAGCTCGCCTGGTCGGACTGGCAGAGCTTTGCCGACTTCGGCGAGGACGACGAGTGGCCCCGGCGGTGGGCTCGAACCTATGTCGAGCACTCGACGGAGCTGATCTTCGATTGGCTCACGGGCCACGGAATCGAGTTCCTGCCGGTCGTCAACTGGGCAGAGCGCGGCCTCTTCCATCCGGGAAACTCTGTTCCTCGCTGGCACATCGCCTGGGGCACCGGCTTCGGCATCATCGAATCCATTGTTGCCGCGCTCGACAACCACCCGCAGCGCGACAAGCTCGAGATCGTTTTCGGCCACCGGGTCGAAAGGCTTCTTGTCGACGCCGGTCGCGTGACCGGATGCGCCGGAAGGCTCGAGGACGATGGCGGTGATTTCGAAGCCAGAGCCGAGCACGTGGTGCTCGCCTCCGGCGGCATCTGTGGCGGTGACCTCAGCAAGGTAAAGGCCAACTGGTACGAGCCGTGGGGCAAACCGCCATCGACCCTCCTCAACGGCTCCCACCGTTTCGCCGACGGTCTGCTCCACGACGAGGCGGCCAAACACGGCGCCGCCCTCACCCATCTCGACAAGCAGTGGCACTATGCCGCCGGGGTTCATTCGCGAACCACCGACTCCCCGCGGGACGGCATCAGCCTGGTGCCGCCGCGTTCGGCGCTGTGGCTCGACGCCCGCGGCCGGCGTATCGGACCGGTGCCGCTGATGGGTTACAGCGATACGCGCTGGCTGGTCGAGCAGATCTGCCGCACACCCGAGCAGTACTCGTGGCAGGTCCTCAATTGGAAGATCGCCATCAAGGAGCTTGCTGTCTCCGGTTGCGACCATATGACCGCCTTCCGCCACAAGCGCAAGCTCGAGCTCGTCAAGCAGGTCATCTTCGGCAACAAAGAGCTGGCCGACCGGTTGATCGAAGAGTCCGAGGACTTCGTCGTCGCCGAAGGCATGCCCGAGCTGATGGACAAGATGGACGCCCTGACCGTCGAAGGCGTCACCATCGACCGCGAAGGCATGGCGGCCGATATCGCCACCTACGACGCCCAGATCGCCCGCGGCCCGCGCTACTTCAACGACGACCAGCTGCGCCGGATCGCCAACTTCCGCCGGTACAAGGGCGACCGCCTGCGCACCTGCGCCTTCCAGGCGATCGACGATTCCAAGGCGCGTCCCCTGATCGCGATCCGCGAGTTCATCCTCAGCCGCAAGAGCCTCGGCGGCGTCCAAACTGATCTCCAGAGCCGGGTGATCAACTCCTCCGGGGATCCGATCCCGGGCCTCTATGCGGTCGGCGAGACCGCCGGCTTCGGCGGCGGTGGCATCCACGGCAAGGGCTCGCTCGAGGGCACGTTCCTCGGCAGTTGTGTGCTCACCGGCCGCCTCGCGGGCCGGGGTATCGGCGGTGCCATCGGATAGACAATCGATTCCGCAAAACCTGGCACGGTTTCAGGAGGCCGAGGCCCTCCATTACGCCTCTCATCCCGGGGAAATCTTCCGAGTGCGATCCGGCCAGGGTAACCATCCCCATCACCACACGCGCTCTGCCTCGCTTCTCCGCAGATTCTGCGACAGGGGTTTTCTTGCGGGTTCATAATGTTGATATGCGCGATCGGCCTTGTTACGCTCGCCGAGCCCGGAGCCAAGTGTGCGACCGGTAGGCGAAGTTCCCACCGGCGCACGTCATCGAGCCCCGAGCTGCTACCCGAGTATGGCGACGCCAACGCAAGGCGGCGTCCACATCCGACGGAGAGAGGTGACGGCATGGCCATTGTGATCATTTCCAGTGTCGACGAGGGGCTCCGGCGCGAGCTTGCCGAGAGCCTGGCCCGTATGTTGGACTGCCCAGTCCTGAGCAGGGAGAAGCTCGTCGAACAAGCCACCGAATCGGGTGTGCCAGTCGGTCGGCTGGAGATGGCTGTGCTGAAGCAAGGCCTGCCCAAGGAGCGGCTCGCCCGGCACAAGGCGCAGTATCTCGCCTTCGTCACCTCCGCCATCTGCGAGCAGTCCAGAAAGAGCCCGAACCTCGTCTACCACGGCCGGGCCGGCAATCTGCTCCTGCAGGGAATCAGCCACGTATTGCGGGTGCGGGTCGTACCGAACGCGGAACGGCGGCTGGCGAGGACGATGACCCGGCTCAACCTGAGCCGCGAGAAAACCCTCGAGTACATCACCCAAATCGACCAGGACATCGCCAACTGGGTACATTTCGCTCACGGCGTCGACATGAACGATCCCTACCTCTATGACCTGATGCTCAATCTGGAACAGATCGGACTCTCCAGCGCGTCCGCCACCACCTGCGCAATGGCCCAGCTGCCGGAGTTCCAGCCGACGCCGGCCTCGAGACGGATCATGGACGATCTTTGCCTGGCCACTCGCGCCCGCGAGCGGCTCGGCCGGGACGAGCGAACGGCCTGGGCCGACTTGAACGTTTCTGCCCGAGAGGGGCAGGTCACCGTCACCTACATGCCCGCCGAGGCTCAGGTCGGCGAGGCGATCCCCGCATCCTTGGCCGAGCTCGAAGGAGCCCGACAGATCGTCTCCACGATGGCGGTCACGAACCTCATGTGGGTCGCAGAGTCCTTCGATCCCCTCTCCCCGGCATACAGCGAGATTACCGACCTCGCCCACCGCTGGGGGGCTGCGGTGGAGCTGGTGCGCCTGATTCTGCCGGAAACCCCAGACAACGAGGCAGGCTCGGAGGCGGAGGCGCCGGGGGCCGAGCCGCCGCGCCCAATCGGCTACGTGCCCAAGACGACCGACGCCACCGGTGGGATCGAGGAGGACATCGCCGATACCGCGCACGCCCCAGACGGCGGAATCGCCGCGACCTCCGAGGCCCTGATCCATGACAGTCTCTTCGGGGGCAGCCGGATGCTGATGGGGGGAGCGGAGCAGGTGGTCCACACCCTACGCGCTCAACCCAACTATTCGCTGGTGGTTGTCGGAGAGGTCTTCCTGACGAAGGGCGAGTCGTCGCGAGTCCGCCTCGCCAGGGAGCTGTGCGGCGCGATTCGGGAGGGAACCCGGGTTTCGGTCCTGAACGCGAGTGAGCTCCGCAGAAGTTTTCTCTTCGACAAGCGGCAAATCCTCAGTCTCGCGATCTCTTTGGCCGCAGTGGCCGTGATCTACGCGCTTGTATTCAACTATCAACAATTCATCCTCAACTTTCTGGGCGGCCCGGAATGGGAGAGCTGGCGGTTCGCCGCGACCCTGGCCGTGGCGGTAACCGTGCCGGTGGTCGCCGCCCTGTACGGCAGTGTCGCAGGGCTGATTCTGAAGTGGCTGAGGTTCGAGTGAAGCGGCCCGGGGCAAGGCTAGAGGCCGCGACGCGGAGAAGGGGGTAAGAAATGGATTGGCCTATCGCCGGCATCTTCATCCACCTCGACGCCTTGACCGCCGTTCAGGTGATCGGGCTCGGGTTCGTGGGCGGCACCCTGAGCGGTTTCATCGGCAGCGGCGGAGCTTTCTTCATGACGCCTGGGATGATGAACCTCGGCGTCCAGGGCGTCGTCGCGGTCGGCAGCAACATCACCCACAAGTTCGGTAAGGCGATGGTCGGCTCACGCCAGCACGGCAAGATGGGCAACGTCGACAAGAAGTTGGCGGCGTTCCTGCTGCTTACCGCGTTCGCCGGGATTCGGCTGGCGGTGATGGTCAGCAGCCTCCTGTTCGAAGGTGGTGTGGATTCACATGCCGCCAGCGGCGCCGGCGCCAACCTGTACATCAGCCTTGTCTTCGTGTGTGTGCTGTCGGTGGTGGCCCTGTCCATGCTGGGCGACCTGCGGCGGGGCGGTGGCGACGTGGCCGGCCCGTCTCGTCGTATCGCCGACTTCCTGGCGCGGTTCAACTTGCCGCCGATGATCTACTTCAAAGTCGCCGACGTCCGCGTGTCGCTGTGGATCGTGCTCATCGTGGGTCTGGCCACCGGTTATCTGGCCGGGACCATCGGGGTCGGTGGATTCATCGGGGTGCCGGCCATGATCTATGTGTTCGGGATACCGACCGCGGTGGCCACCGGCACCGAGCTCTACACCGCCATCTTCATGGGCGCCTTCGGCGCGCTGAACTACGCGTGGGCCGGATACGTCGACATTCGTTTGACATTGCTGATGTACCTCGGGTCGCTGGTCGGTGTTCACCTCGGCGCCTATGGGGTGAAGGTGGTGAGCGAGAAGTACATCCGGATGGTCACGGCGCTCATTATTCTGCTGTGCGTGATCAGCCGCGGCATTGCCATCCCGATGTACCTGAGGCAGCTCGATGTGTTGTCATTCGCCCCTGCCTGGGATGTCTATTTCAATAACGCCAGTAAGGTGGTTCTGTACGTCAGCGGTATCGGCGGCTGTGGTTTGATCCTGCTCCAGGTCTTCCGCGCCTACCGGCAGCGAAGGAAGCTGCAGCGCACGATCGCGGTCGCCCGGATCCCGTCACCGGCGTCCTGATAGCCGTACAGTCAAAAGGAGGCGACAATGTCTTTACGGGTACTGATACTGGATGACGAACCCATCGTGGGCAAGCGCCTCGGACCGGCAATCGCCAAGATGGGCTGCGAAACCGAGTCGTTTACCGACCCGAAGGCCGCCCTTGCCCGCCTCGAGGAGAGCGCATTCGATATCATCGTCACGGACATCCGCATGGATGACATCGATGGCATCAGCGTGTTGGAGCACGTCCTTCGGCGCTCTCCGGATACCAAGGTGATCATGATCACCGGCTACGCCACTATGGAAGTGGCGCGGGAAGCTCTCGCCAAGGGGGCATTCGATTTCCTCGCCAAGCCGTTCAAGCCGGGCCAGCTGCGTGAAATGATCGCCAACGCCGCCGCGGAGCTCGGCGTCGAGCTGGAGCTGCCACAGACCGGGGAGGAGACCCTCGCGGATGGCTGAGTCGGCCGCCCACGATCGCGACGAATCCGCGACGGGACCCGGTCCGACGGCGGCTGCGCTCCCGCAGCGGGAGGGCGATTCCGAAACCCTGAACTCCCGTCCCCGCTTCAGCGTGCGGAATCTCATCGCGACCGGCTTTACGCTCTGCTTCATCCTCGCCCTGGCCGTCAACTTCCTGTGGATCCTCACCGCCTTCCGGATTCAGGAAAAGCTCCATTTCCTTGAAATCGCCGATAGCTATTTGTTCGAGATCCAGCAGGCTCGCCGCTATGAAAAGAACTTCTTTCTCTACCAAACCGGCCTTGACGAGGCTCTCGAACACATGCGGGTCGCGCACGGCCTCTTGATGGCCAACTCCGAGCAGCTGCGCAGCGTGATCGGCGAGACGAGGTTCGAAACCATGCGCCCGCGCTCGGAAAAATATCTGGAACTGCTGGAGGACCTGTCCGCGGCGGCAAAGGCGGGCCGCGCATCACCGGCGGAAGTAGCCGACAACGAGGCCGATATCCGCACTGAAGGAGCGTCGGTGGTACAGTTCGCCACCGACCTGGTGGCACGCGAACGGCAGGCGGTCCATGGCATGCTGCGCTGGTCGAGGACCTTCCCGATCTACTTCCTGGTCGTCCTGCTGCTGGTGATCGTCATCACCTCCCACGTCCTGGTCCGGCGCATCGTCCGGCCGCTCGACCGCTTCGTGGCCTACACGTCGCGCATCGCGGCCGCGGACTTCACCCCGATCGTCCCCGCGCGGAGGTACCGGGACGAGTTTACCGATCTCGCGGTGGCCCTCAATCGTATGTCCAAGGACCTGCAGGAGCAGCAAACAATCCTGGTCGAAACTCACAAGCTCCGAGCCCTGGGGACGTTGACCGCAGGCGTAGCGCATGAGCTGAACAACCCGGTGAACAACATCCTCCTCACCGCGCAGATCCTCAAGGAGGACTTTGCCACCCTGCCCGAAGAGGAGCAGCTAGAGATGGTTGACGACGTCGTCGACCAGGCGGAGCGCTGCGACCGGATCATCAGCAACCTCCTTGATTTCGCCCGTGAGTCCGAGGCCAGGATCGAGCCGCTTGATTTGGGGGTGCTGGTCAACGAGACCGTCAAACTGGCGCAAAACCAGGTCCATCTCAGCGCGGTCAAGCTGGAGGTCAAGGTCGCATCCAACCTGCCGCGGATCCACGGCGACGCAAAGCAACTCGTTCAGGTCTTTCTCAACCTTCTTCTCAACGCTCTCGACGCCACGCCCAGGGATGGACGCATCGAGCTGGCCGCCGAACCCGATGCCGATCCCAAGTACGTTGCCGTCCGATTCTCAGACACCGGCGCCGGCATCCCATCCCACCTCCTGGCCTCGATCTTCGACCCGTTCTTCACCACCAAGCATCATGATGAAGGTCACCGCGGCGGTACCGGCCTCGGGCTGTCGGTTTCGCAGGGAATCGTTGCCCGTCATGGAGGAAATATCAGCGTGACCAGCACTGTGGGAGCCGGCAGCACCTTTATCGTTCATCTGCCCGTGACAACAATCCCCGCCCGGCTCTGACGGAGCGAGAGCGCGAACGGATCTGACGACGGAGGGAGTACGGACATGTCAGTGGTCATCATTTCAGCCACCCCCTTCAGCGGCGGCGAGGAGGTAGCCGTGCGGGCGGCCGCGCTCCTCCAGTACCGCAGCATCGGCCGCGACGAGGTCATTGAGGCCGCGGCGCGCACCTATGACATCCCGCCCGACAAGCTGGTTCAGGCCCTCGACGAACCGGCGGGCTGGCGTCAGATGCCGGTCAAAGAGCGCAGGATCCGCCTCTCCGCCATACAGGCGGCCGTTTCCGACTTCCTGCTGGAGGGCAACTGCGTGTGCCACGGTCTGGCCGCTCACCTCTACGTAACCGGCATATCCCACGTCCTCAAGGTCCGGCTCAGTGCCCCGCTCGAGGCGAGGACCGCGGCCGCTGCTCGACAGCAGCAACTCAGCGAGGCGAAAGCGCGCAAGCTGGTTCTGAGCCTGGACAAGCGAAGGCAACGCTGGGTGACCGCTCTTTTCAAAGTCAACGAGGACGACACGGCCACCTTTGACCTGGCGATCGACACGGGAGAGACAGGCTGCGAGGACGCCGCCGCGCTGATCGCCGACACGGCCCGGCAACGCAGGTTCAAACCGATGACCTACTCCGTCAAGCAATATCGCGACTACGCACTGGCCAGCAAAGTCCGAGCGGTTCTCGTCGAGATCGATCCGGAGGTCGTGGTTCGCGCTGACGACGGCGCGATCCACATCGAGGCCAAGGCGGTCGCCAAAAAAGGCGACAAAATCGCCGTCATCAAGGAAAGGGCCCTGGCTGTGCCGCACGTCGAGAAGGTCGAGGTCGATGTGATCGACGACATCTTCGCCAGGGCTGCAGTCTCGATGCGATGACGTGATCGAGGAGTGTGAACGGTAACGAAACGGCACTCGATTCGAAAGCTAACCGGGAGGAAGAAATGTCACCAACCCTGGAGGTCATGGTCCTCGACGACGAGCCCACCGTCGGCAAGAGGCTGAAGCAGGCCCTCACCAAAATCGGGTGCACCGTGGAGACCTTTGTCGATCCTCTCCAGGCGCTCGATCGTATCGACGAGAAGGAATTCGACGTCATCATCACCGATGTCGTGATGAAGGAGGCCACCGGCGTCCAGGTGCTCGAGCATGCCATGAAAAGGTCGCCCCGGACCAAGGTCATCGTGATATCGGCATTCGCGATGATGTCCCTGGCCCGTGAGGCGATGGAGAAGGGCGCCTTCGATTTCGTCGCCAAACCGTTTCACGTCGAAGACCTGCGCGAAGTGGTTCTGCGGGCGGCCGCAGCCCTGGGAAAGCCGGTCGCGGGCGGACCACCCGAGCAAACCCGCACAGCCTGATCGACTCGCCGAACATCGTCGCCGTTGAAACTGCATTATTCATCAGGTCTCTACTGCGGCCGACGATGCGCCGCACCCAGCGGTGTTTGATCGTTACTGTCCTTCTGACCTCGCCGGCGTTCTCGACACCTACATCTTCGTGCGCTCAGCCAGCGTGCGGTCCAGCCGTTGTTGGACCGACAGACCCCGGGTAGTTCAAGGCTCGCAGTAACACGATGAAGACGGACGGGTGTCGGAGTCTTTGAACGCCCGGGCGAGGCGCATGGACAGCTCGTCCGCCTCCGACTCGCGCTCCTGCTTCTGGAGCGCGAGCTGCAGGCCGGTCAGCGACCAGCCGTTGTCTCGATTGCGTCGAAGGTCTTCACGGTAGACCGACTCTGCTTCGGCGTACCGCCCATCCGCCATCAGCAGCGCGCCCAACGCGTGGCGCACCGGAAGCATCCAACCGGGCGGCTCGTCGTAGACCAAAGCATCCTCGGCGGCGACACCCTCGCGGAGAACTGCATACGCCTCCTCACGCTTGCCCTCGCGGAAGAGCAGCTCACCGTTGATCATCGCGCGTGCGATCGGCAGCACATCGCTCACGCGGTTGTTGAAGATCCACCACTCTTGAGGCACCTCGGCCATCGCATCTTCGAAGGCCTCCAGCTCGGCGCGCGCCTCCTCTGTGTGGCCGAGGGCGGAGTTGGCGATCGAACGGGCGTAATGGCGGACGGCCCGCGACACGAGCCGCCACTCCGGGTAGTCGGGCTCCTCGAGGATCTGCTCCCATTTGCCGAAGCGGATCAGGACGTGGAAGGTGGCGGGCATGATGCCCTCGATCAGTCCGCCATAATCGCGCAGCGCGGACTCCGGCATCTCGGCCTCGAGATCGCGCGCCGCCCCGATCGCCTGCTCGTAATTGCCCGACATCATCGCCGCAAACGACAGAAAGTGCAGGTTGTGCCCGTAGTACATCGCGTAAAGACCGGGCGCTGGGGCCTTGGCGAGGTACGCACGATCGACCCTGATGGCGTCGATGTTGGCTTGCGCCGCATCCGCGTAGCGGCCGACCCGGATGTAGATATGCGACGGCATATGAACGAGATGACCGGAGCCCGGTACGAGCACCCTCAGGCGGTCGGCGGCCTCGATCGCGCGGTCGGGATTCGACGACGGCTCGACGGCGTGGATGTAGAAGTGGTTTGCGCCCGGGTGCAGCGGATGGGTCTCGAGCGCACGCTCGATGATGCCGACGAACTCCGCGGTGCGGCCTTTGGGCTCGCCGGCGTCGGTCCAGTAGTCCCACGGCTGAAGGTCCATCAACGACTCGGTGAACAACGCTGCGACGTCCGGATCATCCGGGAACTCTCGGTAGACCGCCTCCATCGCGTCGGCATAGCGTTGGTCGAGCTCTCCGCGGTCCTCGGGCGCCGGCCAGGCGTACCGTTGTGCAACAGCACCGACCAGGGCCGCCTCGACGGGCGATGCGGCATCGATTCGCGCCATTGCCTCCTGAGAAGCCTCCCATGCGCGGCGTGATCGTTCTTCGGTCATCTCCGGGTCGTTGATGTTGATACCGTTGCAGTAGGCGATTCCCCACCATGGCATCGGGCTCTTCGGATCCGCCGCGGCCGCCTGCTCGAATGACCGGATCGCCTCGTCGTGGTTGAACCCATACATCAGCTGCATGCCCTGGTTGAACCACTGTTGAGCGCTCTCGGACCCGGAGGAAATCGATCGCTCGTAGTTTCCGAATCCCTCATAGATCAGGCCACCGTTGTTCGGCGCCTCTTGCTGACAGCCGGTGAGCACAACCACGCTCGCGGTCACGATGGCGATCGCAGAACTCCGAACCCTTCGCATCGATGTCCACATGTTCACCCCCCAGTTCCGAACGGCAGCGGCGAGAGGAGGTCGGCAGATTTCACGCTGCTCGCCTTTTCTCATTTTTAGATATTAGGTCTCAATCTTTGAAGTTATGATAACAAAAAGGCCGGAAAAAGCCAGCTCGGTCGGCGCACGGTGATATTCCGCACTGGAAACGAATCGGTGGTGTGGAATCCTGGAAGTAACGAATAGAGATATGCGTAAGGTATGACAATGAAGAAATGGCTCCGATCCGTGGTCCCCGACCTCTTTCTCGCCGCAGTCGTGGCGTTGCTCGTGACCGTGGCGATGAACCAACTCGACGGCGCCGAAACGATACGGATCCGTGCAGACGCGCACGCCGCCGCCGAGGACGGTCTGACCCTCGACGAGCGAATCGACGTCTTCAGCGGCTCGATCCGGCGTTCGACCCTCCTTCACCTCCCGGCGCTCATCGCCCTCAGTGGTGTTGTCGTCGGCCTCGCGTGCCGCAATCGCCGCTGGGCGTGGCTGACCGCTATCGGCTCCATACTTCCCGCCCTGATCATGGGTGTGGCGTTCTTTGTCGATCGACCCTTTCCAGCGGGCGCACTGGTGACCGCATATGCGGCTCTCGCGGTCGCGATGGCGATGGTGGGATCCGCGCTGCGCCGACGACTGACGCCGGCAAGGGGGTTTTCTCCGGATTGACACTCGGTCCCAGAGCGCAGAGTACGACTCGTTTTGAATGTCTCAATCCTTGGTTTCCCATAGCCGGGCATCGCTGGCGGCGGAATGCGACAATTCGGCGTACCCGATCGACACCTTGTGAGAAGCGCGGGCTAAGATATGCCTCGAAGGAGAACTCGAGGTGGACACCAGGGAGAAATACGAAAAGTACGTCAA
Organism: uncultured Thermoanaerobaculia bacterium; assembly: GCA_964423595.1. GTDB lineage: Bacteria > Acidobacteriota > Thermoanaerobaculia > Thermoanaerobaculales > Sulfomarinibacteraceae > Sulfomarinibacter. The sequence goes on along the minus strand of CAYRFI010000010.1, from coordinate 47,762 downwards.
CACCGCGTTTTTGTCGGCCGTCGACCCGCTGGTGGTCGACCGCGCCGAGGGCGCCACCTACTTCGCAAAAGACGGCAGCAGCTTCATCGATTGCTTCGCCGGCATTTCGGTGGTCAACGCCGGCCACGCCAACGAAGAAGTGTTGGCGGCCGCGCGACGGCAGATGGAGCGTCTGGTCCACTGCTCCTCGTACCTCTATCACGTCGAGGTGGTGGCCGATCTCGCCGAGAAACTGGCACAGATCACGCCTGGTGATCTCCAGAAGACCTTCTTCTCAAACAGCGGAGCTGAGGCGATCGAGGGCTCGGCACGGTTGGCCAGGCGATACAGCAAGAAAAACGAAGCCATCGCTCTCACCCATTCGTTCCACGGACGGACCTACGGGACCCTGAGCCTGACCGGCAACGCGACCAGGAAGCGGGGCGGCGGCCCGTACATGCCCGGGGTCGCGTTTGCGCCGGCGCCCTATTGCTATCGGTGCCCGCTCTGTCTCGAGCTCGAAAGCTGCGGCATGGCCTGTGCCAAAGCGATCGACGATGTCATCAAATTTCACACCGCGGACAACGTCGCCTTCTTCGTAGCCGAGCCTCTCCTGGGCGAGGGTGGCCTCATCGTGCCGCCGGACGACTACTTCAGGGTGGCCAAAGAGGTCCTCGACGAGCACGACGTGTTGTTGATTGCAGACGAGGTCCAGTCCGGGTTCTGTCGCACCGGAAAGATGTTCGCCATCGAGCACTATGGGGTCGAGCCGGACATCATGGCCATGGCCAAGGGCATCGCCAACGGCTTTCCGCTTGGAGCTTTCATCGCACGGGCAGAGATCGCAGATGCGTTTCAGCCGGGTGACCACCTGACGACGTTCGGGGGCAATCCGGTCTCCTGCGCCGCATCGCTGGCCAACATTCGGTTCATGGAGGACAACGACCTGGCCGATCGGGTGTCCGAGAAGGGCGGACGGTTGATGCTGGCCCTCCGCGATATCAAACCGAAAAGAGTCACCATCGGCGAGATCCGCGGCAGGGGCCTCATGATCGGCATCGAGATGGTCGAGGATGCCCGGAGCAAGGCGCCGGCGGTAGAGGATGCGAAGAGGATCAAGGCCGCGGTGCGAGACAGAGGTGTCTTGATCGGTATCGGCGGTGTGTACGGCAACGTGCTCCGCATCCAACCGCCACTGACTATCAGCGACCAGGAGCTCGACTCGGTGCTGGCTGCGATGACCGAGGTTCTGGAGGCCTGAGATGATTTGTGACGTTGATGGGACCGCAACCCAACCTCCGAACTGAGTCGATGACGCAGCAGGGCCACCTGATCCGCGTTCTCAGGCGACGAGAGGTCCTGGCGCTGGCGTTCGGCGCCATGATCGGCTGGAGCTGGGTGGCGCTTGCCGGTACCTGGCTGGAATCGGCCGGCAGCCTCGGCGCCATTTCGGCTTTCTTGATCGGCGGCGGCGTGATCGCCTTCATCGGCCTGACGTACGCGGAGCTCGCGTCCGCGATGCCGCTGGTGGGTGGCGAGCACGCCTACAGTCTGCGCGCCCTGGGCCCCGGAGCTTCATTCGTCTGCACCTGGGCGATCATCTTTGGTTATGTCAGCGTCGTGGCCTTTGAGGTGGTGGCCCTGCCGACGGTCACGGAGTACCTCTTCCCCGGTCTCAAGAAAACCTATCTCTGGACGGTCGCCGGTTACGACGTCTACCTCAGCTGGGTGCTGGTCGGTGTCGTCGGGTCCCTGGTGATGACAGCCGTCAACGTGGTCGGCATCAAGATGGCAGCCGTGGTGCAGACGGCGGTGACCCTGGTCATCCTTCTGGCCGGAGTCGTCGTGGTCGGCGGTGCCGTGTTCAACGGTAGTGTCGTCAACATGCAGCCGCTCGAGGTCGGCGGTATCAAGGGAATGCTGACCGTGCTCGTGATGGTGCCGTTTCTCCTGGTCGGGTTCGACGTGATTCCCCAGGCCGCGGAGGAGATCGACCTGCCGTATCGTGAGATCGGCGCCGTGCTGGTGATGTCGGTGATCATGGCCGTGGCCTGGTACGTGTTGATCGTGCTGGGTGTGGCTCTGTCACTGGACGGCAACGCCCTTGGCGGCGCCAGCCTGGCGACCGCCGAAGCCGGAACCGCGGCCTGGGGCAGTCCGTTGATCGGCAAGCTCGTGGTGGTTGCCGGGATCGCCGGTATCCTTACCAGCTGGAACGCGTTCCTGGTCGGCGGCAGTCGCGCGATCTATGCCCTGGCCGAATTCGGCACACTGCCGCGTTTTCTCGGGCGGTTGCACCCACGATTCAACACGCCGGCGAACGCCGTCGTTTTGGTGGGTGTGTTGGCCGTGTTCGCCCCGCTCTTCGGCCGCCAAACCCTGGTCTGGCTGGTCGATGCGGGCGGCCTCGGGATCGTGATCGCTTATGCCATGGTGGCGCTGTCGTTCATCGTCCTGCGCCACAGGGAACCGGAGATGCCCAGGCCGTACCGTGTCCGCTATGGATCGTTCATCGGATACACTGCCTTTGCCCTCGCCCTCGGCATGGCCATGCTCTACCTGCCCGGCAGCCCGTCGGCACTCGTGTGGCCCCACGAGTGGATCATTCTGCTGAGCGGCGCCGCGGTGGGTGCGGTTTTCTACGTGTGGGCGCGCATCACCCGGGGCTGATTGATGTACGGTTCGAGGAGGGATCCTCTGTATTGCAAACACATACTTCACCGACTTTCTACAACGGCTGATCTCGGACCGAGGTCGGGACCTTCGACGGAGACACGAACCATGGGCCTGTTTCGATACCGCCTGATTGTGACTGTCGCCCTTACAGCCTCGCTGATCGCCGCAACAGGCAGCAACCTCCTGTGTGCGGCCCAGGAGGCCTCGGCTCCCGAGAATCGAGTGGAAATGAGGGAAGCGTGGATCGGCATGCCGGACGGCGTGAGGCTGGCGGCTGACCTCTACGTGCCGGCGAGAAATGGGGATGAGGGGAGGTTTCCGGTCCTCCTTGAGTACCTGCCCTACCGCAAGACCGAGTCCCGGGCCCGCAATTACGCGCTGTACTCGTACTTCGTCGAACGCGGCTACGTCGTCGCACGGGTCGACATCCGCGGCACCGGCAACAGCGAGGGACGACTCATCCCCTACGAGTACTCCGACCAGGAGCACCAGGACGGCATGGCGGTCATCGATTGGCTGGCCAGGCAGCCGTGGTCCAACGGCAACGTGGGAATGTTCGGCATCTCGTGGGGCGGCTTCAACGCCATCCAGATGGCCGGCCTCAATCCCCCGTCCCTGAAGGCCATCATCGCCGTCGACGCCACCGAGGATCTGTACCAGGACGACGTGCATTATATGGACGGCATCATGCACGTGGATTCCTGGGAGATGAGCCAGGACCTCGACAACGCCCGGCCCGGGGCCCCGGACTACGTCATCGACGAGGCGTACTTCCGCGACCGTTTCGACACCCAGCCCTGGATGATGACCTACAAGCGTCAGCAGCGGGACGGCCCGTTCTGGGACCGGGCCTCGTTGAGGAATCGTTACGACGAGATCAGAATTCCCACCTTCCTCATCGGCGGCTGGTACGACGGCTACCGGGACACCCTGCCCAGAATGCTGGAGAACCTCCAGGCTCCGGTCAAGGCCATGATCGGTCCGTGGTCCCACGCCTGGCCGCACGACCCGTATCCCGAGCCGGGCATAGAGTGGCGACACGAGGCGGTGCGCTGGTTCGATCAATGGCTGAAGGGCGTCGACACCGGTATCATGGATGAGCCCCGCTTTGCGGTGTACGTCCGCCAATGGCATCCCCCCGGCCCGTATCTCGAGACCGCGCCGGGCTCCTGGCGATGGGAGGAGGGCTGGCCCATACAGCGCATCGAAAAAAGGGTCATGTACCCGCAGCCCAACCACACCCTGTCCATTTCACAGCCCGAGCACACCGTTCACCAGCTGCGCTACGTGCCGAGCATCGGCGTGGAGGCCGGCGGTCCCGTCATGTGGTGGGGGGACGTCGCCCACGACCAGCGCGGCACCGATGCCTACAGCCTGGTCTACGACAGCGATCCCCTTGCCGAGGCCACCGAGGTCCTTGGGCTGCCCCGCGCCGTCCTGCAGGTATCCGCCAGCGCCACCAGGGCCAACTGGTTCGCCCGCCTCTCCGACGTTGCACCCGACGGCACCGTCACCCAGGTCGCCGGCGCCGGCTTCAACGGTACCCACCGGTTCTCGGCCCGTCGGCCCAAGGACATCGAACCCGGACAGGTCTTCCCCCTGGACATCGAAATGCACTTCACGTCGTGGGTGTTCCCCAAGGGACACCGCATCCGTTTGTCGGTCAACAATGCCCAGTGGCCAATGCTCTGGCCGACGCCGTACGCCATGACCACATCCCTCTCCATAGGCGGTGCAAACGGCTCGCACGTAGTCCTTCCGGTGGTGCCACCAGGCCCGGCCACGGCTCCGGATTTCCAGCCGCCCACGGAAAGCCCCGAGCTGCCCGGCTTCGAGAGTATGGATGTGGGCACCAGCTCGGGGTATGGCGAGGTCTCCTCCGTGGATCGCAATCCTCAGACCGGCGAGGTCACCGTGACCGCGACCAACGCCGGCGCCACCCGCTACCCCTGGGGTACCGAGACCTACCACGAAACCATCGAGCACCGCACCTCGGACGCGCACCCGGAGAACACCGAGGTGCGCGGTAACCACCGCATGGAGGTCACCCTGACGGATCGTGTCCTGGTGTGGGAGGCAACCCTCTCCTTCACCAGCGACCTGGAAAACTTTTACTACCGCTACACCCGCATGCTCGAAGAAAACGGCGAGCTGGTGAGGGAGAAGACTTGGACCGACACGATCCCCAGGGATTTCCAGTAATGCCCCCGTTCACGACGTCACGGTATGGCGCGTGGCTCTCACGCGTGCACGGTGCATGCATGGAACAACGCGAAACATGGCTCCCCGCCGAACCTTCCTCAGTCGTTTGCGTTCTTTGTCAAAATCAGCCTGTTTTGAGATATGAGAGTTCCCAATATTCGGGGAGCAGATCACCCGTAGTAAACGACCTTTACAGAGGGACAGCGGCCGTGAAACACTCGTTCGACGTGCGGCGGTCGGTGCCGCCGTTCAGGGCTCGATGCGACGACCAGTTTTCTTCCACGGCTCGTTCGGGCACCCCCAAAAGGGGGATGAAAGCGAGGCCGTGCGGTGAGCCAAGACCACTTGCCTTCGCAGCGGTCGCGCCAAACTTCAACCCCGAGTGCCCGGCGGCCGGGGAATTCCCTGTGCTGATTTCTCCTATCGTGCGGTGAGAAAGGGAAAAGGCATGGCAAACAATCTGGCAGAGGCGCGGTTGTCGCCGTGGTGGCGGCACGCCACCCTCCTCGTAATGATCTTCGGTTTCACCCTCTTGACGATCGTCACCGTCCTGACGTACACAAATGCGCCGCCGATCCCTGCGCGCGTGACCGAGCCTTCGGGGGCGACCCTCTTCACTCAGGAGGACATCGAGCACGGTCAGGAAATATTCTTCAAGTACGGTCTGATGGAGCATGGGACTCTCTGGGGCCACGGGGCGTACCTTGGCCCGGACTTCAGCGCCGAGTACCTGCACCGGCTGGTCGAGATCGCGCGGGATACGTGGGCCCGCGAGCGCCACGGGCGCCCGTACATGGGGCTCGATGAGGATGCGGCCACGGCCGTCGACGCCGCCGTCCGCGCATCACTCAAAGAGAATCGCTACGATCCAAGCACTGGTTCACTGGCGTTTTCCGCCGGTGAAATGGCCGCCTGGAAGATCCAGAAGGGCGAATGGGCCGCGTATTTCGCAGGCGAATCCAGCGCGCCGGGTCTGCCCGCGAACTACATCCGCGATTCCGGCGAGCTGGAGGACCTCACCTCATATTTCGCGTGGGCGGCCTGGGCCACCGTCGCAAACCGCCCGGGGAAGGATTACTCCTATACCAACAACTGGCCGTACGAGCCGGCCGTCGGCAACCGCCCGAGTTCCTCCACCTACCTCTGGAGCGCGCTCAGCCTCGTGACCCTCCTGGTCGGCCTGGGTGCGGTATTGTTCGCGTTCGGGCGTTTCGACTTCCTCGGTTGGCATGGCTCACCCAAGGCCGGACATAAGCACGACAGCGCGTTCGCCGGCTGGACGGTCACACCGAGTCAGAGGGCGACCGGCCTCTACTTCGGCGTCGTCGCGCTGCTCTTCCTGCTGCAAGCCCTGGCGGGCGGCGCCCTCGCCCACTATCGAGTCGAGTCGGGCGCCTTCTACGGCATCGACCTCGCTCAGCTTCTTCCCTACAACCTGCTGCGGACGTTTCACCTCCAGCTCGCCATCTTCTGGATTGCCACCTCCTGGGTGGCCGGCGGTCTTTTCCTCGCGCCGATCGTCGGGGGTACAGAACCACGACGACAGCGGACCGGTGTCTTCGCGCTGCTCATCGCCCTCGCCGTCGTCGTCTTCGGAAGCCTCGGTGGCGAGTGGCTGGGCATCAACAACCGCTTGGGTGAACTGTGGTTCTGGCTCGGCCACCAGGGATCGGAGTACCTGGACCTCGGGCGTTTCTGGCAACTACTTCTGGCAGCGGGGCTCGCCGGTTGGCTGGTCCTGATGTACCGTGCGCTGCGCCCGGCCATTCGCGACCGGCAGCGGACGGAGCTGGCCTCCCTCTTTCTTTACGCGGCGGCGGCGATCCCGCTCTTCTATCTCCCGGCACTGTTCTTCGGTCCACACACCAACTACGCCATCATCGACAACTGGCGCTTCTGGATCATTCACCTGTGGGTGGAAGGCTTCTTCGAACTGTTCGCGACTGTGCTTGTCGCCGTGATGTTCGTGGTGTTGGGGCTCGTCACGTCCCGGACGGCCACGCGGGTCATCTACCTGGATGCCATCCTCTACCTGGCCGGAGGAATCGTTGGGACCGGACACCACTGGTACTTCACGGGCCAGGGAACCCTCAACATGGGCCTGGCCGCGTGTTTCTCGGCGCTCGAGGTAGTTCCGCTCACCGTCCTCACCCTCGACGCGTGGCAGTTCATTCGTCTTCGCGACCGGCGGTGCGAGGACTGCCAGCAGACGTTTGCCGAAAAACACCGCTGGGCGATCTACTTTCTGATGGCGGTCGGCTTCTGGAACTTCGTCGGGGCCGGGGTCTTCGGCTTTCTGATCAACCTGCCGATCGTTTCCTATTTCGAGATTGGCACGAACCTGACGAGCAACCATGGGCATGCAGCGCTGTTCGGGGTGTTCGGGATGTTGGCGCTGGCGGTTGTGATCTTCTGCCTGCGCTCGCTCGCAACGGACGAGACCTGGGCGCGCGTGGAACGATTGATCAAGGTCAGCTTCTGGGGGCTGAACGCCGGGCTCGCGGCGATGGTGGCGCTGGATTTGTTTCCGGCGGGAGTGCTGCAGCTTTGGGACGTTCTGCAAAACGGCTACTGGCACGCCCGGCGGCTCACCTTCCTGATGAGCGGCACGTTCCACAAGCTCGAGTGGGCTCGCGCCGCAGCTGACGGTACGTTCCTGCTGCTCGGCGTCGTCCCGCTCGTCCTCGCGGTCGCGCGCGTGCTCATGCAATCCCGCGAACAAGAGGAGGCCGAGTCCTAGCACGGCGCGTCGCTGTCGCCGCTTCGAGTGCGCGATACGGCGCCAAACGTGTCACGTTTCGCATTGTCATACTGATCACGACCTCACAACCCGGACTCCCAGGGTCGTGCACATTGTCAGGTTCTGATCAGTGGCACCCGCTATGACTATCGAACGTCATCTCAACTTAAAGCCCGGCATCGAAAGCGATACATTCGCCCCCTTCGGCTCGACAAAACGGAGGGGGCGCGCCGCCCGGCGCGCCCCCGTTAACGACACACAATCGTGTCCTCACTCCGTGAGGTCGAGAATGGCGAAAAACGATTGATCGGCTCGCGGCCGATACACGTAGAGCCGAAGGTAGCCGCCCTTGCCGACTGCTTTGACCTGGTCGGTGTACTCGTCGGCGGTCGTAATCGACGCTCCGTTGGCCTCGGTGATGACGTCACCGGGCATCAACCCCTCTTCGCCGGCGACCGACATTGGATCAATCCTCGTGATGACCACGCCCGAGACGTCGCTTCCGACACCATAGGCCTGCCGTAGCTGAGGCGTGAGTTCTCGCACCGTGATGCCGGTTCGCGCCGAGGCGCTGTCGCCGGAGGGTTCCTCGCCGGTCCCAGCCGACTGATCGACGCCGGGCCGCTCCTCGAGCTTGACCTTGATCTTGCGGCTCTTGCCGTCGCGAATCACCCCCATTGTGAGGGTAGACCCCGGAGGCCGGGTGGATACGGTATCGATTAGCTCACGCGGGTTCATGACAGGCTCACCGTCGACCGTGACGATCGCATCACCGTGCTCGAGGCCTGCCTTGTCGGCGGCATGTCCGGCCTCCACCTCCTCGACAAAGGCGCCATCGCGCGTCGAGAGGTTGAAGGCTTTCTGGATGTCTGGGCTGATGTCCCGAATCTGAGCACCGAGGTAGCCGCGCACCACCTTTCCGTTCTCGCGGAGCTGCGGAAGAATCCGCCTGGCGATGTCGATCGGTACGGCGAAACCGAGGTTTTGACCACCGGCATTGATGGCGGTGTTGATCCCGATTACCTCGCCGCGAGTGTTGACGAGGGGACCGCCGGAGTTACCGAAGTTGATCGCCGCATCGGTCTGGATGAAGTTCTCGAACGAGTTGTCAGCGAGCCCGAGGACCCTCCCTGTTGCGGACACCACACCGACCGTGACCGTGTGATCCATATTCAACGGATTGCCGACCGCCATCACCCACTCGCCAACCCTGAGAGCCTTGGAATCTCCGAGGGGAAGGATGGGAAAGTCTCGATCGGGCTTGACCACCCGCAGGACTGCGATGTCGGTCGCCGGATCTCGGCCCACGACCTCGACATTGTAGGTTGTCCGATCGTTGAGCTGGATCTCGATTTTGTCGGCGTCCTCGACCACATGGTTGTTGGTCAACAGCTCGCCGTCCTTGGTGATAAAGAAACCGGACCCGGCTGACTGGCGTACCATCGGCTGATCCGGCTGCTGCCCCATGGGCTGACCAAAGCCTGGACCGAAAAAGAACTCGAACGGGTTCGCCGGCATCTCACGCCGCAACTCTTCCGGCTGGACAATGTCGGTTGAGTAAACCGACACCACCGGCGGCACGACGCGCTCGGCGAGTGAGGCGAAATCGAACTGATGGCTCAGACCACTGACTTCGGCCGCCGCAGGCGGCTGCTCGGCCGCAACCTTCGGCGTCACATGAAGTCCGCCGGCGAGAAGAATACCGCCGAGAGCAGCGGCGACCGCGATCACTGCAATTGAAACACCACGCGTTTGACGCTTTTCTTTCATCGTGTCACCTCCGTGCCGAACGGTGAAAGACCGCCGGCACCTCCCGCTCCTTGCCAATACCGTGCCAGCTTCCGACTCCCGGCTCTCGGGGCCGACCGAAGCTCCGCCGATGATGCGACACGACACGCGGAGAGCCCATGGCGACCGGGTTCTGCGACGATCGCCGGTTCGCGGCGCCTGCTCTGTACGATAGGATGCGCGGCCGACGGGAGGTGCAGCATTTCAGCCGATTGTGGTCGATTCGAGCCACCGCCTTGGGGGGGCCGGAAGCGAAAAACACCGCGCCCAGTGAATCTGCGACCTGGCATGGCCCTTGCCTAGTCCCATCAGCGCCCCGATGGACCGGCGTCGGGCCGGTACGCGGGGATCTGACATGGGTCATGGATGACGGAAAGGAGTTCATCATGAACACGAAACGAGGTTTCGCCGTCGCGGCGATCGGGACGGTCGTCCTCGGGCTGGTCCTGGCCGTACCCTCGTTCGCCGCCGACAAGGCCGCCGACGCCGACATCAGCTATTGGGTCAGATCCGCTCTGCTTCAGGACGAGCGCGTCGACGCATCCAGAATCACGGTTACCACCAGTGACGGAATCGTCACCCTGTCTGGTGACGCGGACAACCTCACTGCGAAGCAATACGCGGAGCGAGAGGCAAAGAAGATCACAGGCGTCCTCGGCGTTGTCAACCAGATCACCGTGGAGTCGGGCTGGCGGTCGGACGCGGACATCGAGTCGGTGGTGCGCAGACGCATCCTCAACAGTGCGGTCATCAATTCGGAAAACATCTCGGTCGCCTCTCTTGGCGGACACGTCACGCTTTCCGGCGAGGTCGACTCGTGGTCCGAATGGGAAGAAGCTGGCCTGCTTGCCGGCGGCGTTCGTGGCGTGAGCGAGGTCATCAACAACCTGAGGACCCTTTCGGCCGTCACACGAACTGATCAAGAGGTCAAGAACGACGCGGTAGCTTCCCTCGCGCGGGACGTATACACGAGCGGCCTGCCGATCACGGTTTCTGTCAACGAGGGAATCGTTACTCTCACCGGCACGGTGGGCAACGCATTTGAAAAGGACCACGCGGGAGACGCCGTCCGCTGGATCTCCGACGTCCGTGGGGTCAACAATCTTCTCAATGTGAATTGGATCCAGAATAAAGGTGTGCGCGACACCATACCTGCTCTCTCGGACTCCGACCTGCGAAATGCTGTCCGGGCGGAGCTGGATCAGGACTGGCGGCTCATCAATTCTGACATTACCGCGAGGGTGACTCGAGGGCACGTGGTCCTGGACGGTTCGGTTCCCAATCAATATGAGAAGCGAATCGCCGAAATGGACACGCGCGACGTCGTCGGAGTGGGATGGGTCACCAACAACCTGTTCGCACGGGTAGACGCGCGCGAAGACTCCCTGATCAAAGTCGACGTCCAGTTCGACCTCGATACTGACTCCACCGTCGGGGCGTTCGATCTCCAAGCCACGGCAATCAACGGCATCGTCACACTCTCCGGCCGCGTCCATACCTGGTACCAGAAATTCCACGCCGGCGAGCTCGCAGCTGGCGTGAAGGGAGTGAGACAAGTCATCAACGAGATCGCCGTCGCCCGGACAGACTGGAAGAGTGACGCGGAGCTGACCAAGGAAATCAAGAGCCGGCTGACGTGGAACTGGACCACCTGGTGGGTGCACGACGACATCGGAGTTACAGTCAAGGACGGCCTTGCGACCCTGACCGGCGACGTGAACAAATGGTCACAGCGCAAAGAGGCCGGAAACGTGGTCATTCAGACTCCGGGTATTTGGAAACTGGACAACCGGCTCACCGTCAATGGCTACGACTATCCCTGGGACGAGTGGTACACGCGAAGCGTCGCCGACGGCGGCATTCGCGACAATTCGCAACACAGGTACGACGACACCTTCGAATTGCCCTAGGCTCTTCAACTCACCTCGGAGACTCTGCGGGTCGGGTTGGCAACCCGGCCCGCAGCGCGTCGTTGTCAAGCATGGCATCGCGGGTGCCACGCAAATCCAAGTCTGAGCGTCAGGCATGAGGAGCTTGGGAAGTGATTCCTTTGCCGGTGTCAAGGCGCAGTTCCGACGATCCTGAGGACTGGTACAGAGAGAAAACGAGGGCGGGGACCAACCCCGCCCTCGCGAACTCGAATTCAGACGTCATTCCCCCCTTGGCCATTCGGGGATGCGACCGGGCGTCCACGGAGCGCCTTCGGATTCGAGCGCCTTCTCGAGGGCGGTGAGTCTTTCGGCCAGCGCGCGCAGTGCCGCGAGCTGCTTGGCGAAGGCCTCCGACGCCCAGCGATAGCCGTCGCGGTTGGTGGTGGTCGGCGACTGGGTGGTGCTCAGCTGGCCCTCGACCACCCGGTCGACGCGATCCACGATGGAGGGGTCGGTGGGCTCGTTGCGCTTCGCCCGGCTGCGGTCGCCGCGCAGCGCGACCAGGAGGTCGTTGAGCTCACCCTCGATGGCGGCGAGCTCGGCAAGCTGGTCGGGGCTCGCGTTCGGGGTGTCGAGGATTGCCTGCCGGAGATATTTGACGCGGTTGCCGATCTCTTTGGCCACCTCGACGGCGCCGAGCACAGCCCGTTGGAGATCGGCGGCCTGGAGCTGGAACTCGAGAGCGGCATCGGGATCGTTCACGGGCAGCGTGCCGCCGCCCATATCGACGACCTGAAACTCCTGCGGACCGGCGAGCCGGGTCACCACGCCGTCCACCTCCTGATCGAGGGTCACCGTGTAGGTGCCGGGGAGCACCAGCGGACCCACCCGCGGCGATGCCCACGGCGGCTGCGGTCCCGGGTCGGGATCGGTGGGCAGTGGCGACGGGTAGCGCAGATCCCAGGCGACCCGGTGGATGCCCTTTTTCCGGCATCCCAGCACCCTCTGGATCACGTTGCCATCGGTGTCTCGCACCGTCAGCACGATCTGCGGGTCATGCTCCTCGTCTTCGGCGCGGAGCGCGTCCTGGCTCGGATAGGGAAGCGACGTGCCGTCTTCGTCGGCCTTCTTCTCGGCCTCGAGACGGCGTTCCTGGCGGGTCTTGAGCCCGTCCCTCAGGTGGTAGGTGAAGACGGCCCCGAAGGGCGGATTCGGCGCGGTGAAGAAGCTGTCGCCCTGGAACGCCTTGTCCAGGGTCGGCAGCCCGAGCCGACTGGTCTCGATGTAGCGCCAGGCTTGTTTGACGGGGAAGAGCACGGCGTCCTCGGCAAGATCCTCTGCCGACATCTCGCGCAACGGGGTGTAATCGTCGAGGATATAGAACCCTCGGCCGAAGGTGGCCAGAGCGAGATCGTTCTCGCGCCGCTGGATGTCGAGGTCGCGGACGGCGATGGTCGGCAGGCCACCTTCGAGGGCGACCCAGTGCGCGCCCTCGTCGACCGTAACGTAAAGGCCGAACTCGGTACCGAGGAAGAGGAGCTTTTCATTGACGCGGTCCTGGGCGAGGCTCCACGCGATCTCGCGGTCGGGCAGATCGCCGCGAATGGATTTCCAGCTGCGGCCGCGATCGGTGCTCTTGAGGACGTAGGGCGTGAAATCGCCCTGTTTGTGGTTGTCAAAGGTGGCGTATACGGTGTCCGCGTCCCCCTGCGAGGCCTCGAGGTCGGAGACGTAGGTGTACGTGGGCACACCGGGGAAGTCGCCTTCGGTGTGCCAGGTGGCGCCGCCGTCGGCAGTGACGTGGATCTGGCCGTCGTCGGTGCCGACATAGATCAGTCCTTCCACCAACGGCGACTCGGACAGCGCCACCGCGTTGCCGTAGATCGACGTCGAACCGCTCTTGTGCACCGCGTCCGGACCCCAGACCTTGCCCATGACCTCCAGCGTGTTGCGGTCGATGCCACGCGACAGGTCGTTGGAGATCGCTTGCCAGGTATTCCCCCGATCGTCGGAGCGAAAGAGCTTTTGGGCGGCGAAGTAGAGTCGCGTCGGAGAGTGCGGGCTGATGATCACGGGTGCGTCCCAGTTCCAGCGGTAGGGGTCCTCGCCCGGCGCCGGTTGCGGTTGGATATCGACGATCTCACCGGTGGCACGGTCGAAGCGCGCGAGACCGCCGTACTGCCACTGGCTGTAGACGATATTCGGTTGGTCTGGATCGACCACGGTCTCGAAGCCGTCGCCGAAGACGGTGACGAACCAATCTTCGTTGGTGATGCCGCCCGGGTTGCGGGATCGGGTCGGTCCGCCGAGGGAGGCGTTGTCCTGGGTGCCGCCGTAGATGTAGTAGAAGGGCGAGGAGTTGTCGACGGTGACGCGGTAGAACTGCGTGATCGGGAGGTTTTGCACAAAGGCCCAGGTGGCGCCACGGTCGAAGGTCTCATAGACCCCGCCATCGCAGCCGGCGATCAGGTGCCGGGGATCCGCCGGGTCGATCCAAAGGGCGTGGTTGTCCACGTGCTTGAAGTTCTCGCCGACCTTGACAAAGGTCTTTCCCCCGTCGGTTGTGACCTGCATCCAGGTGTCCATAGAGTAGACGCGATCGACGTTTTCGGGATCGCAGATCAGCTCGTTGTAGTAGTCGCCGCCGGGGGCGTGATCCGAGCGTTTCTCCCAGGTCTCGCCGCGGTTGGTGGAGCGGAAGAATCCTCCCTCGTCGCGGGCGGCGTCGAGCACGCCGTAAACGACATCGGTGTCGGCGGGTGAGATGCACAGCCCCATTCGCCCCTTGTCGACTTTGGGCAGGCCGGTGGTGATCTCGCGCCAGTTCTTGCCACCGTCGTTGGAAATGTGGAGCCCGGACTCGGGACCACCGTTGATCAACGTCCAGGTGTGGCGGCGGCGCTGGTACGCGGTGGCCAGGATGGTGTCGGGATCGTCGGGGTGGAGATGGACCTCGGCGATGCCGGTGTCATCACTGATGTGGAGCACCCGCTCCCAGCTCTTGCCGCCGTCGGTGGTGCGATAGAGGCCGCGGTCGCCGCCCGAGCGCCACAGCGGACCTTGTGCCGCGACCCAGACCACGTCGGAGTCGCGCGGGTCGATGACGATGTTGCCGATATGCTCGGACTCTTTGAGGCCCATATTCTTCCAGGTCGACCCGCCGTCGAGGCTTTTGTAGACGCCGTCGCCAAACGAGACCGAGCGCTGGGAGTTGTTTTCACCGGTGCCGATCCAGACGACATTGGGGTTGTGCGGGTCGATGGTGACGCACCCGATCGAGTAGGAGCCCTCGCCATCGAACACCGGCTCCCAGGTCGTACCCGCGTTGGTGGTCCGCCACACCCCGCCCGAGGCAACGGTGACGAAGTAACGGGAGTTGTCGGTGGGATCGACCGCGATATCGGACACCCGGCCCGACGAAATCGCGGGCCCGATGCCGCGCAGCTCGAGCCCCTCGAGGGTCTCGGCGGTCAGCCAGTAGGTATCATCCTTGCCTTTGTCTTTGTCGGCCGCGATGGCCAGTGACGTGGTGATCACGAGCAGGGCGAGCACAGCGAAACGTGTGAGTTTCATGGACAGCCTCCAATCGCCCGACATCCTACCGCGTTCTCGGGCTCACGACAGCGGGCGGATCGGACTTCCTAACGTCCAGTAAACGACTCTCGGTTTCCACGGATCGTTTCACAAATCTTGTGGGCGACACGCATCGTGCCCGACATCGACGACCTGTTCATCAGCACGACCATTCCGAGGCCTTCGTCCGGGTAGAGCCGCAGCTCGCTCGTGAAGCCCGCACCACCGCCCTCGTGGTTCAGGAATCGGCAATCGCCGACCAGACCAATCTTCCATCCGAGCCCGACCCCGACTCTTGACTCGATACCGGCCCTGCCCGTGGCGACCAACGCCTGCATGCGCTGCATGGTCTCCGGGGAGAGAAGGGGGCTCCCATCGCTCAGCTGGGACTGGACAAAGGGAGCAAAAGAGAAGACGGAACCAACGAGACCGCCGATCGCCGAGGTCACCAGGTTGTAGTGTTCCAGAGCCACCAATCCGTTCTTGGTCCACCCCCGGTAGATGCGCCGCGAGGTCAACGGATCGAGGAAGCGAAGCAGAGCGCGCGTCGGATCCCAGCGCGCCATGTATCCAGTTGCCAGATTATCCTGCTTGAAATCCGACACGTCGAAGTCGGCGTCGCTCGACAAGGGCGTGAGGATCCGCCGCCGTACGAACGTCCGATACGGGATTCCGGACACCCGACTGACAACCTCACCGAGGATTGCGTAATTGACGTTGCGGTATTGGGCCTTTCCGCTCGCCGACCCCCGCGATCGGAGATCGTAGCCCGCCAGCGCCTGCTCGGTGGTCGGCGGTTCTTCACCTGGGAAGTACACGGCCAAAAAACCTCCCAGCGTTTCCCTCAGACCCGACGCGTGGCTCAGCAGGGCGCGAAGGGTGATATCGCGCGCCAGCGGCAGGTGGGGCAGATAGTCTGTGACCGCAGTGCCGAGGTCGAGCTGACCACCCTCGACGAGCTGCAGGATCGCCGTGGCCGTAAAGAGCTTGGTGCCTGAAAACAGGTGGTATACGGTCGACTCGTTCGTCGGACGCTTGCTCACGACATCCGCGATTCCAAAGCCGTGCGACCACAGCCGGCCGTCTCGGCCGATCACCGCGAGCGAGCATCCAGGGATTCGAGCCTTCTCGAGAAGATTCTCGATCGTGCCGACAACGCCGCTGCTAGCCCGCATATCTCACCGGGTTTCGTCGCGAGGGCGGCGAGGTGCCGTGCCCAGTGAGGTTTTCGACCCAGAGGCTTGGTCGGGTTCCCCAGTGCCGTCCGCCGATGGGGCTCGTGAGCCGAGATCAAGGCGCAAGGAGGAAGTCGATGCCCGTGCATCGTCGACGACAAGCAACGCAGAGATCGGCCACGACCCCCATCGGCCCGAAGGGTTACGGCGCCGCTCCGCGGCTTGTGGCCCGACCCCGGACTCGAGTAGCCGTACGCCGGCGATTGCCGGCAACGGCCACCTCTCGCTTCCAACGCCGGGTTGTCGGCGGCATGGCCCGTCTT
The DNA here is from genome assembly GCA_964423595.1 of uncultured Thermoanaerobaculia bacterium. Classification (GTDB taxonomy): domain Bacteria; phylum Acidobacteriota; class Thermoanaerobaculia; order Thermoanaerobaculales; family Sulfomarinibacteraceae; genus Sulfomarinibacter. Next base: position 31,435 of record CAYRFI010000010.1, on the reverse strand, counting down.
CTTCGTTGCCGCTCCTCGGCGATGGAAGGACATCGCCGTCGTCGCGGCGCCTCGAATTCGGAACCATGGCGCACGCAACGGACGACGCTGGGGGCCCCGGCCAAGCCTCGCAGGGCGCGGAGCGCGTACTTGAAGTACGTCGAGCACCCCGACGCGAGAAAACACCGCTGGGTGCGGTGCATCGGCGTCCGCAGCAGAAAGTTGGTGAGATACGCGGGCTTGGTTTCATCGTGCCGCCGCCATATTAACCCGCATGTCTCACCGGGTGTCGACTGCGGACCTGCGGCTCCAGCACGTAGGCGGCTCTGGTGGCGGATGCTATGTTGGTGACATGGCAGATGACGGCGATCCCCATCCGAGCGAGGCCCTTGTGGGGAGAACCCCGGAGGCGCCGGCGACCCGCGCCTCCACCGTCAAGCTGCCCGAGCGGCCACCGCGGGAGGTGCAGACGATCTTCGATTTCTTTCTCCGCCGTTTCCCGAGGATCCCACGCGCGACCTGGGTGGAACGCTTCGCGGCCGGCAAGGTGTGGACGACCGACTCGGTGATCGATGCCTGGACGCCCTACCAACCGCTTCTCGAGGTGCACTACCGGCGTGAAGTCGAGCGGGAGCCGCCGGTGCGCACGGACATCCGGGTGGTGTGGTCGGATCGGCACCTGATGGTGGTGGACAAGCCACCCAACCTCCCGGTCACACCCGGCGGGCGCTGGGTTCGCCACTGTCTCCTTCACCTTCTCCTCGAAGCCACCGGCAATGACCGTATCGCGCCGCTTCACCGCCTCGACCGGTTGACGTCGGGGGTGTTGCTGCTGTCCCTCGACCCGGCAACGCGCTCGCACTTCGCGCGCCTCTTCCAGCCGTGTTCGATGGTCGAGAAGGATTACACGGCGGTCTGCGAGCTGCGGCGGGATCCGCCACCGCCGCGCTTTACTCTCGCCCATCACATCGCCCGCAGCCCGAACAAGTACTGGCGTCAGGAGGTACGGCCGGGGCTGCCGGCCAACTCGCGCTGTGAGGTCCAGGTGATGGCGGTCGAAGATGGTCTTGTCCTCGTCCGAGTTCGCCCGTTCACCGGCCGCAAGCATCAGATTCGCGTCCAGCTCGCCCACGCGGGCCTGCCGATCCTCGGCGATCCCCTTTCCGGCGGCGGCACGCGCCCCTACGATCCCGACGACGAGTCGCAGCGCCTGTGGCTCGACGCCCATCGACTCGCAGTTCAAGGCTTCCCCGGCCCTCCCGGCAACGGACCGCTGACCGGCACCTGGACCTCCTCGCGACGGCCGACGGAGCTCTTCCAACGCGCCGCACGCTGGTGTCGGTGCTAGCCCGCAGATCTCACCAGCTTTTTTGCCGCGGGCGCCGATGCACCGCACCCGGCGGTGTCTTCTCGCCTCGGAGTGCTCCACGTAACTGTCCCCTCAGGTCGGGAACCCCACCGGGCACGGTGCCTCACCGCCCTCGCGACGAAACCTGGTGAGGTGTGCGGGTCAGTGGCCGAGCGGTGGCGTTGTCATCGGCGGCCGGCGATGATGGATGGCCTGCTCGTAGGCGTAAGCGAGGGCGATGAGACGCGGCTCGGACCAGGCGTCGCCGAAGAACTGCAGACCGACCGGCAGGCTCCCCCGAACGAAGCCCATCGGAACCGTTATCGCCGGGAACCCAGTACCGGGAGACAGGTCCTGGCTGTTGTCACCGTGGGGCGTATTGAGATCGCCGATGAGACGTGGCGGATTGCTCCAGGTGGGGAAGATCATGGCGTCGAGGCGGTTCGCATCAAGCTGGTGTTGAACCGCCCGGCGCAGCAGCTCACGGTTTTCAAGCGAGCGCAGGCAGGCCGGGTTGCTGCCCGGAGGATCTTCGACCGCCTGCGCGTACTCCATTCGTGGGCGGATATGCGGATGGAACTGGCCCGAGGCAAGGATCTCTTCGAGACTCGAATAGGGCGCATTTGGGCCGAGGCTCTTCAGGTAGTGGTTGAGATCCCATTTGAAGCGCGGGCACCAGAGGCCGTCCTCTCGAAGGGCGTCCATTTCGGGAATCGTCGCCGGGTCGACAAGGACGGCTCCGGCCCGTTCGAGATCTTTCAGAGCTTCGTCGAATCGCTCGAGGACCTCGGCGTCAGCACCTTCACGGTTCGACCACTGACGCATCACGCCGAGCCGCGCCCCGCGCAGCGCGTTGATGTCGAGATACCCAAGGTAGCTTGTCGCCCGGTGGTCGACGCTGTCGGCGGTGACTGGATCCGTTTCGTCAAAACCAACGATGACGTCAAAAACGGCCACTCCATCGGCCACCGTGCGAGCGATCGGTCCTCCAATGTCATGGTCGAGATAAAGCGGGATGATGCCGTCGCGGCTCGTCAGCCCCATAGTCGATCGAATCCCGACCAGCGCGGTGTGAGAGGAGGGGCCCCGAATCGAGTTGCCGGTATCGGTGCCGAGGCCCACGGTGCCGAAGCTCGCCGCGACCGCAGCCGCGGTTCCACCACTCGAGCCGGCCGGGACCCGGTTGAGGGCATACGGGTTTCGGGTGTGTCCGGGCAGCGCAGAACCCACAGTTTCATACGGGGAAAACGCAAACTCGGCCATGTTGGCCTTGGCGAGCACGATGGCGCCTGCCTCGCGGAGTTTGCGTACCTGGAAAGCGTCGTCCGGCGGTGTCGATTCCCGAAGAGAGAGGGAACCTCCGCTTGTGGGCAGATCGGCCGTGTCGTAGTTGTCCTTGACGATGACCGGAATGCCATGCAACGGCCCGACCATCCCGGTCTCGGCAAAGACCTCATCGAGTTCCTGCGCGCGCCTGAGGGCATTGGGGTTGACCACGATGATGGCATTGAGGGCGGGCCCCTGCTTGTCGTAGGCCTCGATTCGGTCGATATAGAGCTGCACCAGCTGTCGCGACGTCAGCCTTCCCTCGCGCATGGCCTCGTGGATGTCCGCAATCGAAGCCTCGACCACGTCAAACGGCTTTTTGACCTCCCGCCTCGCCACCCCTTGAGTGGACTGAGTCAGGCCGGCCTGAGCGAAGCTCAGCACGATGACGATCAGACCCGCAGCCATTCTCCGCGTCTGGACCATTGCACCCTCCCTGTCTTGAAGCCCAACGTCGCCGGGCGGGCGGCTTACCCGCCTTGGCGCTTCACGAACACTGCCCCCTATTGCTCAGATTCTCCAAGCTCGGCGAGCATACGTTCTATCTCCTCGTTTTTCGGGTCGCGTCGCAACCCTTCGGTCAGCGTACGACGAGCCCCGTCTCGGTCGCCAAGCGCGACCCGGGCGGCAGCCAGATTGCGGTATGCCAGGGGATCATCAGGAACGAGCGAAATGGCGCGCTGAAGACAGCGGACAGCCTTTTCGTAGTCACCGATCTCGCCGAAAAAAGCTCCGAAGTGCAGCCAGATGTCGCCGCTATCCGGATACCGGCGGCGGCCCTCGTCGAGGATTCTGCCGGCCCGCTCGAGCTCGCCCCGATTCCTATACTCCGTAGCCACCTTCACGATGGAAGAGGCAGGCTCTCCGACACCGATGTCCACCGATATCCAGAACTCACGATCAGCCTCGTCGAACCGATCGGTGAGGCGAAGCAGCTTGGAAAGAGCGTAATGGGGTGGTCTATACGTCGGATCGGCGGCGATCGCGCCCCGGAATGCCTCCTCCGCAGCCACGAGATCACCGGCGCCGGCGAGGCTCGCGCCGAGGTTTTGAAGGCGTCGTGCCGCAACGCGGTCACGGCCCGAGCCGGTGGTTGGCGTCTCGACGAGGAAATCCGACGCCTCATCGACGATGTAACCGAGATCGCGCATTTCGGTCAGTGCGAGGTCCCCGTTGCCCGTAGGAAGCTCGAATGTGGGCGTCGGCACCAACTCTTCGCTCGCCGGCTCATGCAGATGTTCGATGTTGTGCGACACAAGGGACCAGATCGCCACCAAGGCCACGACGATCGCCCCGGCACTGAAGAAGACGAATCGACGGCTCATGTGGTGGCGTCCCTTGTCGAGTTGAGTCCGGCCGCCGTCTGGAGGGGTGACGTCATCATCATTCGACCGGACCGCCCAGCCGTTTCAGCTCGGCCCGCAGCTGCTCGTTGTCGGGATCGAGCCGCACCGCTTCGGCGAGCGCACGTCGAGCTCCGGCCCGATCACCGAGCTCGAGACAGGCGGCCGCCAGGTTGGCGAAGGCCCTGGGGTTGTCCGGCTCCAGCTTGACGGCCCGCTCGAGACAGCGCCGCGACTCGGCGAACCTGCCGAGCTCACCGAGGAAGACGCCGGTGTTGAGCCAGATGATTGCGCTCCTCGGCAGCCGCTTCAGGCCTTCGTTGAAGACCTGCACCGCCCGGTCGCTTTCGCCTCGCTCGCGATAATCGAGGGCGAGGCGCACCACCGCCATTTCACGGTCGGCCACCCCGAGCTCGATCGCCTTCCAGAATTCCTCGTCCGCCGCGTCCAAGCGGCCGTCCTTCCGATACATCAGGGACAGGTTGTAATAGGGCGCCGCGTAGTTCGGATCCGCGGCAATCGCCTGCCGAAAGGTCGTTTCAGCCTGTGCACGTTCGCCTGTGGCGACCTGAGATGTTCCGCGGTTGGTCAACCTCCGCGCTTCAGCCCGATCTACAACCGGACGGTTCGGTACCGGCGTGGAAGGCCGATCCGTCACCCGTGCCGGCCCGTCCGACGCCACATAGCCCAAAGCGCGAAGTTTGGCCAACTCCTCGTCCTTCGCCTCCTGAGGCAGGTCGATTTTGGGTGGGGCCTTTCGCGGCAATAGAGAGGCGTAATTCACCCTTCCTTCAGTGGGTGTGACGCGCGATCCGTCAGGGCTCATGAGCCAGCTCGGCACGGAACCCGGCATTTCCACCGCGGGCGGCAGGCCCGCGAGGGCAAGCACGGTCGGAGCGACATCAATGACCCCGAGATGTTGGCGGCGCGGCGTGTGCGGGATTCCGGGACCGACCACGAGAAACGCGCCCTCGGGTCGATGCCACCACGCTGCAGTTGGGGTGTGGACGCCGGCGGCGACCGGCGGGCGGTCCCTGCCCCATTTGAAACCATGGTCGGAGACGATCACCAAGGTGTCATCGTCGTTCATCTCGGCCACGACTCGCGCCAGCCAGCCGTCGACGTGGGCGTAGTAGCGGTCAACGACCCGACCGAATCGTCGTGCTTCATCCGCCGGCACATCCGCTTGCGATGGCGGCCGGTGTGGAGCGAAAAGATGGCCCACCGTATCGGTCCCCTCGAGGTAGGAGAGGACGACCTCTGTGCCGCGCCCCAGCTCGTGTTCGGTGAGACGTTCGACTGTGATCGTTGCAGCCACAAGCGTGGCGAGCCCACTCACCAGGTCGCCAAATGACTCGCGACCTTGCCGCTGCGCCTCGAGCTCGGTCTCGGACACCTGGGCGAACGGCGCCAGCATCGCTGCGGTCATGTCGCTGCCACGCAGCACAAAGGGCCTGACCGCGATGGCGGCTTCCGGTGGCGCCGCGACACCGGGCGCGTCCGCCTCGAGGCCGAGCAGTTGTTCGGTGAGGCGGTCGGAGTAAACCGTGCAACCGAATGGGGCCTGTGCCGGAAACGTCGCCCACCAGCCGATGACAGAGGTCGTGCGCCCGGCCGCTGCGGTCATTTCCCACACCGCGGCCGCCTTGCGCGATGCGGTGCCGACCGGCCGGGGCTGACCGTTCTCGGGATTGGGCTCGAGGAAGTCGAGGACGCCGTGGACATCCGGCGTCACTCCGGTCGCGATAGTAGTCCAGACCACGGGCGAGATCAGCGGCGGCGGCACGTCGAGCACCGCGTGGGCACCGGTGGAAACGAGATCTGCCATGGTGGGCATCAGACCTCGCGCGATCAGCTCGTCGACCAGTCTCCAATCCAAGGCGTCGAGACCGAGCACGATCAGCCGTCCGCCTCCCCTCGTCCGCCGGGCGACCTCGGCGCGAGCCAAAGCTCGCACGCCTTCGAGGTTCGTTGGGGGTCGAAGCTCCACATCTCGGACCTCGAGCTCGGGCAGGTTTTCGTTGACGATCGTTCTGAGATCAGGAATTGATAGCTTTGCGTCGTTTGGGAAGATCGCCTGCCAGAGCTCGGAGGTGCCGACTAGCTTTCGTGCGTCGAGGGTTGGACCAACCGATTCAAGGATCCATTCGCCGAACGCGTTCTCGAGACCTCGGCTGCGGATGGTTGAAGCATCAATCGGAAGGACACCGTTGCCGGAGACCGAGAACCGAAGATCGGCGTCGATTGAAGACCCGCCCGTTTGCGGGAACGACAACCGTGCCTCGAAAAACACCAGGCCATCACGTCGTGGAATCTCTATCCTCTCGGCGAGCGGTAAAAACGAAAACGCGAGCTCGTCCGGGAGGAGCCGAACCTTCGAGCCGAAGCGCGACACCTCGACAACTGCATGGTCGTTCTGCGGCGGCACCAAGCTGAGAGCGCCGCCCAATACGACAACCGCGAAAAACCCGACAAGTGCATACAGTGCGCGGGTGCGTGATCCGGTCATGGCGCCCTCATTCTATAGGATGGTCAATCTGCTGAGCGCGTCCCAAGCCAACTCCGTTCCTCCGTTTTGTCAGGGTCGGGTGATTGCCTGGGCAAAGTTCCGGGCTGCATTTCCAGCGCCTCGAGCACCTCTTCAATCGCCCTTTCGAGCTGGCTGTCGCGACCCTCGATGAGCAGAGCTGGGTCGTTCTCCACCACGATATCCGGCTCCACCCCCCGTCCTTCGATGACCCATCTGCCGTCCGCATCCGCGAAGGCGAACTGCGGTACCGAGATCTTTCCGCCGTCGAGCAGCGGTCCGGTGTCCCCGGTCCCGACGACACCGCCCCACGTTCGCTTCCCGATCAATGGGCCTCGGCCCGTCTCCCGGAAACACCATGCAAAGGCGTCGCCGTCCGACATCGTGTATTCGTTGATGAGTGCCACCATCGGGCCGGTGAATACGACTGAGCCGCCGTCTCCCCATGGGTAGGTGCGGACATTTTCTTCGCCCCGTACGTAGCCTGTGCTGAGCAACGGCCGCGTCAGGCGCTCGAGTATCATCTGCGAAACGTTGCCACCGAGATTCCCCCGTATATCGACGATGAGCCCGCGCTTTCTCACCTGGCCGTAGTACCACTTGATGAACTCGCGGATTCCGTTGGCCGACATGTCCGGTATGTGGAGGTAGCCGACCTCAGAATTCGTGGCATCCGCCACCCGTCGGCGGTTTCGGAGCACCCATGCGAGATATAAGAGGTCCTTTTCGGTCGTCAGGGTGCGAATGACGACCGACCGTTGGGAATCTGACGCCGCCTCCTTGCTGACACGAAGCTCGACCAGCGAGTCGGCGGTGCCTCGGAGGAGAGCATAGGGGTTCATATCGGCCGAGAGCGGCACGCCGTTGATGGCGAGAACATAATCGCCCTCGACGACCCGGACTCCCACCTCGGTCAGCGGCGACCGGTAACGATCCTCCTGATTCTGGCCCTCGAAAACCTCGACGATCCGGTATTTCCCCGCTTTTTCGTCGAGCTCGAAACGCGCGCCGAGCAGACCGGTTTTCGGCCGCTCCGGCAGGCCCTGATCCCCGCCAGCGATGTAGGCGTGCGAGACGTTGAGCTCGGCGATCATCTCGCCGATCACATAATTGAGATCAGACCGGTGCGCGAGGTTCGGCAGCAGGGGCCGGTATTTTTCGCGCAGTGCTTCCCAGTCGAACCCATGCATGTTCTCCACGTAGAAGAAATCGCGGTACCGGCGCCACACCTCGTCAAAAACCGTTTCCCACTCCTCGAGCGGGATGCGGCGCATCTTGAGATCGGAGGTGGATACCGTACGGCTCTTTTCAGTTGCCATATCGAGGAGTTGAAATCCGGAATTCGATTGCACGAGGACCTTTTTGCCGTCCCGCGAAACCACGAGGCACTTGACATCGTCCGCGAGTTTTTTCAGCTCACGGTCGGCGACCGAAAACCCCATCAGCTCGTGGGTTGCATCCCGACGTCCGTAGAAGAAGGCGCTGTTTCGGCGGAAGATGATGTGGCTTTCGGTCACCGCCAACGAATCGTAATTGTCTGCAGGAACGGGCACGCGAAAAACACGCCCCGACAGGCCGTCAAATTCGACTTTGGAACCTTCTCCCGAGCTTTTCTTTTCGAGGCTCGCAGGCGATCCAGCCGAGTCCTCGATTCCCGCGACTGTCTTCACATCACCGATGGGAGATGGGAACCCGTGCGGCACATCGTTCCGCAGGGCAAATGCGAAGATCCCGACCGCCCGGTTGACGACATAATTCCACTCGAACCTCCCGACCTGCGGGGCGAACTCTCGTGCGCTCAAGAAATAGAGGTAATCGCCATCCGGATCCCAGACGGGTTCGTATTCGTCAAACTGTTCATCGGTGAGCCGGTGCTTCTCACCGGTTTCGGCCTCCCAGATGATGAGTGAATGGAGGAAGTTCGGTTCTTGGGTGGTGTAGGCGAGGTATCTGCTGTCGGGCGACCAACTGTAGTCATGGACGTACCATGCGCCGCAACCTCCGATCAACGTCAGCGCGCCCGAGGACACGTCCGCAACAAATATCTGGCCTTCCTTGTCACTGATGGCGATCCACGCACCGTCTGGAGACCAGACCGGGTGGTAGAAGCGGTTTTGATTGCCATGGGTGAGCTGGCGGTTTGGTGTGCTCCCAGCCTGATCGACAAGCCAGAGCTCTTCCTCCCCCGTCGCATCTGATATGTAAGCGATGTACTGTCCGCCTGGCGACCAGGACGCCTCGCGGTCGTGCGCCGAGGACGATCGCGTCAGGTTGCGGATGACGCCGCGATCAGCAGGCGCAGTGAAGACGTCGCCTCGCGCCACAAAAAGTGCACGCTCGCCTCCGGGGCTGAGATCGAAGCCCTCGATCATGTCTGCCACTCCGATGGTTTCCGGGCGCCTGTGAAGACCGTCGTCACGGACCGCGATGTCGAGCCTCTCGGGCTCCCTGCCGGCGTCGAGAAGGATGAGCTCGCCGTCCAGCTCATACACAATTCGGCCACTCTCGTCAGCACTGGGCCAGCGCACATCGCTGTCTCGATAGTGTGTCAGCTGGGTGACGGCCAGGGACGAAGGGTCGATCGCAAAGATATTCAGCCTCCCATCACGGTCGGAAGTGAAGAAAACACCCCTTGAGGTCCACATGGGATCGCGGTCGGTACGCCGATGTTTCGTGACGTTTAGGGACTCGTGGCTGTCCAAATCGAACATCCACAGATCCTGCGCCCAGCCTCCCTCGTACCTTTTCCACGCGCGAAAATCACGGGACAGTGGCGAGTACAACACCTTCGTTCCGTCCGGTGAAAACGCTCCGGCGCCGGACGTCGGCATCGGGAGGGCACGCGGAAGGCCGCCTGCAGTGCTCACGATGAAGAGTCTGGACTCGTTGACTGCGAAATCGTCCCGATATGACCGAAACAGAACCGCGAGGCCGTCCGGCGTCCAGCCGCACACTTGATTGTCATACCCCCAGCGGGCCGGCAAGGGCCCCAGGGCCGGGTAGAAGGTCAACTGCCTTGGTTCGCCGCCGTCGGCCGGCATCACGTAGACCTGCTCGTCACCGTCATACTGCCCGGTAAATGCGATCCAGCGGCCGTCGGGTGAGAACTTCGGGAAAATCTCCAGTCCCGGGTGGGCGGTCAGCCTGGTTGCCGACCCACCTTCGATCGACGTCCGCCACAAATCACCGGCGTACGAGAAGACAACCGTCTCGCCATGGATGTCGGGGTAGCGCAGGAGCTTTGTGCCCTCGGCTGCGGCAGCGCCGGCGACAAGGCAGATCAGCGCCAGAATTCTCATTGCTTTCATCACGGTGATCAACCTCTCCTTTTCCAGGCGCACGCTTCCCGTCGCGCGATGCGATGTCGGCGCCGCGGGTTTCGGGCTCGGTGTTTCTTATGCCGCTGTCGGCCGCTGGTTCGGCGGTTCCCCGGGCCGAAGCCCGGAGAACCATACGCTCGATGAGCCCCTCGTCAGCCGAGGGGCTGATTAATACGTGAGCTTGAAGCCCAGCTGCCACTGTCGTGGCGCCTGCCAGGCGTACGGCTCGCCAAAGGTGTCGTAGTCGATGTTGTTTTCGCGCCAAAGAGGCTGCTGATTGTTGAATATATTGAACACGTTCGCGTACACGGAAACGTCTACGGGCCCGATTCTGAGGGGCTGCTCGAGATACAGATCGGCCTCCCAGTTGCTGCCGACATCAAGGGACCCGCGGTCGTCCGTAAACACGGTGGTGTACCAGGTCCACGAACCGTCCGGCCACTTCCACGACACCGGCGTGTAGCGGTTTCCGGATCTCCAATAGGTGGACAGCCCGAGGATCATGCGCCAGTTGAAGGCGTACGAGCCGTTGAACTTGGCGTAATGAGTGCCCTCCTGCCTGCCGAAGCGTTGCGGGTCCACGGTTTCGGGCGCCCAGAACACGTAGGCAAACTTGTTACGCTGATCGCCGGTGTCCCAAGCGTTCGATTTGATGACGTAGGTGTAGTTGGCGATGAACTGGAATCGGTCCGGCCCGAACCGTTTCTGGAACTCGAACTGCAGGGCCTGGTACTCCCAGTACGGCTTGCTCGCGAGCTCGGCTCCGACGTCGGGGATGTCTGCGGCGGCATCGGGAACATTGGTGATGAGGTACAAATATGTCCCGTTCGGATCGTAGAAGTCGATGGTGTTCGGCTGCTCACGCCAGACGAAGGTGACGTCCGCAGACACCTGTTTGCCGATTCTCGTCGAGTAGCCGGCGGTGAACTCGTCCATGTAGATCGGGTCGAGGTTGGGATCCATGGTGGCCGAAACGCCCGGCTGCCAGTCCCAGGCAAAGTCCCAACATGAATCCGGGTAATCCCACACATTCCCCCCGCTGGTCGCGCAGGTGTCGTTCCACACATATCGCTCCTGGACGGTGGGGATCTCATCAAAGTACTGGGCGACGTAATTCCCCGGCAGGACATAGAAACGGCCGAGCGAGGCGTGGATCGAGTCTCCCTTGAGGTCATAGGCGAAGCCGAGCCGGGGGGCGATCTGGTCGCCGAAGCCGAAGCTCATCAGTGAATCGTCGGCAGCGTTGAAGAGCTCGGTCGCCTCGGCGCGGAGGCCGACATTCAAGGTGGCATTGCCGATGCGCCATTGGTCCTGGAGGTAAATCGCCCGGTAGTCCTGCCTGAATGGTCTCGGACCAGTCTGGTCGTACCAGACATCGTACCGGATCGGCACGTCTCCGTTGACCCGATACCATCCGTTGGTGTTCCGATACCCACCTGCCTCAGGTTTCATATCGGTCCAGTCAAATCCGAACTTCAGCTCGTGGGAACCGCTGTTAGTATCGATGAAGTGCGTCGCCGCTGCGCTCACACCCTGACGTGGTCGGTTGGTGTACCAGGCCCACGGCGGCGAACCGTAGTTATAGCCGGAACCCTGATCGTAGACATATGGGATACCCTCAGTCCACGGCACACCATCGGGCAGGAAGTCAATCTGAAAGTTGTAATCCTGGTACTTCGCTTCGAGGAACCAGGTATCGCTCAACGTCGATTGCCACTGCAGTGAGAAGGCCTCGGACTTCTGGTACTGCTTTCGCTCGGCATCCGGGTGCCAATTCGGAGCGCCTCTGCTCCCGGCATAGAGCGGCGAGAAATCTATCGGGTCTTCGTTGTAAAAAGCGATGAGCCTGTTGCTGTCGTTGATCTGCCCGGTCAGCTTCGCGGAGAGGAAGTGCCCCTTGTAATAGAACTCTCCGGTGCTGAGGACGCCGTTGATGCGATCTTCGTTGGAGGCGTTGTAGCTGTAGTCGCGGGTCATATCGCGGTTTTCGTACGAAGCGAAAAACCACAGGCGGTCTTTGAGAATGGGGCCGCCGACCGCGACGCTCGGGCGAATCTCATCGATGCGGGCGGCGCCGGCCTTCTCCCTACCCGTCTCGGAGTCGATTCCCCAGTCGGATGACCAATTACTGTTTGCGATGACGACACGAGCCAGGACGGAGAAATCGTTGCCGCCCGATTTGGTCAGCATGTTGATGACGCCGCCGCTCGACCGCCCGTACTCGGCCGAGTAGCCGGCTCGCTGAACTGCAATCTCGTCGATAATGTCGATGTTGAGCTGGGTCCCCCAGGTCAACCAGATCGGGTCGGTGGTGTCGACCCCATCAACGAGGTAGACATTGGAGTCATCAGATCCGCCGCTGATGTATACGTTGTTACCGGGCCGGGTTCCCGCGGATGCCGCGATAATCGAGCTGTAGGTGCGATTGTTCGGCAAGGTGTCGAAGAGGTCAAAGTTCACATTCGTGTCGACCAGGGTCTTGGTCGTATCGACCACGACGCTGTCAGCGACAACCTCGATTGCGGCGGCAAACTCCGCCATCTCCATCGTGATATTGACGGGCGTGTCGGTGTCGATTTCGACGACGAGACCGGACACTTCGAGCGTCTTGAATCCTGACAAATTAAATGTCGCTTTGTAGTTTTTGCCAGGTGGGACCGGCACAAAACGAAAAAAGCCCCGCGCATCGGTGACAGTTCCTCGGGTGCCCTGCATGTCGGGGCCTTCAAGTCTCACGGTGACACCCGGGAGCGCAGCGTCGGTGCTATCGACCACCAGGCCGGACATCGTTCCGTACTGGGTCTGGGCCATGGCCGTCGACGTCAACAACAACAAACAGACAATCAGAATCGATCTCTTCATACACTCCCTCCCTATTCCCCGAAACTGTTCGGATGCGGATGACCGGCTCGTTCGGCTCTTGTTTCCTGGAACATTGCTGCTCTGATCTCTCAATATCGGGCGTTCTGAGACCGCTGTCATGACATATGCCCGTGACGAGTGTGATTTTTCCCCGTGGTTACCGCGTATGGATTTGAACAGCTGCTGAAAATCGAGGGTTGCCGCGTGCTCACCCGCATGTCTCACCAGGTTTCGTCGCGCAGGCGGCTATCGCTCGTTCAGGAGCCGTTCGAACCGCGGGTTGTCTCGGAGAGCATTCCACCTCGGATCGAGACGGAACAGTGCGACCGATGTCCATCGGTTCGGAGTGGCCAGCAGAAACTCGATTTCGTCGAGAGCCAGATTATTTTCGCCAACCATGACATAGATCCGCGCCAGCTCGCGACGAAAATCGGTTCCCGACCAGCTGTCCATCGAAACGGGGTAGAGCTCGGTCGCGAATCGTCCCTCCCGGACTGCATCCGCCTTCAAACCGAGCCCCGCATAGGCGAGGCCGAGAGAGCTGTGGAACCGCGCATCATCCTTCTGTTCCGCAACCAGCCTCTCGAGGACGACCCGGGCCTTCTCGTATGATTCGCGAGCTTGATCGGTCTCTCCCACGAATGCATGCACCTCTGCTTCGAGCAGAGCTTTCGGGTAGTACCGCTCCTGGGTGACGTGCGCATCGAGGGCCGTTTCGGAGAGCAGAGCGAATGCGCCGGCATAGTCCTCCTCGTAGATCTGCTGCAGGTACAGACCCTCGAACATATACGAAACCGGCACCCTCGGCATGTTTTGTAAAGTCTGCGCGGCATCGCTGACCATACCGTTCCACAGCCAATAATTCTCAGCTTTCCACAGATAGGCTGTCATCAGGTCCGGGGACAGGATGATCGCGTCATCGAAAAGCCGGTTGGCCTCGTCGTACCGCCGGAGGCCACGGAGCGTATTCCCGACCTCCAGCGCGATCAGTGCGTCCCGAGGGCTAATCTCATACGCTCGCTCGATCTTCGCGAGGGCCTCCTCGAGCTTCCCCTGCCGACGAAGAATGTACGACACACCTTCGAGCACCTCGGCGTCGTAAGGCCGTCCCTTTTCGGCAACCGCAAAGTCCTCCAAAGCTGCCTCGAAGTTCATTTCGGCCCAGTAGTGGTAGTACCCAGCGGCGAGACGCACCTCCGGCGACATCGGATCGAGCTCGAGGGCGGTTTCCAGAGCTTCCCGCGCAGCCCTCAACCGCTGGTCCGAGCGATCGAAACCGAAGTGGTAGATGCGGGCGTGCGCCTGAGCGAGCTCGGCGTAGGCGAGAGCGAATTGTGGATCGAGGTCAACGGCGCGCTGAAACATCGTTACGGCGAGCAGCGTGTCCTGTTCGGTATCTCTTCTGGTGGCGTAGTCTCTGCCGTGCAGATAGGCCTGGTACGCCTCGATACTGGCGGTGGGCCTGACTTGGAGGGCGAGCTGCTCCGCTTCCACCAGCTCAACGTTGAGTCGTTCGACCACCTGCTGGGCGATTTCGGACTGCAGCGTGAAGATGTCTTCGAGAACACGATCGTAGACCTCTGCCCAAATATGTCGATCGTTTTCCACCCGGATGAGCTGGAGAGTGATCCGTACTTTCTCCCCCGCATCCTCTCCCGATGCCCACCGCACGCTTCCCTCGAGGAGATAATCGACCCCGAGCTCCTCTCCGATCTCGGCCACGGTTGAATCGGTATTCGCGTATCGCGACGCACTGGTCTGCGAAACGACGGTCAGGCCTCGTACCGCTGCCAGACGGGTGGTCAGCTCTTCGGTGATCCCGGCGGCGAAGTACTCTTGGTCCGGTGGACCGAGGTTTTTGAAGGGAAGAACGATAATTGACGGGATCGGCGCATCTGCGACCGGTTGCGCAGTTCCTCGGTCTCTCACTGACACGAACCAGACCGCCGATGTCACGAGAGCGGCCGTGATCGCTACCAGCGCGATGCGGACGCGCCATCCGTGCGTCGCGGCCACTTCCCCCGGGTCCGCTTCGGGCGGTTCGTCGGCTGACCGGACGGTGGCGATCACGCGGTATCCTCTCCTCGGAATCGTCTCGATGTATCGCGGTTCGCGGGCATCGTCATCGAGCGTCTGCCGAAGAACCGCTACCGCATGGGTGAGGGCCCCGTCGGTCACAACATCGCCGGCCCAAACCTTGTCGACAATCTGGCTCTTGGAGACCACGGCTCCCCGCTGCTCGGCGAGACAAACCAGAAGATCCATGAAACGAGGTGGAACGGTGTGGGTCCGGTGACCCCGAGTCACCCGGTCGAGACTCGGCTGGATCAACCAGTCGCCGAGATAGAACTCGTCCTTCCGCACGGGGTTGTTGTCTGGATCCACAACCGCAACAGTATAGAGGTGTACAGGCGCCCGGTCCACGAGTTGGATTCCTGTCCATCTGGCCTCCTGGGTCAATCTGAGCACCTCCGGATGCCGGGACATGTCGGTGGACAACCACTTCTTCGTTCACCGGTGCTCGCCCACGTGGGCCGCTGCGTTTTCAACCTCTGCGTATCGTTTTGGGCGTCAAAACCCGGCACGTGAAGATATCGCACATCCGTTGGGCATGGCGTCTCGTATTCAAAACCCATGATTCGGCATCTATTGCATTCCCGCGACTGATATGGTCGCCGCGGGAGATCAACGTATGAGAAGAAAATCGTTGTGGTTGCTCGTAGCCCTTGCCGTGCTTGTTGTTGGCGGTTTCCTGGTCGCTAGGCTATCGGCGACTCCCGCGCCACCCAACATCATCGTCATCATGGCTGACGACCATGCGGAGCGAGCGATCAGCGCGTACGGCAGCACGCTGATTCGAACGCCGAACATCGATCGCCTGGCCGACGAGGGTATTCGCTTCCGATCGAGCTTTGTCACGAACGCGATCTGCGCCCCTTCGCGCGCCGTGCTGCTGACCGGCATGTATAGCCATCGCAACGGATTGCGGGACAATCGGGATGAGTTTGACGATTCACAGATGACCTTTCCCAAGCTGCTCCAGCACGCGGGGTACGAGACCGCTGTGGTGGGCAAGTGGCATCTCAAGACCGACCCGACGGGCTTCGACCATTGGCGGTTGTTGATCGGTCAGGGTCATTACTACCGCCCGGTGTTTTCCGAAAACGGCGTCGAGGTCGAGCATTCCGGGTATGTGACCGACCTGATCACCGACTTCGCGCTCGAGTTCTTGGAGACGAGGGATAAAGAACAGCCGTTTTGCCTGCTCTACCAGCATTCGGCGCCGCATCGCAACTGGATGCCCAGTCCAAAACACCTCGATCTGTTCGCCGACAAGGAGTTCCCCTTGCCGCCGACATTTCGCGACGACTACAAGGGACGCCCGGCGGCACGCGAGGCAGACATGCGGATCGCGGACATGTACCTCTCGTTGGACATGAAGCTGCACGAAGGGTCCTATGAGCGAGAGACGGGAACCGGCGGCGACCCGGAGTTCGATCCCGAGCCTGCGTGGAGGGAGGCGTATGCGCGGATGTCAGCGGAGGAGAAAGCTGCCTGGGATGGGCGGTACGAACCGATCAACCGGGCCTTTGCCGACAACCCGCCCGAGGGTGACGAGCTGACCGAGTGGAAGTACCAGCGCTACCTCGAGGACTACCTTCGTTGTGTCGCCTCGATCGACGACAATCTGGGCCGATTGCTGGACCGACTCGACGAGCTCGGACTGAGCGACACCACCATCGTCATCTACACCTCTGACCAGGGGTTTTTCCTGGGCGAGCACGGCTGGTACGACAAGCGATTCATGTACGAGGAGTCGATGCGCACGCCGCTCATCATCCGTTACCCCGACGGGATCACGGCAGGGAAGGTTGCCGATGCCCTGGTGGTCAACCTCGACACCGCCCCTACCATTCTCGATTACGCAGGAGTGCCGGTGCCGCCTGAGATGCAGGGACGTTCGTTGCGACCGTTGACGTTGGGTCAGACACCGGATGACTGGCGTCAGGGTGTGTACTACCACTACTACGAGTATCCCCACGGATGGCATCGTGTGCGACCACATTTCGGAATCCGCACCGACCGGTACAAGCTCATCCATTTCTACGGCGAGCTGGATGTCTGGGAGCTCTATGACCTCGAGGAGGACCCTCACGAGCTGACAAATCTCTACGGCAACGCCCAGTACTCAGACATCACCCACACCCTCGTCGAGCAGCTCAGGACCTTGCAGCGTCAGTTCGGAGACGAGGTGAGTTGATTGAATTCAAAAAACCCACCAAAGACCCAGCGCTCCTTCTCTTCGCGCCCCTCCGGCCGGCGAAAGCGCGACACCGAGGCGCGCAACGAAACCCTTCAAAGCGTATGATGAGACCTGGCCCCAGGGAGCTCGATTGCACGACGGAGGAAATCTCATGGCTCGACGGTATTATTCCATGTCATTCATCATCCTCTGGCTGTTGGTGGGGACACTTCCATCCGCAGTCGCCGCGGAGTACGACGTTGTCATCCGCAACGGCCACATCATCGATGGGACCGGCTCGCCCTGGTATTCAGGTGACATCGGAATCCGAGGCGGCAAGATTGCGACGATCGGGAACCTGTCGGATGCCGAGGCCGGCGAGGTGATCGACGCACATGGGCTTGTGGTTGCTCCGGGGTTCATCGACATGCTGGGTCAATCGGAGATGACGATACTCGTGAACCCGCAGCTGCCCTCCAAAATCTTCCAGGGAATCACGACGGAGGTCACGGGTGAAGGCGGTTCCGCGGCGCCTCAGAATGACGCCATCCTGAAAACCGACCGCTCGTATTACGAGCACTACGGCATCGATCTCGACTGGAAGACCCTCCGAGAATACTTCGCACGACTGGAAAAACAGGGCATGGGAATCAATCTGGCAACCTATGTCGGGGCGACTCAGGTGCGCCGGGTGGTTCTGGGAGATGCGGATATCCAGCCTACGGATTCCCAGCTGAACGCCATGAAGAAGCTGGTCGAAGATGGTATGAGGGACGGCGCGGTTGGCGTTTCGACATCGCTGGAATATCCGCCGGCGCCGTATGCACATACGGAAGAGCTGATCGCTCTGGCCTCCGTGGCTGCGCAGTACGGGGGCATTTACGCAACACACGTTCGCAGTGAAGGAGATGCGATCATTCCCGCACTGGACGAGGCCATCAGGATCGGGCGGGAGGCAAAGATCCCGGTGGAAATCTGGCACCTGAAGGTGGCGGGGACGAAGAATTTCGGCCGCATGCCGGAGATCGTCGCGCACATCAACCGCGCGCGGCAGGCCGGAGTGGACATCAGCGCCGACACCTATGCCTACACTGCATGGTTCAACCCGCTCTCCGCATTCATACCGCCCTGGGCTCATGACGGAGGAACGGATCAACTCCTCGATCGCCTGAAAGATCCGGCCACGCGCGAGAGAATTCGGGAGGACATGATGACGCCCAGCGACGAATGGGACAATGAGTGGGACGAGATCGAGGGACCGGAAGCGATTCTGGTAGGCGCCGTGCACAATCCGGATCTGATGTCACTGCAGGGTCAGACCATCGCCGATATCTCCGAGATGTGGGGCACAGATCCCATCGACACAATCTTCGACCTCCTGATCCAGGACGACGCCGACACCTCGGTGGCCGTATTTGGAATGTCGGAAGATGACGTGGCGCTAGCGCTGGTCCAGCCATGGGTCTCCATCAACAACGATTCGGAAGGCACGGCGCCGGAGGGAATCCTGGGCCAGGACGTGCCGCATCCGCGAGCGTACGGAACCTTCCCGCGAATTCTCCGAAAATATGTTCGCGAGGAAAAGAAATTGACCCTGGAAGACGCCATTCGCAAATTCACCTCGCTGGCCGCTCAACGCATGCGTTTCAACGACCGGGGCGTCCTGAAAGGCGGGATGTGGGCTGATGTCGTGGTCTTCGACCCGGAAACCGTGCGCGATCTTGCGACCTTCGAAAAACCCAACCAGCTTTCACAAGGGATGCAATACGTGCTGGTGAACGGAGTTCCCGTGATTGATGAGGGCAAGGCGACCGGCAAGCTGCCGGGAAAAGTCCTTCGTGGCCAGGGCTACCGGCCTTGAACTGCGTGATGCGTCCGCTCCCAAGGGCTGATCTGGGGGCCCCGGCCAAGCCTCGCAGGGCGCGGAGCGCGTACTTGCAGTACGTCGAGCACTCCGATGGAAGCAAACGCCGCAGATTGCTGCAGATTTCCGGTCGCAGCAAATAGTTGGTGAGATATGCAGGCTGGGTTAGAATCCAGTTTGCGATGGGTATCCTCGAGTTACTCGGGCTTGGGCCTTCCGCCGCGCGGTCGGATCCGGCGCCCGAACCGGTTCGCGGCGAAACCGAAACGGTGCGGCGAATCGTTGGTGAGCTCGATCGCCTGGACCGTTCACACGCGCGGTTCCTTGCGGCGTTCGCGTATGTCCTCAGCCGTGTGGCCGCGGCCGACCTGCACATCAGCGACGTCGAAACGGAGAAGATGGTCGAGATCGTCCAGCGCCTGGGGCACATCCCCGAGGAGCAGGCAGTGTTGGTCGTCGCCATCGCCAAGCACCAGAACAAGCTCTTCGGCGGAACAGAAGACTTTCTCGTGACCCGGGAGTTCCGGGAGATCGCCACCGACGAGCAGCGGCACGAGCTGCTGGACTGCCTGTTTGCGGTGTCGGCCGCCGACGATCTGGTCACCGGGGACGAAGAGGAGCAGATCCGCCAGATCGCCAGCGAGCTCGGCTTCGCCCACGAAGATTTCATCCAGGCCCGCCTCGCCTACTCGGACAAACGGTCGGTGCTCAAGCGCGGCGAATAGGCGCCTCGAATCCCGCGTTCGGTTTCGGGCACCTTTTCGAGTGCGTCGCACCCATGATGTGGGCTATCCCTCCTCGGCCCGGAAAAGCTGCCACCGATCACTGACACCTTTCAGCTCGTGGTCGCCCCGATCGACAAAGGTGAGTCCGGACCCCGCGACCAGGTCCTTGACCGTCCTCGACACCAGCACCTCGCCCCCCTCCGCCAGACCGGCCACCCGCGCGCCGATGTGCACGGCGATCCCAGCGAGCTTGTCACCGGACCGTTCGCACTCGCCGGTGTGGAGACCGGCACGGATCTCGAGGCCGACGGGCCGCAACCCGTCGCGGATCGCCATCGCGCATCGCACGCCGCGGGCGGGGCCTTCGAAGGACGCCAGAAACCCATCTCCAGCGGTGTCGATCTCGCGGCCGCCGAAATGGGCGAGCTCGCGGCGGACGATCGCGTGGTGCCGCTCGAGCAGCTCGCGCCACGCGCCGTCTCCGAGCCGCTCCGCCGTAGCGGTCGCGCCGACGATATCGGTGAACAGGACCGTCGCCAAGACACGCTCCGGTTCAGGAGGCGCACGGCGCCCGGTCAGAAACTCCTGCACGGGTCCCAGCATCGCTTCCGGGTCGCCAGCGTGAAAGAAGTGGTCCGAACCGGGAATCTCCACGAATCGCGCACCGTCGATGTGCTCGGCCAGGTGGCGTCCGTTGCCGACGACCACGTAGCGGTTGCCGGTGCGGTGGAGCACCAGAGTCGGCATGCGGATCGTCGGCAGCACCCAGCGGAGGTCGAACGTGTAGGTCAGCGGGTAGACCGCGTTGAACTGCCCGGGACTCATGGCCAGGCGCTCGAAACGTCCGCGCCACGCGACAAAGGACTCGTCTCCAGCCAGGCTCGGGGCTCCCCCCCCACGCGTGGCCTCGCCGGTGCCCCACGCATTCAGGATCGCCTCGATGAGTTGCGGAGCCACGTCCTCGGGGACGCCGCACGGATAGTCCTCGGACCGCATGCGCCTCGCGTAGGCGTCCGCGAGGATCAACGCTGACGCCCGATCCGGATGGGTAGCGGCAAAGAGCAGGGCCATTGTCGCGCCGTCGCCGTGGCCGAAGATCGCCGCCTGACGGCTGTCAGCCGCGTCCATCACGGTGGCGACGTCGTACATCCACTCCTCCCAGGTCGGGATCGCACCGAGCGGGACCGGGTCCGACAGGCCGGTACCGCGCTTGTCGAAGCAGATCACCCGCGCGAATCGGGCCATGCGCTCGAGAAAGGCCGCGAGGGTCGGGTCTTCCCACATCACTTCCAGATTGCCGACCCAGTCCGGCACGAAGACGAGGTCCAACGGACCTTCACCGCACGTCTGGTAAGCCACCGACTGGCCGTCGCGGCTGGCAGCGTACTGGATCTCGCCTTTCATGGTGCCTGACGCGAGTATATACGGTGAGACCCGATCTCCCGCTCAGTCCGAGGGTCATGAGATGACTGCAGTCTGGCAGGCCCCTGAAACGAAGGATGTGCTGGAACAGTCCGGGTGCCTGGCTTGAGAAATTTGGGAAATTCATCCCTGGCCGGTGCACACGCGCACCTCCAGATTTCTAGCCGCAGCAGATAGTTGGTGAGATATGCAGGCTAGAGCCAGGATGCGAAACGTTACACTCTTTCGGTCATGTTTCTCGAGCTCAGAAGCGTTGGCAAGACGTACGACGGTGGGCAGACGTTTGCCGTCGAGGGCGTCAGCTTCGCTGCGGCACCTGGCGAGCTCGTGGTGCTGGTCGGCGAGTCCGGGTGCGGGAAGACGACGACGCTGAAGACCATCAACCGCCTCGTCGAGCCATCGCGAGGACAGGTGCTGATCAACGGCGCCGACGTCGCCGAGCAAGAGGCGGTCGATCTCAGGCGGTCGATCGGCTACGTCTTTCAGGGCATCGGCCTCTTTCCACACCTGTCCATCGCCCGCAACGTAGGGATCATCCCGAAACTCCTGGGATGGGACGAGGAGCGGATTTCCAGCCGAGTTTCCCAGCTTCTCGAGCTGGTGGGTCTCGACCCCCTCGAATTCGCCACGAGGATGCCTGCAGAGCTCTCCGGCGGTCAAAGCCAGCGGGTCGGATTCGCCCGCGCGCTGGCGGCCGGGCCTTCGCTGATGCTGCTCGACGAGCCGTTCGGCGCGCTCGACCCCATCACCCGTGACGGACTGCGCACAGAATTTCTCAGGATCCAGAAGGAGCTCCAGCTCACCGCCGTCCTCGTCACCCACGACATGACCGAGGCGCTGCTGGCCGGCGACCGTATCGTCGTCATGCGAGAGGGACGGATTGTGGCTCTGGGCTCGCCGACCGAAATCCTGCACGTTCCTGGAGATCCGTATGTGGCCCAGCTCATGGAGTCACCCACGCGTCAGGCCGGACGGCTAGCGGCCATGGCCGGTGACGATAGGAAGCACGCCTGATGGGTAACCTGGCCGACCGTTTCGCCGAGCTCCCACAGTTGCTCGCCGGCCACCTGCTGCTCTCGGTATCGGCGCTGGTGATAGGAATCGCTATCAGCGTGCCGTTGGGCATTGCCGCCACCCGCTACAGGCGGCTGCGTGGGCCGGTCTTGACCCTGGCCGGCCTCATCCAGACGGTCCCGAGCATGGCCCTCCTGGCGCTGATGGTGCCGCTGCTCGGGGGGATGATCGGCTTCGTACCTGCATTCATCGCGCTGACCCTCTACAGCATGCTGCCGGTGATCCGTAACACCGTGACCGGAATCCTCGAGATCGACCCCACCATGACTGAAGCGGCGCGCGGCGTCGGCATGACCGACCGCCAATCGTTGCGGTGGGTCGAGCTGCCGCTGGCGGCACCGATCATCATCGCCGGAATCCGGACCGCGACGGTGTGGGTCGTCGGGATGGCGACCCTGTCCACCCCGGTTGGCGCGCCGAGCCTCGGCAATTACATCTTTCTCGGCCTGCAGACCCGGAACGGGGTCGCCGTCCTCTTCGGCTGCGTATTCGCGGCCGCGCTCGCGATCGTCCTCGACCAGCTCATCCGACTGATGGAGCGGGCGGCCCGTCTCCGCAGCTCGCGGCTGGCATGGACTGCAGGGCTGGGTCTGATCATCATCGTCATCGGCGGGCTGGTGCCTGCGGTCGGGTTTCTGTCGCCTGGACCGGCATCGTCCGGAGTCGCGAGTGCCCGGAGGACGGGTGACGAGGAACGATCGCAGCTTCCGCTGGCAGGATGGAATCTGACCGTGGGTTCAAAGGGATTTACCGAGCAGTACGTCCTGGCGGAATTCCTCACTCACGAGCTCGAAACGGCGGGTGCGGCCGTGCGCCAGCGACCCAACATGGGCTCGACGATCCTCTTCGATGCGCTGCGGAGCAACACCGTCGACGTCAGCGTCGATTACTCGGGAACGATCTGGGCGGCCATCATGAAACGGCCGCAGCCGATCGATCGCACCGAGATGTTGATCGATGTCGCGAAGTACCTCAAGGACGAACACGGGATCATCACTCTCGGCCGACTCGGCTTCGAAAACGCGTACGCGCTGGCCATGAGCCGTACTCGGGCGGCGGAGCTCGGGGTCCAAACCATCGACGACCTGCGCCCGATTGCCGATCGGCTGATTCTCGGCGGCGACCCGGAGTTCTTCGGTCGTCCCGAGTGGTCCCGGGTGCGCGAGATCTACGGTCTCGAATCGATGCGAACCCGCAGCATGGACTCCACCTTTCTGTACGGCGCGGTGCGTGACGGCAAGGTCGACGCCATCACCGCCTACTCCACCGACGGCCGCGTCGACGCCTTCGATCTGGTCCTTCTCGGCGACCCGAAGCAGGCGTTGCCTCCCTACGACGCCATACTGCTTCTGTCGCCACGAGCCGCACGCATCAAACCGTTGATTCAAACGCTGCTGCCGCTGGTCAACATGGTGACGAACGATATGATGCGCTCGGCCAACAAGACGGTCGACATCGACGGCCTGCCCGTCGAAGAGGCGGCGCTGCGCCTGCGCCGTTCGGTCGCCGAACGTTCGCCCTAAGGGTGTCAGCTCAACGCAGCCGAGCCGCGGCATCGGCGTCCGACACGACTCGAGGTCCTAATCCGCGATGGGCTCGATGACAAATGTAATCCGGTTCTTCCCGATTCGCGTCGTTGGACCCGTGTAGACCTTTTCGATGGCGGACATCAGGGACTCGTCATCGGTGAACACGGAAAAACCATAGAGGACGCCTGTCTTTCGGCGCTTGGGCGTGCCGTCTTTTCGTACCCAGTTCTCCCACTGGTACGCCAGGTCGCGCTGCTGCCATCGGATCTTCTGCCCAAGGTAAGGTCTGAGCTCGAGAGGTTCCCGCCCGCGACCGCGGTTGCGGGGGAACTCGCCGTGGTCACCGTAATACTCGTAGACCGCCTGATGGAGCAGGTGGTAATCTCCGACCACGGTGGCGGCGATAGCCCGTTGACGTGCTTCCATGTACCTCGGAACGGCGATGTTGACCAGAATCCCCAAAATCGCGACCACGACAAGAACCTCGACCAGCGTAAAGCCGCCTTCCGCACCTCGCGGCGTACTCTCGAACGCACGTTTCATGGCTCCTCCGTCGCTTCCTCCCCATCGGCCGTCGGGGTGGATTCGTGTTCGAAACGCAGGTCACCGTAAAAGACCGCAACGCGGTACACCGATTCACTCATCACCGAGTACTCGACGCCGTCGTCGACCGACATGTCGATCTCCTCGAGGGTCTCCGGAAACCGGCCGAACTCGTCGCGGAAGTCCTCGATATCCTCGACCACGAGATAGAGCTGCAGCTCCAGCATCCGCCCCAAATCCTGCGCGTCGACGTCGCTCGCTCGCTGGGTGAAAGGAAGCCGGCCGCTCAGGTTCAGCGCCGTCAGCACGCCGGCTGCGATCAGGAGTATCGCCGCCAATACCGGCGAGTCGAGGGGTCGCCTCGGGCGACGCTCCCCGTCGGCAACCACTTGCTGATGAGCTGCCTTTTCCTGTTCCACCTGCTCGGCGGCATCCTGGATCGCGTTTTCGATATCCTGGTCAGAAACCGGCGCCTCTTCAGACTCTGGGTACTGTTCGCGCTCGTTCATGAGTTCCCCTCTCACGCGGGTAGCAGGCGACCGAGAACCAGAAGGTCTCGTGGCCACGTACCATGATACCGAAACAGGCCAGGTGCCTTTGGGTGCGAAGAAATGGAATGAATGCCGGGTACAGATTGATTGTGTCTCCGGGACTGATGAACGAACTCGAACCGGTGACCGTTGATTCGCAACGTGTCAACGGTTATCGTTCTTGCTGAGATTCGAAATCATCGATTGGTCCAGGACCCGGGAAAGGGGAACGGAGATGAAAGGTACGAAGATCAGGATGGTGCTGACCGCGCTCGCGGTGGTCGCGGCGGTGGCCTCGATCACCCTGGCGGCTGCAACAGGAACGAAGGCCATCAAAGAGCGACAGCAGGCGATGGAGGACATCGGAAAGGCAATGAAGGCTCTCGGGGCGATCGCCAAGCAACAGGCCCCGTTCGATGCCGACGTCGTCAAGGCCAGCGCGGAGACAATCGCGAACCGCCTGGACACGGCAGCTGGTCTGTTTCCGGACGGCAGCGACACGGGTGACGTCGAGACGTGGGCGAAGGCGGAGATCTGGTCCGACCATGAGAACTTCCAAAAGGATCTCGAAGCTGCCACAGCAGCAGCGGTCGCGATGCAGTCCGTCACGGACGAGGCCGCCTTCGGGCCTGCTCTCGGAGCGCTCGGTAACGGCTGCAAGACCTGTCACGACACCTATCGCCGCCCGAAACAGTGAGGCACCCGTCTCGCGCGAGGTGGATCGCGGCGGCTTCGGCGCTCTGTGCGGTGCTCGTCGCCGTGGTTTTCTTCGTCCTGACCGCGGCCCGTCCGAGCGGTCGGGCCCTGCCGACGCACACCCCAGACCTGGCCAACGGCGAGGTGTTGTTTCATGCCGGGGGGTGTATGGCGTGTCACAACCCCCCTTCCGGGACGGATAACCCGGGACTTCCGACCGGCGGAGCGCCTTTTTCGACGCCGTTCGGGACGATTTATCCGGGGGATCTCACCCCTGACCCCGACACCGGACTCGGTCGCTGGACGGCGGAGGAGTTCGTCGACGCGATGACCGAAGGCGTCTCGCCGGGTCACCGTCACTACTTTCCGGCATTTCC
Source organism: uncultured Thermoanaerobaculia bacterium (assembly GCA_964423595.1). Taxonomy (GTDB): domain Bacteria; phylum Acidobacteriota; class Thermoanaerobaculia; order Thermoanaerobaculales; family Sulfomarinibacteraceae; genus Sulfomarinibacter. The sequence continues at coordinate 5,727 of CAYRFI010000010.1, read as the reverse complement.
CTATACCTCGTACCGCAACATGCGTATCGAAGATCTGCTCGACCTTCGCGCCTACCTCATGAGCTTCCCGCCGGTGCGGTCCTCGCAGCGCGACGCCGACGTGCCCATGGTCTGGCTCGCGAGGCGCGCCATGGGACTTTGGAAACGCTTCGCATTCCGGGCGCGGACGTTCGAGCCCGACCCGGCCCGGGACGCGGCATGGAACCGCGGCGCGTACCTGGTGCAGGGACCGGGTCACTGCGGCGAGTGCCACACCCCCCGCAACGCCTTCATGATTCTCGACAACACTCGCCCGCTGGAAGGCGGACCGCACCCGAGCGGTGAGGGGCACGTCCCGAGTCTTCGGGACCTGGTCGGCCGGGGGCGGTATGCCGATGTCGCGGATCTCACGCTCGCGCTGCGATTCGGCGAGACGCTCGGCTACGACAAGCTCTCGAGCGGTGGCATGGCCAAGATCCAGATGAACCTGGCCCAGCTCCCGGAGGACGACCTCCGGGCGATCTCCGAGTACCTCCTGAGTCTCCGCTGACACAGACCGTTCGCGCGCGGCGCCAGGAGAAGCGGCGCCATTAGCCCGCATATCTCACCGGGTTTCATCGCGAGGGCGACGAGGTGCCGTGCCCAGTGGGGTTTGCGACCTGAGGGGCGCGGACTCGTACTCAACAGTACGTGGAGCACCCCGAGGCGAGAAAACACCGCTGGGTGCGGTGCATCGGCGCCCACAGCAGGAAGTTGGTGAGATATGCGGGTTAGGGTAAAGGTGCCTGGCGCCGACACGAATGATTCAGCGAATGCCCTCTACCAGGAAGAGAGTACTGGAATCACGGCGGTAGCGGTACACGTAGTGGTCGCCGCCGGGGGTCAGGAGGAGCTGGCCGTAGAGAACCCCGGCAGGGTCCGTCGGCATGATCTCGAGTTCCAGCGTACGCGAGCCATCGTCGATGCCGACGCGGTAAATACGTGCCGGAAAGGCGCGGTCCCACACCAGGAGGGAGCGTCCATCCCGGGTCCACTGGACCGGCTGCTCGCCGGGGCCGACTTCCGGCACCGTCAGCGGTGTGCCCTCCGTAACCGGATAGATGGTGACGACCCCGTCCGGCGCGAACGCGGCCACCCGCGAGCCGTCCGGGGAGATGACAGCCTCATTGGTCCCAATGGGGCCGACCGGCGTCAACGTCCCGTCGTCCAGGTCAATCACAAAGATCCGTGGTCCGTCTCCATCAACGAAGCCCAAGAACGCCGCGCGCCGCCTGTCCAGCGCGCAGGTGAGCATGGCCGACCCCGAATCGTCGGGGCGGACGCCGCCTCCCAGTTCGATGACCCGCGGCTCGCCCGGTCCGGTGGGGAGCAGGGTCAGCCTGCCCTTGTCGCCGGTCATCTTCCGTGTGAACACCCACCTCCCGTCCGGACTCATGCCGAACACGTCCCCGTACCCCAGCCTGACAGGCGGCGATCCGTCGGCGCGCCTCGTGAAGGCCGCGTACTCGCCGTCGACGGTCGCCACCTGCATGTTGCCTGCGAAGATTGTGCCGTCGGCGTCCAGGCCGCCGATGGAGTCATCGTTCCAGCCCTCATATCGTCGCTCTTCGGTCTGGCCGGCGAGGAGCCCTGCGATCTCGGCTCGTGTATCACCGGCGACGATCAGCGCCCGGCCGTCCGTGGCAATGTCCTGCAGGCGGATGCTGATGGGCGAGCGCAGCCGCTCCACCCGCTTGGCACCGGGGCGCACGCTCCAGAGCACCCCGCCCTCGCCGAACACGAAGGCCGAGAACCAGATCGAGCCCCCGTCCGGGGACCAAGCGAGGCCCTGCAGACTATCGGACAGCTCCTCGGTGAGCTCGGAAAGCGTGCCGTCGGCGTCCACCATGGCCACGAGCCCACGATCATCCCCGTAGACGGGGTGGTGCAGGAAGGCAACCCGTTCTCCGTCGGGCGCGATGCGCACGTGGCTGATCCAGCCGTGGGTCTCGAAGAGCACATGTCCCAATGGATACTCCAGGCGCTGTGTTTGGCCGACCTCACGGGCAACTGCCATCTGGTTCCCGTCGTCGGAGATGTCGCCGTCGTTTACGCGCTCGATAATTGGGCGGGGAGCGCCTCCAGCGAGATCAGCGGCGGCCAGGGTGCCGACGCTGACCCACGACCCCTCGTTGTGACGGTCGAGGAGCACCGCCATGTGACCGTTGCGGGAGATGCCGAGAATGTCCGCCGGCGGGAGTTCCAGTGGTCTCGACTCGATACTGTCCGTCCTCGTCGACAGCAGTGCCAACGGCCGATCCCGGGTGGACGCTCCGAAAACCACGGTCGTCCCGTCCGGGGCGAAACGAGCGCTCGCGATCCGGCCGCTACGGAAGCTCAGCGCGTGGAAGGTTGGCAGCGACGTCTCAGGCGACCGGATGCTCGTCGCGACGGCAATCGTGGTGACCGCAGCAGCTGTCGCCCCGATCAACCACAGCCACGATGCCGCCGGCCTCCGGCGCCGCGCCTTGCGACGCGGTACGGCCGCGGCCATCGCCTCCTCCAGCTCGATGCGCACGTCGGCGACATGGTGAAAACGCCGCGCCGGGTCCTTGGTCAGGCAACGGCGCAACACATGGACAGCCACCGGTTCGAGGTCAGCCGGCAGCTTGCCCCACTCCGGCTCATCCTTGAGTACCGCGGCCATGATGTCCGACGAGGTTTCTCCCCGGAATGCCTTGACGGCCGTGAGCAGCTCGTACAGAAGACAGCCGAACGCCCAGATGTCGGCGCGCTGGTCCACCGGCCTGCCGCGGGCCTGCTCGGGGCTCATGTAGGCGACGGTGCCGAGGATCGTCCCCAGCGCCGTGTGGCGCTGGGTCATGGTCGGGGACTGCGACTGGCTGTCGTCCGCACTTTCCTTTGTGCGGGTCGTGGCGAGGCCGAAGTCAAGGATCTTGACCGTGCCGTCGGGGCGGACCTTGATATTGGCGGGCTTGAGGTCGCGGTGGACGATGCCGCACTCGTGGGCCGCTTGCAGCCCCTCGGCGACCTGCAGGGCGATCGCCATCGCATCGTCGAAACGCAATGCTCCCCGCGCGACGAGCTCGTCGAGGCACTCCCCCTCGATCAGTTCCATGACCAGGACGTGGACCGGTCGCGCGTCCCCCTCGCCGACGGCAGCGGCGTCCGTCGGGTCGGACGGTGCAGATCGCTGCATGTGCTCGAGTCCGTACAGGACCGCGATGTTTGGATGGTTAAGGCTCGCCAAAACCTTGGCTTCACGGTTGAAGCGCGCCATCCGGTCGGCGTCCTCCGCGACCTGCTCGGGCAGCATCTTGAGCGCCACGTCGCGACCGAGGCGGGTGTCCTCGGCCCGCCAGACCTCGCCCATCCCACCGGCCCCAAGCAGCTCCTTGATTCGGTATTGGCCGAAGCTGGAGCCGATCAAATCGGTCGGGGCATCGGGTGGTGAACCCGCGGTTCGCTGCCGGCCGCTATTGTTGCCTTCGGTCACTTGGGTACATCCCCCCCTTTTCTAATGCAGTCTGGGTTGTCGCTATTCCTCTTGACTGCCACTTTTCGCATGGATGCGTTGTAATCCGCAAGGGGTGCCACGTACCCCGTCGCTGTATCGTTGAGGTTCAAGGGTGCCATATGAAAACGCAGGCTCACAATGCAACAATGCGGTACGTGGCACCCACGTGCCCACGGCACCCACGCTGCCTTTCCACCCACGCCTTTCGGCAAGGTCGGAGCAGGTAACTTCGAGCTACGGACTTTGCACGCTCGAGGGACCTATTCGAAGGATCCTCCCCTCGGGTCCGACCGCTATGAATACGTTCCCGTCGGCCGTGACGACGGCGTTCCGCGCGCCGAGGGCCGTCGGGATCACCGCAGTGCTCTTGAGCCCTCCGCTCTCATCGAGGTGCGCGACCGTGAGCGTCGCGGCGTGCGCCGCGGCCACGTAGAGTGAGCGTCGCGCGGGGAGATAGTCAAAGCTGTCCACGCCGCCGCCGGTCTCGAGCTTTGAGAGGATCGCACCGTCATTGCCCGCGTCGAGGACCTCCACGTGGTCAGTGCACGCAACGACAAGCAGCTGTCCCGAGGGATCGATCAGGAGGCACCTCGGACCGGCGTCTCCGCACTCGGGCATCCACGTCGCCGTCACTGCGCGGGTCGAGACATCGATCCGAAGCGTTCGGTCCTTGTCCTCGAGATTGGTGTAAAAGAACCCGCGCGCATTGTCGACGGCATAACCCTCGGGGTCGCCTTCGAACTCGATGCGACCCGCGATCTTGGGCGCCGTCGGGTCCGAGACATCGAGAATCACGATCGACTGATCGCGCGGAGTCGTGACCCAGACCTCCTTCGAGCTCGCCACGAACGCCACACCATCAGGCATTGAGGGTAGGGTGACGCAGGCGCCTCTCACGAGTGTCTCCGCGTCCACGGCGCAGACGCTCGAATCCCCGCGATTCCCCACGTAGACGACCCCGTCCCCGACCGTCGCGGAGCTCGGGCCGACCCTGCGCTTCGCCCCCCTGCGCTCGACCTCCGCCGTCGGGAAGTTCTCGACGCGTCGCAGGTCGAGGGTCTGCGTGTCGATCACGTCCGTGCTGCCGGTCCCACCCGCGGGCACCCAAACGCGGTGCCGCGCGTGGTCCACCACCAGGTAGTCGAGCAGGATGCCCTCCGGAGGCGCCCCCGGCAGGGCGATGGACGTGGCATCGAATCCGGTCTGCGGAGCAGCGTCCCGCGTCGGCGCGGCCTCGATCCTGGCGAGAATGAACTCGTCGTCCTGGATGAGACCGACACCCGGGGCGTAGATCTTCCGGCTGCTCCCGTTCTCGAGCGGGCTCGTTTCCTTGACCTGGACACAGTTCGTGAACGTCCCGGCCGGAACACTGACCTCTGAGTCCACTGCGACGATCTCGGCACGGTCCATGGCGACATTCGGGGCGAGCTCCTGATAGAACCGTGCTCCGACCTTCGCGGTGCCCGGCATCATCAAGCCGAACCTGGCGCCGTCTTCACCGGCGAGCCACGAACCTTCGCGGCTCACGACCCTACCGTGCCTGTACTCGTCTGAGTCTTCGCCGAAGTAGTAGACATCGCCGGTCGTGCGATCGATCGCGAAGTAGTTCCTCGAGACCTCGGTCAGTTGACCGTGCTTCTCCTCCCGTTCTTCGACGACCCGGGTCTCCACGCCGTCCACCAGCTTTGTTTCATCGAGCACGCTCACCGTGAGGGTCTCGTCCGCGTGCTTGAAGTGCAGACGATATCCGGGCTCGAGAACGAAGTACGGGTTGCTCCCACTGGACGCGAGGTTCGTCGTGGCCACCCGAAAGGAGCTCTGCCACGCGTCGACCGCTTTCGAGGGAGGCTCCGGCACGCCGCCGGCGTGGATCCCCACGGCAGGAAGCACCAGCGCCCCGGCAAGGACGGCGATGGATCCTGAGGGTATGAGGCGGTTACCCGCGCGCGAACTCGACGAGGTTGATGTGCTCACGTTGTCTCCTTCCGCAATCGTCAAACGCAGCCATGCTATACCCGCGAAACCGGCGATTCAACGAGGGTGCTGCGTCCGACTTTGTCGTTATGAAGGTGCCTGGCATCAGGGTTTTTGAGGGTGTAGAAGTGCCATAAAGGTGCCTGGCACCTTTGCACCAAAGACGGTATCCTGTGGCGACGAGAACATGTCAAGGGAGGGAACGATGCCAGGAATCGAAGTACGCAGTCTTCGGGAGGCGGTGGAGTTCGCAATCA
>CAYRFI010000009.1:44411-70558 GCA_964423595.1 uncultured Thermoanaerobaculia bacterium | reverse complement strand
CGTTCGGCACAAAAATGAAGATCCTATTGAAAATATCAATTTTACTTGCTGGAATATGGGCTGCACTTCGTCCAGCAGTTTATGGTTTTATGTTCATCATTGCTTCTGATTCAAGTGCAATTATCGATTTTCTGGTGCTCGGGAGTTGCATAATTATCGTTTGGGATGCATTCAAAATTCTGCCACGCTTGGTATGGGCGGCATCACTTTTGATTTTATTGACGGCAACAAATATCGGGTTCTTTCATTATTTTCGAGATTTCGGTGAATCCGGCCCGTTACCCTATGAATGGCTTAACGGGTATTATAAATTCACATTGCCTTTGATCGCTTTAGCAGTTCTGAGATATTTATTTCAACTCCGATTTGATTCAGCTCAAAAGGCAACAAACGTAGATGAAAATGCCGAACAACGGCATTAAGGCGACGGCAAAAAGCCGCCGCGCCTTATGCCGAACGTTAGGTATTTGGCGTCTTGACATCAAAACGTTTTGACGCTATAACATCAACATGAGCGACCCCAAACGCACAACCGTGTATTTTGAGCCCGACATCCACAAGGCACTGCGTCTGAAGTCGGCCGTGTCGGAGCGGTCGATTTCTGAGATGGTCAACGACGCCGTCCGGGCTTCGTTGGCCGAGGACGCCGAAGATCTCGCTGCTTTCGATGACAGGGCGAAAGAACCGACAGTCGATTTCGAGGACTTCGTCAAGAAGATGAAACGCAGTGGCAAGCTATAAGCTTGTTATCAAGCGCTCCGCGGCGAAAGAGATCGAATCAATCGGTCAAAAGAATACGCGTCGACGCGTAGTCGAGAGGATTCAAGCGCTCGCTGAGAGTCCGCGCCCTCATGGGTGCGAAAAGCTTTCGGGAAGACATTCGCGCTATCGGATCCGCCAAGGACCATTCAGGATCCTCTACGAAATCAAGGATGATGAACTCATCGTCTATGTTGTAAAGGTGGCGGATCGTCGCGATGTGTACAGACATCTCACCTAACACCTCGTTCCAGCGGACCCAAACAGCGCGGCGGGTTGCTGACGGCCTGCGGCCGTCGCGACACACCACCACCAGCGAGCGGCCGATGGGCTGGCAGTAATCCAGCCCTCGGCCGCAAGTCGCCGCTGGCGGTGGGTTCCGGGCCGCTGAACCCGGACCCTTCGGGTACGAAAGAAACATAACGCTTGACGATATTAACGCGGCGCGTTATTATAATACTGTGATTCGGAGCTTCAAAGACCCAGAGGCCGAACGGATATTCAACCGTGAACGCTCGAGAAAGCTCCCGCAGGATATTCACCGCTCGGCCTTGAAGAAGCTTCTCGTGCTTGACGCCGCCGATGCTCTGGCCGATCTGAGAATTCCGCCCGGGAATCGCCTTGAAAAGCTGACCGGGGATCGAAAGGGTCAACACAGCATCCGGATCAACGATCAGTGGAGGATCTGCTTCCGCTGGAGAAACGGCGATGCCCTGGATGTGGAAATCGCTGACTATCACTAAGGACGGAATGATGGCGAAGAAACTGATGGACCCAATTCACCCCGGCGAGATCCTGATGGAGGAGTTCCTTGAGCCTCTGGGTGTCAGTCAGTATCGGCTGGCCAAGGACATCAGTGTGCCTCCACGTCGCATCAACGAGATCGTCCATGGCAAGCGCTCGATTACAGCGGACACCGCGCTTCGGCTTGCACGTTTCTTTGGAACGACGGAGCGGTTCTGGCTCAATCTCCAGGTTCGTTATGACCTCGAAGTCGAAAAGGACCGTCTTGAAGACGTGCTCGATCGCGATGTCACAGTGTTCCAGGCCGTTGGGTAAGGCTATGAGCCCTAACACCTCGTTCCAGCGGACCCAAACAGCGTGGCTGTTTGATCCGCTGAACTCGGACAGTTATGAGGTCACGGGCGATAGCGGGCTGCAATGCATGAAGATCGTGTGTCTGCCGTAGCCGAGCCGCCGCAGTTTTCGACCTGGGCGTTCGTGGCCGCGTGCGCGATTGCGGGCGCGCTTGCCGTTTCTTTGGACGCAGTTGCCTCGCCGGTTTCTACCCTCGTTGCCGGGCTTTTTGGCTTCCTCGGTCTCCGGCTATGGCGCTGGTCAGGTTTATCCGGTTCGCTGAAGACCGGGGCTAGCGGGAGATTCGAGCGCGTGGTATGGCCAGCCGCGTCGCTGGGACTCGGGCTGCTGGTCGGCCTCCTGCTGCTCGGTGTGATCCGGCTGGCCATCGAGCCGAACGTCCCCGCCGCAGGGGCAAGGATTGCGGAGGCGGCAGCGCTGCCGGTATGGCGCCGAGTTGTCATCATCTACGTGGCTGCGGTTGGCGAGGAGCTCGTCTTCAGGCTGATCCTGCTCTCAGTGGTCACCGGCGTGACGATGCGATTCCTCCGGCGTGCGAATTGTGTACCGAGCCGAGGAGTCGTCTGGGGCTCCATCGGGCTGTCTGCCTTCGTATTTGCGGCAGTTCATCTCCCCGCCTGGAGCGCTGTAGGGCCTTTGAGCTTCGGCCTCGCGCTCACGGTGATGACGCTGAACGGCCTGGGCGGCGTTGTCTTTGGCTATGTCTTCGTAAACCGCGGCATCGTGGCGGCGATGTGGGCGCACGCCGGCGCCGACTGCGTGATCCAACTCATTGGACCTCTCACATGATGAGAAGCTGCATATTGGAGGCGCCGCATGTCGAAAGGTTTCAGCGGGCGGCGTTTCGCCGCCGCGTCAACGGAGTGCCAGGCCGCCCGAGGGGAACGAGGAGGATGAGAGGATGAAACAGACACCGTTGGAGATGCTCACAGCGTATGTGCGCGCATTCGAGACACTGCGAGCCGACGAGGTGATTCCTTTTTACGATCTGCCCTGCACGTTCATCCGCACTGACGGAGTCTGGGTCGTACAGGACGAACCAACCGCACTCGTTCTTGCAGCTCATCTCATCGAGCACGCGAAGGGGCAGGGATATTGCAGGACTGAGGTTTCCGAGCTCACGAGCCGCGCACTCGCGTCAGGGCTCCAAGAGCTCGGCGGTGTCTTCGTCCGCTACGACGCATCGGATTCGGAGATCGGCCACTTCGGGTTCACCTACATCGTTCGCGCTGTTTCCGACAGATGGAAAATCGTCGTTGCCGTGGCCCACGACCCCAGAACTGAGGTCACCCCGCTCTAGCCGGTGGCAGGTGACTGAACGGCCAGCGAAGGTCTGAGCGACTATGGAACCTCAACGCGACATCACAATTTTTCGATGCACGGCGTGACAACAGCATTTGGCGAACGCCGCCGCGCGCCGCCTTTGATGCTGGGCGTTGGGCCGCGCTGGTCCTGATATTCTCGACCGAGGTGGAGCCGCGATGACAGGTCATAATATTGAATCGTCGCCTGGCTGGGCGGCCAGGAGTAAACGGCAAATGGGGCTTGGCGCTCGCCTTGGCCACTGTTGGTCTCATGGCAGCTGAGCTCGGACCGTTGGCGCGGCGCTTTCGGGCAACCGAAAGGCCGTTCGCTTCGGGCGCGTTCCGTGCCGAAACCGGGATCCGATAGAATTCCTCGCACCCTGCGCCGGAGGTCCCGATACGTGCTGCGCGTGGGCTGGCCGTCTCGATGAGGGCGCGCCAGGTGCATCCCGGGCCAGGTGCGGGTTGATCAAGAGGATAATCAGTTGTTACATATTTTTGTCGACGCCGATGCGTGCCCGGTAAAAAATGAGGTGTACCGGGTTGCGGAGCGATACCACCTCGACGTGACACTGGTAGCCAACTCATGGATGCGGGTTCCGGACGAGCGATGGCTCAGGCTCGAGGTCGTGGGTGAGGGCTTCGACGAAGCCGATGACTGGATCGTCGAACACGTCCAACCGGATGACATCGTCGTGACAGCCGACATTCCGCTTGCGAGCCGCTGCCTGAAGGAGGGCGCACTGGTCATTGGCACAACCGGAAAGCCGTTTACAGAAAACAACATCGGTCCGACCCTCGCAACGCGGGACCTGTTGTCGGAGCTTCGTGACGCGGGCGAGATCACGGGGGGGCCTCCGCCGCTCCAGAAGCGCGACCGATCGCGGTTTCTGCAGCAACTCGACGAAGCGGTTCAGGCGATCCGTCGTAGAAGGCACTGAGGTTTTCCCGATATTCGAGGACGGAGAAAGGAATGACGGAATTGGCGAGCACCGGCCGCTCGATCGGATTCTGGGTCATCATCGGTACCGACCCGGTCGTTGGGGTGGTAGGGTTTCACGACATCGGGTTCCGATGAGAGGAGCTGCTTCGATGATTGTCGAAACACAGCGGTTACTGATTCGAGAGCTGACGATCGACGATGCGGAGTTTATTTTCCGCCTGGTCAATGAACCGTCGTTTCTCAAAAATATCGGCGACAAGGGGGTGAGAAATCTGGAGGACGCACGCCAGTTCATCCTGGATGGACCGTGGGCGAGCCACCGCGAGCGCGGCTATGGCCAGTTTCTGGTCGAGCTGAAAGAGGGCGGCGAGCCGATCGGTGTCTGCGGGCTGCTCTTCAGAGAGTCCCTCAACGTGTCGGATATCGGGTGTGCGTACCTGCCGCAGTACTGGAGACGTGGCTTTGCATACGAGGCGGCGTGTGCCGTGATGGAGTATGGGCGCACGACATTGGGGATCGACAGAATCGTCGGCCTCACTTCAGAAAAGAACCTTGCCTCCATCAAAGCCCTGGAGAAGCTGGGGATGTCGTTCGAGAAGATGGTCAAGATGTCCGAAAATGACCCCGGTACCGCGCTCTATTCGTGATCTCTCAGAAGAGCTGAAAAAGGAACTCGGGCATGTACAGAATTCGAAGGTCTCAGTCCACCGACCTCGAGACGCTCGTCGACTTTACCCTCCAAGGGGCGCGGGACGCGGTGGGGGAGGAGCGGGACGTTGATGCTGTGAGGCGTGGTGTTCGTGCCGGTCTGGAGGATCCAACCGTCGCGACCTATTGGGTGGCGGAGTCGACAGACCATCAGGTGGTCGGCAGCACATCGGTCGTGACGGAGTGGAGCGACTGGCACGGTGGATACTACTGGTGGGTCCAGAGCATGTTCATCGTCCCCGAACACCGGGGACGCGGACTGGTGGATCTGCTGCTGGACGAGCTCGCGAAGGCGGCCCGTGCGGGTGGTGCGCTCGATCTCCGGCTCTCCGTGCACAATGAGAATCAACGTGCGCTCGAGGCATACCACCGTTGTGGATTCAGCCGATCACCCTACGTGATCATGACGAGGCGGCTCGGAGACGGTTGAGCCGGCACCTTCTCGACCGTCCGGCAAACCTCGCAGGTTTCGCGAGGGCCCGTGAACTCGGTAGGATGAACCGATGAACACGTGCGTCGCGCTCTTCCGAGGCATCAATGTCGGCGGAAGCAATATCGTTCCGATGAAGGATCTCACCGCGTTGCTCCGGAACCTGGGGTGCGGGAACGTGAGGACCTACATTCAAAGCGGCAATGCGGTGTTCCGTCACCAGGAGCGCAGCTCGTCGCGTCTCGCAGCGAGTATCCGAGAAGCTATCCGCGCGAGCCACGGCTTCGAGCCGGAGGTGCTTCTCCTCTCGACCGACAAACTGGAGCGAGCCGTGAGCTCCAATCCGTTTCCCGACGCGGAATCCGAGCCGTCGCAGCTGCATATGTTCTTTCTCGCCGCCGCGCTGGAGAACCCGGATCTCGACCTCATCGAGGGGCTGCGGGCCGACACCGAACGTCTCGCATTGACGGATGACGTCGCCTATCTCCACGCACCGGACGGGATCGGTCGCTCGAAGATCGCAGCTCGAATGGAGAGAGCGCTGGGAGTGGCCGCCACGGCCCGGAATTGGCGCACGGTCGGCAAAATCCTGGAGATGGCGCGAAGCGTGTGAGGCCCACAACGGCGAGGCGGGGTTCAGGGCATCAGATCTTCCAGCGCCACGTCTCGGACGTGTTGCGCAAAGAACCACCGGTGGCCTTCCAGGTCTTCCGCCGAATAGATCCGGTCACCATAAGGCTTGTCCTCGGGCTCCGACAGGATCGTGGCTCCGACCGCCTTTGCGCGTTCGAAATGGGCGTCGACATTGTCGACGTAGACGTACACCAACTGGCACACGTGACCGTGCCTGGCGGGGTTTTCATAGTCCGGGCCCGGGTGGCCCATCATGACTACACCGTCTTCCAGGGACATTTCGGCGTGGGTAGTTCTTCCGTCGAGTCCCGGAATGCGGAGGCGTAGGTTGAAACCGAAGCTCTTCGCCAACCACTCCAAGGCGGCGTCCACGTCCTCGTACAGGAGATAGGGAGCGATCCTCGGTGTGTCGTCGGGTGGGTTGGCAGGCATGCGATTCCCTCCGTATTGATTTGAGTATTCTCAATCGATAACAACCGCGAGGCCTCATCCATGCCGAGAGACGCGGAGTTCCTCGCCGATTGACGGCAGAGGAACAAACAGCCGTTCGACGGTACACTGCGTCCGTGGCACATACTCCCCCTCGATATAGGTGGCTGATCTTTGACGCCGACGGAACCCTCTTCGACTTCCACCTCGGCGAAACCATTGCGTTGCAACAAACGACGCGGAAGCACGGCGTCGTCTACTCCTCGCACCTTCACGACGCGTACTCCGCCATCAGCGCCGAGCTCTGGAGACAGTTAGAGCTCGGTGAGATCTTCCTCGAGCATCTGCGAGTCACGAGGTTCGAGCGTCTCTTCGAAGAGCTCCATATCGATCTCGAACCGGTCTCGTTCAACCTCGATTTCATGGAGGCGCTCGGGCGCCAGACCCAACTGCTGCCCGGGGCCGAGGCCGTTGTCCGTAGTTTGTCGGCGCGTTGTCGGCTCCTGCTGGCGACCAATGGCATCGCTGTCGTACAGCGTTCGCGTGTTGCACGTTCGCCCATCCGGAAGTATTTCGAGGACGTGTTGATTTCGGAGGAAATCGGCGTCGCCAAACCGCAGACCGGATTCATGGAGGAGGCGTTTTCGAGAATGGGAGATCCACCCAGATCGGACGTCTTGATGATCGGCGACAGTCTGAGCTCGGATATCGCAGGTGGGGTGGACTTCGGGATCGATACCTGTTGGTTCAATGCGGACGAGCTCCCCCTGGACGGCCTGCCGAAACCGACGTATGAGATTGCCGATTTGACCGAAATCTATGGCATCGTCGACGGGATTTGACTCATTTCGGCCGTATCGACCCGGGCTATTATTCATGAGTGGCGTCAAAATGCTGACACAGCGAGGAGGATCGGATGTCCACGCTCAAAATTGGTGACAAAGCCTCTCGATCTCTGGCGATCAGCGATGAAACCATCCGCGCATTCGCCGAGGTGACCGGTGACACCAACCCGGTTCATCTCGACGATGACTACGCGGCAGGAACGCGTTTCGGGCGACGCATCGCGCACGGGATGATCACCGCCGGTTTGATCTCGGCGACTCTCGCCAACGACCTGCCGGGCCCGGGCACGGTCTACCTGAATCAGACGCTGAAGTTCAAGTCACCGGTCTACCCCGGAGATACCGTGACAGCGAACGTCGAGGTCCTCTCCGTGCGGACCGACAAGCCGATCGTGACCCTTTCCACTGTCTGTACCAACCAGGGAGGAGACGTGGTGCTCGAGGGTGAGGCGGTGGTTCTGTTCGCGGAGGCATCGTCGGCTGCGGCAGGGACCTCATGAAAAACGCGGGTTAATTGTCCCGACGCTCCCAGCGCCCGTGTTGGCTGGAGGGCACGGTTGGAACCTCGAAATAGACGGTCCGGTTTTTGCCCGATTTTTTCGCCTGGTACATGAGGTCATCCGCACGTGAGATCGCCTCATCGGGATCCTGCGGGGGCGCCAGGAACAACGCTGCGCCGATGCTCGCGCCGATCTGCCATCCACCACCGGCGAAAGCCGACGCCAGGTTGGCGCGGATTTTCTCGATCACCCCATGGGCACCTGTTTCGTTTGTTTCAGGCAACAGGATAGCGAACTCGTCGCCGCCGAGGCGGCCGACGTTGTCGGTCCTGCGGACAGACTGTGAAAGGACCGATGCGACCGCCTTCAGTGCGCGGTCCCCCTCGGCGTGGCCGCTGCTGTCGTTGACCTTTTTGAAGCCGTCGAGATCAACGTACACGATAACGAACGGTCGGCCGTTTCGAGCTGCGAGGCCGATGATCTCGGCAGCCGACTCTCGAAATGCGCTCCCGGTCATGACACCGGTGAGTGAATCGATCCGTGCCAGACGTTCCTCCCGCCCGAGGTGAACCCGAATGCTGGCGAGAAGGTACGCGACGAGAACGAAGAAACCCAACCGTACCGCGGCGTTCCAGAAAGGAACCACGCTGCTGCTGTAAGCCCTCCCAGACATCGTTTCGACGACGAGCCAGACGAGAGCGGAGAGAATACTGATCGCAAAGGCCGTGTACCGGCCCGCATACCAGGCCGCGAGAGAAACTGGGATGAGGTAGAAGATCGAAAACGACAGCTCGAAGCCGGTGGCGTGATCGATGGCGGCGACGGCGGCGATCAGCAGGATCGGGACCGAGATGATCGTCAGCCGGGAGGCCTGACGAAAGAACCGGTCAATCGTCTGCAACATCAGTCGTCTCCGCAACAATTCTCTCCCGCCTCCGTGGTGGCGGGAACATCGAGCTGCGTCTCCTGGTGCCTGGTGATGGCCGCGCTGACCGAGGCCGGGCGGCCGATGATGGCGTAGAGGCCGAGCCCAACCAGCAGCAGCGCGGTCACGGCCGGCACATGCCGCCGCAACGGTGCGCTCACCAGTTGGGCGCCGAGGCCCACGGCGAGGAGCGCGGGAACGGTGCCGGCCCAGAATGCGATCATCACCGCGGCGCCTGTGAACGCACGGCCGGTGCCCGCAGCGGTGACCACGAAGGCCCACAGCCAGCCGCACGGCAGAAACCCTGACAGGAGACCGACAACACCGGCGCGAACGACCGGAGGTTTGTCGCTGACCAGGGAAAACCCGCGACGGAAAAAACCAGCAATGCGACCGTTGCCGGAACCGTGCTTGAAGATCCGTACCCCGCGGATCTGGAGCAGGGCAAGGACTCCCCAGAGGATCATGGTGACGCCGGCGACGATCGCGGCGATGCGCTGGAATCCCGCCAGCGAACCGGCGACATCGAGCGCGGCACCGACCGCTCCCGCCGCCAGCCCGAAGGCTGCATAGGTGACTAGCCGGCCGCTCGAGTACGCCGCGTGGCTGAAGAGTCGGCGTGCACCGCCCGACCCGTCCGCACCCGAGTAGAAGGCGACGAAGGGGCCGCACATGCCGACGCAGTGGAGGCTGCCGACCAGACTCGCGACGAAGACAGTCAGCAGGAGGGCGATCACGGCGTCCTGCCATGCGCTGAATGCTGAATTCCGACTTCCGAATTCATTTCCAGTCGCCTTCCACGAAAAGATGCCGCGTTTCAGTGTAGGTGAACGTGTCCTTGCCCCGGCTGACGGTAAAGCGCAGCTCCCAACGCCCGTTGCGGCGCATCGGCAGCGAAGCCACGTAAGAGCCGTCGCCTGCGTCGGTCAGCACGTCACGGACTCTGTCGTTCGCGCGCGCGTTGTGGAAGGTTTCGACCGAAATTGCAGCTCCTGTCAAAGGTCCGCCATCGGCGTCGAGGAGCGTCAACTCGAGGGTCGGCTGGTCCCCCGGTTTCGCCGGCGGCGTGACATCGAACTCGAGCAACCATCCGAGGTCGTGGTTGAGGCGGTCCTGAGCGCGTTTCTCGTCCCAGGCGACGGCCTTTTCGTAGTAGTCCTCCTCGACTGCGTAGGACGGGTCGGACGTGGTCAGGTAGACGACGACCAGGGAAGCAATCACGTGAAAGGCCAGGGCGCCGGCGATGATCGGCGGCCACCACGAACCCGGTTTCATTTCAGTCGCCTCCGCCGGCCGGGCCGAGGATTCGATACTGAAATACCTCAGTGAAGTCCACCCCGTCGCTGATGGTCAGGGTGACGGGCGCCTCTCCTCCCGCGAACGCAGATGGCGGCGCGGTGATGAACGCGCCTGTCATCTCGGTTTCTCCCGGGGCGACGGTCAGCGGGTTTTCGGGCGCGATCATCGTCAGGCCCTCGGCCGCACCAAGCTCTATCAGGTAAGAGCGTTCCTCAGGTGCGCGGTTGGCGATCTTGATCCGGATCTGGTTCGAGACCTCACCGCTCGGGAGAATGGTGAACGGCGCACCGAGCCCGCGAAGCAGGGTGACATCTGCCGTGTTTTTACCGGCGAGCGAGAAGGCGAAGGCGCCGAACATCACCACCAGGATCGCAGAGTAGACGACAAGACGAGGCCGCAGGAAGGACCGCTTGCCGCCTTCCAGCTCAGCCTGCGAGGTGTAACGAATGAGACCGCGGTCGAGGCTGATGCGGTCCATGACCTCGTCGCAGGCGTCGATGCACTGGGTGCAGTGGATGCACTCCATCTGCAGCCCTTCGCGGATGTCGATGCCGGTAGGGCAGGTGCTGACGCAGAGATGGCAATCAATGCAATCTCCCGCAGTGCGTTCTTCCTTTTTTCGCCACCGCGCGCGGGGTTCACCGCGGCCCGCGTCGTAGCCGACGATCAGCGACTGGCGGTCGAGGAGGACCGACTGGAAACGGCCGTAGGGACAGGCGACGATGCAGGTCTGTTCGCGGAACCAGGCGAAGTCGAAGAACATCAACAGGGTCGTTCCGAGCATGACCGCAAAGGCCACCGGGTGTCTGGTGGGAGGGCTGGTCATCCATCCCAACAATCTTTCCCAACCCACGAAGTAGGCGAGGAACGTGTTGGCGAGGAACGCCGACATAGCGAAGAAAACCACGTATTTCAGGATGCGGCGGCCGTCCGGTCCATGTTCATCGAGCTCGAGCTGGCGGTTGCGCCCGCCCTCGATGAGGTTTTCGAGCGGTCGGTAGATGAACTCCATGTAGACGGTCTGCGGGCACGCCCAGCCGCACCACACGCGGCCGAGGACTGCGGTGATGAGAAAAATACCGATAAAGATGCTGAACAGGAGAAGCATCAACAGAAACGTATCGGTCGGCAGAAACGTCGCGCCAAAGAACGTGAACTCGCGCCTGGGAATGTCGAAAAGCATGAGCGGCTTTCCGCCGAGTTTGAGGATCGGGATCAGGGTAAAGGTGGCGATCAGGCCCCAGGCCGTGAAGAATCGCCGCCGGTAGAATCGCCCGCGCGAGGGTTTGGGCCGGATCCAGCGGCGCGAGCCGTCCCGGTTGAGGGTCGAAAGAACCCTTTCCCGGGCTTCTGGGGCGTTCGAAGTAATGGTCATGGCATCTCTCAGGATGCGGCTGGTTCAGCCCCGGCTTTGGTGGCAGCCTGCTCGCTCGCATCCTCGTTCTCCCCGGGTGGCGCCGGGGCCTGGCGCACCATGCGGTCGCCCTGCGGCGCCTTGGGGTTCGGTGGTTCGCTGCCGAGCAAGGTGCCGACGTAGGCTGTGACGGCCATCAGCTCCGCAGGCCGCAACTGGCGTTCCCAGGCCAGCATGCCCTTGGTGGGCACGCCTTCGCTGACCGTCTTGTAGATGTCAATCAGTTGCCCGCCGTGAAGCCAGTACTCGTCGGTGAGGTTGGGTCCGATACCACCTTCGCCGAACATCCCGTGACAGGTGGAGCACTTGGTTTGAAAGATTTTCATGCCAGCGTTCATCATGCTCGCATCGGCCATCAAATCGACCAGAGTGCCCTCGCTGATCTCGCCGAGCGCGAGGAGTTGTTCCGCCTGCTTGTTGTAAAAGGCGATCATCTGCTGGTCGTAGCGTTCGGTGGCGAGCATACCGCCGCCGAAGTGAAAGTAGAGAATGTAGAGCGGCGTGAAGATGATGGTCGCCCAAAAGAGCGCCAGCCACCACCTCGGTAGGGGGTTGTCGTACTCCTGAATGCCGTCGTAGCTGTGGTCCAGCAGATGGTCCCGATCGGCGGTGGCCGGATCGTGATCGTGATGCTCGCTGCTCACGGGCGTTCGCCTCCTTTCGCGGCTGCGCGGGCATCCCCAGCGCCGTTGTCCTCGAGCGGAAGGTTTTGCACGTCGTCGTACGAGCGCTTGCTGCGGATGACAAAGATCCACACAACGATGGCCGCAAAGGCGATGAAACAGAGAATCAGCGCCAACTCGGTCCAGGAAGAAAGACCCGCGGCAGACATCACATCGGTGAGGCTCATGACGCGTCCTCCGCCGACGCAGCCGTGGCTTCCACCACCTCCGCTTCAGCCGCGGTTTCGACGGATCCGATCTCTTCCTCGCCCGCCACCGCCTCCGGTTTTGTAATGTCGGTGCCGAGGCGCTGGAGGTAGGCGATGATGGCCACGATCTGCTTGTCGGCCAGGCCTTCCGGGCCGCCTTGGACCACGATCCGGTCTGCGATCTTTTGCGCCTGCTCGCGCGCTGCGGCCTTGCCCCCCTCGATCTCCTCGTCGGTGTAAGGCACGCCAACGGCGCGGTGGGCGCGCATGACGGTCTCGATCGAGTCGAAATCGATCGACGTGCTCAGCATCCATGGGAAAGCCGGCATGATCGAACCGGCGGTGATCGCGCGTGGATCGTCCATGTGGCGGACGTGCCATAGGTCAGGGTACTTTCCGCCGATCCGCTGTAGATCGGGCCCGATACGCCGCGAGCCCCACTGGAAGGGGTGGTCCCACACGAACTCACCCGGTTTGGAGTACTCACCGTAGCGTTCGGTCTCAGCGCGGATCGGGCGGATCATCTGCGAGTGGCAGTTGTAGCAACCCTCTTTGAGATAGATGTCGCGTCCGGCGAGCTCGAGCGGTGTATAGGGGGTTACCGTGGCGATGGTGGGAACGTTTGACTTGATGAGGAACGTCGGGATGATCTCGAACAGCGACGCCACGACAACCGTGACCACGACCGCGATGGTGAACGTGAGCGGCAGCCTTTCCCAGCGGCGGTGCCAGGTGGTGCTGAAGAAGCGGTCGAGCTTGTAGGCCAGATTGATCACGTGGGCGCCGCTCTTCTCGAGCGAGGTCGGTGGCTCCGGCCGGTCGGTGTAGGTCTTGGAGAGAGGCGGCGCTTCGTGCACCTGGACCTCGTAGGCGGACGGACGGCCCTTCCACGTCATCAAGAAATTGACACCGAGCATGAGCGTGCCGGTCAGATATGCGACGCCACCGATGACTCGCACCCAGTACATCGGGATCAGCTGCAGGGTGGTCTCCACGAAGTCGCCGTACTTGAGGTAGCCCTGGTCGTCGAAGGCGAGCCACATCAGGCCCTGGGTGAGGCCGGCCGCGTAGATGGCCACGACGTACAGCAGGATGCCGATGGTGCCGAGCCAGAAGTGGGCTTCGGCCAGCTTTCGGCTCCATAACTCGGTCTGGAAGAGGCGCGGCAGCAGCCAGTAGATCATCCCGAACGTCAAAAACCCGACCCAACCCAGCGCTCCGGCGTGGACATGGGCGATAGTCCAGTCGGTGTAGTGGGAGAGGAGGTTGACCGATTTGATCGACAGAAGCGGTCCTTCAAAGGTCGACATGCCGTAGAAGGTGATGGCCACGACGAAGAACTTCAGGACCGGGTCCGAGGCGACCTTGTCCCACGCCCCGCGCAGAGTGAGGAGGCCGTTGAGCATGCCGCCCCATGACGGCATCCACAGCATCAGCGAGAAAAGCATGCCGAGGGTCGAGGCCCACGCCGGCAGCGCGGTGTAGTGGAGGTGGTGCGGTCCGGCCCAGATATAGATGAAGACCAACGACCAGAAGTGGATGATCGAGAGACGGTAGGAGAAAACGGGGCGGTTGGCGGCCTTCGGAAGGAAGTAGTACATCAGGCCGAGGAACGGGGTCGTCAGGAGAAAGCCGACCGCGTTGTGGCCGTACCACCACTGCATGAAGGCGTCCTGGACCCCGGCGTAGATCGGGTAGCTACGCCACAGTCCGGCCGGAACGACGAGGTTGTTGAAAATGTGGAGGAGGGTGATGGTGACGATGGTGGCGATGTAGAACCAGATCGCCACGTAAATGTGACGTTCGCGGCGGATGGCGATGGTGCCGAAGGCATTGATCGCGAAGACCACCCAGATGAGCGCGATGGCGATGTCGATCGGCCACTGCAGCTCGGCGTACTCTTTGCCCTGGGTGATCCCGAGGGGGAGGGTCACGGCGGCGGCCACGATGATCGCCTGCCAACCCCAGAAGTGGATCGCGCTCAGGGCTTTCGAGTACATCGTCGTCTTGAGGAGCCGCTGCATCGAGTAGTAGACGCCGGCAAAGATCGCATTGCCAGCAAAGGCGAAGATGACGGCGTTGGTGTGCAGCGGCCGCAAGCGCCCGAAGGAGAGCCACGGCAGCTCGAAGTTGAACACCGGCGCCGCCAGCTCCAGGGCGATGATGACGCCCACCAACATACCGACGACGCCCCATATAAAGGTCATCAGCGTGAACTTCCGGACGATCGCCTCGTCGTAGGAGAACTGTTCGATCTGGACGGTCATCAAGCTCCTCCCGGAGGGGTGATTGCAGAGTGTTCCGGGAATCTTATCCCGGGCGATCCGATGCCGAAACATCGACCCTATCAGGAATCATTCCGCCGAAAGCGTACCACGCGAACCAGAAACTGTGACGCACCGCCCGGAGTCGGTTGGGCCCTGTGAGTGGTTCGGCGACGGCGGTGCCCGGAGCCAAGGTGAAACGAATGCAGACCGGTAACCCCGCGGCTTCCACCTCGACCGTGCCCTCGTCGGATCCAGCGACTGCTGCCAGGTCTCGTAGCGCAAAGGCCGCGTCCGTGTCGCCGACGGTCACCACCACCACACGGTCCTTGAGGTGGCGCGGGCCAGGCGGTGGCAACGGCCGCACCGGAAAGTGCAGCAGATCAGATCCGAAATAGGAGTGATACGGATCGCGCTTGTAAAGTTGCTTGAGATCCGGCTGTGGAGCCAGTACGCGGGTTTTGGGGTGTCGTTGATACCACTCGCCCCACGTATCGAGCGCCGCCACTCGCGCGGAGAGGGGAGGCGAAAAGCCGGGATCCGGCTCGGCCACGACCTTTCCGTCGAGCTGCGACCACAGCGGAGTCGCCGCCGGATGCAGGCGTCGGTCATAGAGAAGCGTGTCCGAGTTGTAGAGATAGCCCGATACTCCGAGCTCCACGATTCCGCCATCGAGTGCTCTCGAAAAGACCGCCACGCTGTCACACAAAGGACTGTAGGTGACCGCGATCGGCTCCCCGCCGACGACGTCGTTGACCACCTCGTGCCAACGCATCAGACGTAAGGGATACGCTCTCGCCTCCCCGCCGAACACGACCCCGATCACCCGGTCGTTCGGGACCAGAAGCTTGCCGCGATTCTCCTCGTTCCAGCGGTCGACCTCTTCCGGAGTCATCGTCGGAGGATCCGACAGGACCTGCACCCCGTCCTTCGCCATTGCCCGCACCACGAGGTCGTGAGGAACGGTAGCCTGAAAAAGAACGAATTCTGAGTCAGGAGCCTGGGTTGAAGGGCGTCCGGAGAGCGAGGAAATGACGAACCAGACCGTCGACAGGCTCACGACGACCGCCGCCACCGCCACCCACCAGCCACTTCGGATGATGGCCGGGACATGCACGGGTTCAGAGTCCCTTGTCCAGAGGTGTGGAAGCCACGTCGATATCCGAGGCGGATAGGTGCGAAGACGCGGCCGCAGTCTCGCCGCCCCGCACCGCACGGTCATCGACGTCAATAACCATTAGACCCAGCAGCACCGAAAGGTAAAGGATGCTGGCGAGGAAGAGGCGTCGAGCCGCCGGCTGGTTGCGGGCCCGCAGGAACAGCCAACCGAGTCCGACGAAGGCCAGCCCGACCGCCTGGGAGGTGACGAGGAATGTGCCGCCGGTGACGCCGAAGGCGCTGAGGGCCGCGGTGATGGGAAGGAGCGCTGCGGCGTAAAGGAAGGCCAGCCTCGCGGTCAGACGTCCCTCCAGATCGACTGCGGGCAGCATTCGGAAGCCGCCGCGGGCGTAGTCCTCGCGGTAGAGCCAGGCGAGGGCAAGGAAGTGGGGGATCTGCCAGGCAAAGAGCACCCCGCCGAGAATCCAGGCTCCGGCATCGAGCCGGCCGGTGGCGGCGGTCCAGCCCATCATCGGCGGGACGGCACCGCAGACCGCGCCGATCACGGTGTTGAGCGGGGTCCGGACCTTGAGTGGGGTGTAGACGAGAACATAGACGATGATGACGAAGAGGGAGAGCATGGTGGTGAGCCAATTGGTGCCGACGGCGAGGATCAAAAGACCGACGAGCGCGGTCACGATGCCCCAGGTCACGGCCACGCGGCGGCTGATTCTTCCCGCCGGCAATGGCCGCTCGCGGGTTCGCAGCATGAGGGCGTCGCGATCTGTCTCCCGCCACTGGTTGAGGATATTGGCGCCAAAGGCGCTGAGAGCAGTGCCCGCGACCGCCGCCGTCACGCCCCACAGCGACACCTCGCCGCGCGCGCCGAGGATGTAGCCGACAAATACCGTTAGCACCACCAACGCGCCGAGGCGCGCCTTGGCGAGCTCGAGGTAGTCCGAGATCAGGGAATGTCCGGCAGAGTGCCCCAGACCAGGGTGGGAAATGTTCTGAGCTGAGATCTGACGCTCCTTCTTCCGGTTCTCCCTGCGACGTGGTCCGGCCGAGGGTGTATATTGCGGCTCGATACCAAATTGCGGCGGCTGACGCGGGGCATTATAACTGAAGCAGCCGCTCCGCATCCGCGCTCCGGAGGTGAGCCATGACAGCAACCACCGTAGATCGCAGCTTCGTCCTGCCGCTTGCTTTCGCGACCACCGTCTCGATGTGGGCGGTGGCATATTTCTGCCGTTTGCCCGCTGTGATGGCGCCGAGCTGGCTGGTGGCGGTCCTGATGTTGGCAATGGTCGCCCTGTGGGGTTGGGTGACCGGTTCGCGTGCAGGAGGTGGTTGGGTCGGAGGCTTGGCGGTGGGAGGGATCGCGGCGATCCTCAATCTGCTGGTTCTGGGCAGCCTCCTCAAACCGGCTGACGGCGGCCCGGTTGTTCCGTCAGCCGTATGGTGGGTGCCGATGTCAGTTCTGGTGATCGCTCTCGTGTCCGGCGGTTTTTCAGCCACGTCTCGGGGCATCTCGCGCGAGGCGACCGCCTCTGATTGGACGTCGCTATTCTCGAAGGTTGCGGTCGCGGCCACATTCCTGTTGGTCGTGGCCGGGGGTCTGGTGACCAGCAACGAGGCCGGCCTTGCGGTCGTCGATTGGCCCAACAGTTTTGGCTCCAATATGTTTCTCTTCCCGCTCGCCCGCATGACCGGCGGAATCTACTACGAACACGCACACAGGCTCTTCGGCGCGCTCGTCGGGCTGACGACCATTGCTCTCGCAGTACGAGTGTGGCGGCGCGACGACCGGGCGTGGCTCAAACGCCTCGGCATCGTGGCGGTGGTGCTGGTGGTCCTGCAGGGCATCCTCGGAGGCCTGCGGGTGACCGGTGGTTTCACCCTCTCGACCTCCGAGGCCGACATGGCGCCGAGCCTGACTCTTGCCCTGATTCATGGGGTTCTGGGTCAGGTTTTCCTCGGCGTGATGGTGGCGATCGCGGTCGTGACAAGCCGTTTGTGGTCCGACGCGCCCCCGGCTGAACCTCGGCCCTCTGCAAAAGCTGACCGAACCTATCAGCGGTGGCTGATCATCATCATGGTCGTGCAGTTGGTGCTGGGTGCTGCACAGCGACATCTGGCGGCGCTTTTGATCGTTCACATTTGTCTCGCAACGGTCGTGGTCGTGTTGGCGGTGATGGTTGGCGGGCGTGCCTGGGGGCTCTACCGGAATTCCCGACCCGTCGCGTTTCTCGGCAGCCTTTTGATCATATGCACCTGCGTCCAGGTCTCTCTCGGGATCGCGGCTCTCGCCGTGACCCAGGGCCGGGCGATGGTCGGTTCACCAACGACCGTCGAGGTCACGATCACGACCCTGCATCAAGCCACCGGTGCGGCATTGCTCGCGCTCGCCGTAGCGCTTCATCTGTGGACGCAACGACTATTCTGTCCGGCGGAGGCAGCATCGATCGAAGACTGACCCGGAAGAAGGGCCCAGCCACCCGCCCAAAAACGCAGAGGCGCAGAGTCCACCCACCCACCGAGCCTCGCAGAGGCGCAGAGAAGATTCTTTTGTTGTTATTGAGCGCGCTTGTATTGACTTCTGTTCGTCGATCAGACGCTGACGCGTGCCTTGACGCAAACACCAAGAAATATTTGGGTGGGAGGTTGGGCTCTGCGTTTCCGCGCCTCTGCGTTTTCTATTATTCTGTCGCTACCGACGTCGACTTTCCGGGGAACGAGCCGGTCCGGTAGTAGTGATCGAGCAGGTCGTTCTTTTCGTCCCAGCGTGCAAAGAGCCATCGGCGGAGATCATCGGCGGACTGTGGCAGGTCTACGACTGGGAAGCGTCGAACATGGACATGGACGCGTTTGACCAGGCCCTTGATGTACTGCCACAGGCTCGGCACGCCCACCTCGTAGGCGATCGTGAGGTCGTAGACCGCGGTGATGTGGTTGCGGAGCCCCTCGACCGAGGCGGCGAATCCTTTGCTGCGAGGCACGAGCGTGTGGCGGGGCGCCGAAAGCCCATTCTTTTGCGCGTACGCCTGAGCGGCCTCCAGCTTCGGGAGGGTGAACCGGGTGCCCTCGACAAAGGAGACAAGGTGCACCGGGACCCTGCCTCTGACCAGCCGGTCGAATGTGCGGCGGATCTGCTCGCGGTCCGAGGTCCAGTCGCGGTCGATGAAGAGGCAGTCGAGGAATTGCATTCCCCAACCCATCCCGGGCACCCACTTGAGCTGTTTCTTGACGAAATACTTCATGTCTCCAAGACGGTCCTTGGTCTTGCAGAACTTCATGATCGCGGGGATGTCGGGCATTTGCTGGTGGTTGGAGATCAGCAACGCGTTCTCGCGCATCGCCACGTCATCACCGGTGAAGATCATCTGTGTGCCGTTGAAACGCTCGGCGCCGATCACGCACAGTCCCCACCAGGTATCGGCGCACCAACGGTTGACCGCGCGGAAGGCTGTGAGGGAGAAGGGGAGCACAACCAGGCTCAGAAGCTGGAGGAGGTTGATGGGCAGCAGGGTGCCAAAGCCGATCGCGAGAAGGACGAAGGCTCGGATCGTCGCGGTCGGACCGCTGGTATCTCTCAGCGGGCCGAGAGGCATGCGCGACCTTCCGACAGGAGTTCCTGGCAGCGAACGACGTCCGTTTCGACGGTGCCGAGGTTGCCGATCGCAACCCTCAGGGCGACTCCGTCATCGAGTTTTGTGTGGGACAGGAAGATCTCGCCCGAGGCGTTGACCTGCTCGAGGAGTTTCATGTTGAACGCGTCGAGCGCTTCGCCCTCGAGGTCCTCGGGCCGAGCCCGGAAGCACACCACCGAGAAGGGGCGGGGCGCCATGCGTTCGAAGGCGGGCTCGGCGTCAATCCAATCCGCGAAATCTCGGGCCATAGCGATATGACGCTGGTGACGGTCCCGGATCCCCTCGAGGCCAAAGCAGCGCAGGACCCACCACAGCTTCAGAGCGCGAAAGCGCCGTCCGAGCTGGACGCCGTAGTCCATCAGATCGACGACCTGGCCGCTGAGAGGAGTGGTGAGGTACTCGGGGACGAGCGAGAACGCACGTTTGAAGGTCTCAGGATGTCTCGTATACAGTGCGGACGCGTCGATAGGTGTGAAAAGCCACTTATGGGGGTTGAAAACGAAGGAATCAGCGCGCTCACAGCCGTCTAAACACCATCGATAATCTTCACTAAGGGCGATGGAACCCGCATATGCGGCATCAACATGCATCCATAACGCTTCACGAGCGCAAATCTTCGCGATTTCATTGCACGGATCAACCGACGTCGTCGAAGTCGTGCCGACGGTAGCCACAACCGCGAGCGGCCGCAGGCCCGCTGCCCGGTCCTCCGCTACCATGCGCGTGAGGGCTTCGGAATCCATTCGGTACTCCGCGTCGTGTGGCACGGCGCGGAAGCCGTCGAGACCGAAACCCAGGGTCAAACAGGCTTTGGCTATCGACGAATGGGCCTGATCGGAGGCATAGACGCGCATCGCGGGCAGATCATCGCGCCCGTTCATGCCGCGGTGACGGATCTCCGGGTCGGCCGCCTCCCGCGCCGCGGCAAGTGCCAGAAGCGACGAGATAGATGCGGTATCTGTCAGGAATCCGAAGAAATCCTCCGGGAGCCCGAGACCGCGCCGCAGCCAATCGAGGACCTTGAGCTCGAGCTCGGTGGCCGAAGGGCAGGTCCGCCACAACATGCCGTTAACGTCGAGTGCCGCAGACAGCATTTCGCCGAGCACGCCGGGGCCGGAGCCGGTGATTCCGAAGTAAGCCATGAACCCGGGATGGTTCCAGTGGGTGACCCCCGGTAGGACGATGTCGAGGAAGTCCTGCCATACCGCCTCGGGGTCTTCGCCGACTGTTGGCATCTCGTCGGGCAATCGCGCCGCCACGTCGCCAGGTTCGACCTGTGCCAGGACCGGATGCTGGCGATTGCCGCCGTCGAGGTACTCGGCGATCCACTCCACCATGCGGTGGCCCTCACGTCGGAAAAGCTCGGCGTCCCAGTGACCCGATCGTTCCCTCATCCCAACCTCCGGCGCCCACCATACGCCGCCACTCAAAACGTGTCACCCTCACCCCGCGACCGCGTTCGAGTCAGAAGAAGGACCTGGATCGACCGACCGCTGATCAATTGCGATCGAAACGGGAGTTGACATGGAGCTTGGGACGCGCGAGTCTTCGCGGATGAAAAAGACGGTGGACTCGGGTGTTCCGGAATTCGATCCCAAGACCTTTGGCGCCAAGCACTCGATCGCACGCCTCGGTGCCGGCAGCATCGGCGGCAAGGCGGTAGGTCTGCAGCAGATTCAAAACGAGATCCTGCCACGTTTCGACGCTTCAAAATTCGAGGGCGTTGTGGTGGGAGTGCCGCGGACGATCGTTATCGCCACCGAGGTCTTCTCGGAGTTCATGGATCGGAATCAACTTTGGAAGAAGGTTCAGGGGGAACTCCCGGATAGCGAGATCGCTCGAGAATTCCAGCGCGCGGAGCTCTCCGAACGATTGCGGGAACAGCTTCGAGGCGTTCTGGCGATTCTGAAAAGCCCGCTCGCGGTCCGCCCCTCGAGCTACCTCGAGGATGCCCATCAACGAGCATTCGCCAGCATTTTCACATCGAAGATGATTCCCAATACTGAGACCAGCGATGAGGCCCGTTACCATCGCCTGTCGGGCGTCCTGAAGCTTGCCTGGGCGTCCACTTTCTTCGCCAACGCGGTGGTTTCGCGCCGCGCGGCGGGTCTGGCACTCGATGCGGAGAAGATGGCCGTGGTGGTGCAGGAGGTGACCGGCGAGCGCCACGACGGACGCTTCTATCCGACGCTTTCGGCACTGGCCAGGTCCTACAACCACTATCCGGTACCGGGTAACAGTCGCGAGGACGGGGTCGTCTCGTTGGCCCTCGGCCTCGGCAAGACGATCTCGGACGGCGATCACGTTTGGAGCTACTGCCCCCACCGACCGCTGGCTCCACCGCCCTACAAGAGCACTGGCGACCTCCTCAACTTCACCCAGACCAGCTTCTGGGCGGTCAATGTGGGTGATCCACCACCGCCGGACCCGGTGCGGGAGACATCGTGTCTCGTACGATCGGGCCTTGCTGACGCTGAGGCGGACGGCACCTTGAGCTTCCTCGCTTCCACCTACGATTCGGCTTCAGATCAGCTTCGGTCGGGGATCGGCGGTCGCGGGCCACGCGCCCTTACATTCGCGCCCATCCTCGAATCGAGATCGATACCGTTCACGCCGATGATGGAAAACCTGCTCGAACTGTCGTGCAATGTCCTCAACGGCGAGGCCGAGATCGAGATAGCGGCGAACCTCGACAGCGAGCACGCCTTGCCGATGGAGGTGGCCTTCCTCCAGGTGCGGCCGATGCTGACGCCCGGTGAACGGTCACCGGTTGAAGAGGTCGATCTCGAGGCGCCAGAAATCATCGTCGCGTCGGACAACTGCCTCGGTCATGGATCACGCGATGACCTCACCGACATCGTCTACCTCCGTCCCCAGAACTTCGATCGCGGTCAAACGCGGATGATGGCGTCAGAGCTGGACGCCGTCAACCGGGGTCTGGTGGAGGAGGGGCGGCATGGGATCTTCATCGGCCTCGGCCGTTGGGGGACCACCGACGACCGGTTCGGCGTGCCCGTGAAGTGGGGCCAGATCTCAGCCGCCCGGGTGATCGTCGAAGCGACCTTGCCGGACGCTCCGACGAGCCTCAGCCACGGCACCCACTTCTTCCATCGGTTGCTCAGCAACCACGTCCTTTACATGTCGATTGAACACGATGGCCGTGGCCGAGTCGACTGGGATTGGCTCGACGAGCAGGAAGCGATCTGGGAGAGCCGAAACGTTCGTCATGTGCGGGTCCCGAATCCCCTCGAGGTCCGAATCGACTGCGCGACCCGATACGGTCTGATCCGGCGGCGGGAGGACGGTTGAACGGCCCTCGCAGTAGGGTGACCGCGGTCGGTGCCGTTGTGGTGGCTCTGGCGGCGTGCGGAGTCCAGGTCCCCGAGGTGCCGAACGAGGAGGCGGTTTCCTACTCGGCGCACCTCGAGCCGCTGGTCGTTGCTCACTGCTTGAATTGCCACGATTCGGAAGAGGCCAAGGCCAAGCTGGTGCTGGATCCCGGAGTGGGATACGAGCGCCTTGTTGGTCCGCGATCGCGGCAGCAACCCGAAATGGCGCTCGTAGAGCCCGGCGATCCCGGACGCTCATACCTGTGGCTGAAGTTGCAACACGTCACAGAAGAGGGAAAGGGCATGCCCCGAACCCTGACCGCCTCGAAGAAGCTCCGTCCGACCGAGCTCGAGCTCTATAAGCGCTGGATCGAAGGAGGCGCGCTTCCGTAGGGAGCGGTCAACCATCAGCTATCAGCTCGAGTGTTTTCCCAGTTTGTGAAAAGCTGACGGCTGATAGCTGAAAGCTGATTTGTGTACACTCAGCGCGACATGACCGATAAACGCCTCCCTCATTCACATGGTTTGGAAATCGCACTGTGCAGGTAATCGTCGTTGGTGGTGGTCTGGTCGGTTCGACCCTGGCCGCAAAGCTCGCGGGTGACGGGCACGACGTGACGTTGGTCGAGCAGAGCCGCGAGTTGATAGCGGACCTCAACGAGCGTCTCGATGTTCAGACCATCTGCGGCAATGGCGCCACCATACCGGTGCTGATCAAGGCCGGAATCGAGAATGCTGATCTGCTTCTCGCCACCACTGACTCGGACGAGGCCAATATGGTAGTGGCATTGGTCGGTTCGGTCATCTTCAAGGTGCAAAAGGTCGCGGCGCGCCTGCGTGATCCGGGGCACGAAGGAGGTTTTCGCCGCATCGCCCGCGAACCGGGGGAGGAGAGGGTCGCCATCAACCCCGATATGGCGGCGGTGGAGAAAATCCTCTCTCTGATGCCGGTGCCGGGCGCGGTCGATGTGGTGTCGTTTTTCGACGGCAAGTTGTTGATCGGCGGTTTCCATATCAAACGGGGCTGCGAGTTTGCCGGCCTGTTGTTGTCACACTTGGGGCTCCTGTTTCCGGCGACGCCGATGTTGGTGGTCGCCATTCGACGCGACGGGCGATGGCGGGTGCCGTTCGGCGACGACGAGATCCGCGCCGGCGACCTGGTCTACTTCGCGATGGACCCTGGCGAGCTCGACAACGTGTTGGTGCTCCTCGGGCTTCATCGTGGAGAGGAACGGCGTGTGATGATTGCCGGCGCAACGCGGATCGGTGTCGCCCTGGCACGGCGGCTCGAGACGAATGGAGTCCCCGTGACCTTGGTCGACGAGCGCCGTCCGGTCTGTGACATCGCGGCGGCCGAGCTGTCAGACACTCTCGTGATTCACGGCAGCCCGACCGACCGCGAGCTCCTTCGCGAGGAGGGCGCGGAGCGTGTTGAAGGCTTTGTCGCCTGCACTGACCGCCACGAAGAAAACGTGGTGTCCTGTCTTCTCGCCGGCAAAATGGGCGCCGCTCACACCTTCGCGCTGGTCGACAATGCGGCGTTGTCGGGCTTGGTCGGCGACCTCGGCATCGATGCCATCATCTCGCCACGGTTGCTGTCGGTGAGCCTCGCACTGCATTTTGCGAGAAAGGGACGGATCAAGTCGGTGGCAGCGCTGCTCGAAGACTCGGTGGAGGTCTTCGAGGTAGAGGCGGTTGCCGGAAGCCGGCTGGTGTCATCGCCCCTGTCCGAGATCGGTCTGCCGCGCGGCATTCTGATTGTGGCAGTGCAGCGCGATGGTCGCATCTGTATCCCCGGCGGCGACGATCGTATCGAGCCGGGCGACCAGGTCATCGTGGCCGCTGCCGCCGAGGTCGCGGCACGCCTTGACGACATCCTCGAGACCTGAGGTAGGGAAGGAGCCGAGCTCTTGAATCGCCGCTTCGTGACCTATCTGCTCGGATGGCTGCTGCTCCTGGACTGCGCGTTCCTCGGCTTGCCACTGCTGGCGAGCCTGGCGTTTGGCGAGTCGCCGGAGCCCTGGGTGGCTGCGATGGCGGTGGCTGGTGTCATCGGTCTTCTTCTGGTGCGTATTCGACCGCCCGCCGACCGCCATATCCGTCCGCGCGACGGCTTCCTCGTGGTCAGCGGCGCCTGGATCGCGGCCTCGGTTGTCGGCGCGGTTCCCTACCTGGTGACCGGTGTTCTCGGACCGGCGGACGGTTTCTTCGAGGCGGTGTCGGGCTTTACCACCACCGGATCGACCGTCATTGCCGATGTCACCGTCATTCCGAGGTCTCTGCTCTTGTGGCGCGCAATGAGCCAGTGGCTGGGCGGCATGGGGATCAT
Organism: uncultured Thermoanaerobaculia bacterium; assembly: GCA_964423595.1. Lineage (GTDB taxonomy): Bacteria > Acidobacteriota > Thermoanaerobaculia > Thermoanaerobaculales > Sulfomarinibacteraceae > Sulfomarinibacter. The sequence goes on along the minus strand of CAYRFI010000009.1, from coordinate 45,730 downwards.
CCTCTTCACGATCGCCATCCTGCCCCTTCTCGGAATCGGTGGCATGCAGCTCTTCAAGGCCGAGGTCCCGGGACCGGTGGCGGACAAGGTGAGGCCGCGACTGGCGGCCACTGCACGCACACTGTGGATGGTTTACGTCGGCTTCACGATTGCGGAGTGGATCGCGCTCCGGCTCGCCGGTCTGAGCGGTTTCGACGCCCTCTGCCATTCCTTCACCACCCTGGCGACCGGCGGGTTCTCGACCAGAAACACCTCGGTCGGCGAGTTCGGCTCGGCGACCGTTGAATGGATCGTCATCTTCTTCATGTTGATGGCTGGCATCAATTTCGTCCTCCACTACCGCGTGCTGATTGGACGCGGGAGGGAGGTGTGGCGCGACTCGGAGCTGCGGTACTTCCTCGGCGTCGTAGGAGTGTCAACGGTCGTTCTCTTCGTGACCGTGCACGAGGATGGGGCTCGGATTGGGGACAGCATTCGCCATGCCGCATTTCAGACTGTCAGCATTCTCACAACGACCGGATATTGCACGACCGATTTCGAGAGGTGGGCAACACTACCGTTGCTGGTGCTGCTGTGCCTGATGGTTCTCGGGGGGATGTCGGGTTCGACCGGAGGCGGCATCAAGAGTCTTCGTGCCCTGCTCGCGATTTCGTCGCTTCGAACGACCCTCCATCGGCTCATCCACCCGCATGCGGTGCAACCGGTGAAGTATGGCGGCACCGTGGTCTCGGAGTCGGTGCTATCGGGGATTTGGGCGTTTCTCACTGCCTATCTGATGATCTCGTTGGCCGGCGCTGGGGTGGTGGCGGCCTACGGCTACGACTTGCTGACCTCCATATCCGCGGCGATGACCGCGATCGGAAACGTCGGTCCAGGTCTGGGGGAGATCGGCGCCTACGACAATTTCGCCCACTTCCCGGGGCTCGTGAAGGTCGTGCTCGCGGGCTGCATGCTCTTTGGTCGCCTCGAGGTCTTCACAATCCTCGCCCTGTTCTCGAGGGAGTTTTGGCGACACTGACCGCCCGCCCACCCAAAAACGCAGAGGCGCAGAGTCCGCCCAGCCGCCCAACCCGCAGAGGCGCGGAGGGTTTTCTTGAGTCGAGTTCAAACTCGATTGAACCTCCCGTCTCTGTTGCATCAGATTGACCCCATGATGTCGGACGGGCCACATAGAATTCCTTTGGGTGGGAGGGTGGCTCTGCTTCTTTGCGCCTTTGCGTCTTTGGGTTTCTTTTTTTGGACGTCGGACTCATGAGACCATTCTGGGGGGCCCCCCCCCCCCCCCCCCCCCCCCACCCAACCCAAAAAAAAAAACAAAC
>CAYRFI010000009.1:32911-44401 GCA_964423595.1 uncultured Thermoanaerobaculia bacterium | reverse complement strand
CCGCCCACACCCGCGGACTCTCCTCCGACATTCATCCTGCATCTTGCATCTTGGATCTTGTATCCCGTCTGTGGCAGCACGGGGACGTGTGTAAAATGCAACGGCATCGGGGTGGGGAACAAGCCTGTTGAAAGAGCATCGCGCGAAGATCGGCATTGTCTTCCTGATCGTCTTCATCGATCTGGTCGGCTTCGGCATCGTCATCCCGATCTTGCCGCTCTATGCCGAGGAGTACGGGCCGTCGCCGGTGGTTTTCGGCCTCTTGATGGCGTCGTTTTCGATGATGCAGTTCGTCGCCGCACCAATCCTGGGGCGGCTCTCCGACCGCATCGGGCGTCGGCCGGTGCTGATGGTCTCGCTTCTCGGGTCAGCTGTTGGTTATGTTCTCTTCGGCATTGCCGGTTCGCTCGGCATGCTCTTCGCGTCACGGATCATCGACGGAATCTCCGGCGGCAACATCTCCACCGCGCAGGCGGTGATCGCCGATATTACTGGACCCGAGGATCGTGCGAAGGGCATGGGGATCATCGGCGCCGCCTTCGGCCTCGGTTTCATCCTCGGGCCGGCGATCGGTGCGCTCCTGGTGACGATAGCACCGTGGTTGCCCGGCATCGGCGCTGCCGTGACATCGCTGATCGCGCTCGTGCTGGTTCTGACCCGCCTTCCAGAGACCCTCGACACCAATGCCAGACGCGAGGCGCGTCGCCATCCTCTCAATCTGAGCAGCCTCGCTGAGGCACTCTCGCGCCCGCTCGTCGGCCTGTGCCTGCTGATGGTCTTTTTAACGATTTTCGCCTTCGCCAACTTCGAAACAACCTTCGCCCAGTTCGCCAAGCTGCGGTTCGACTTCTCGACCTCGACGATTGCGTGGCTCTTTGTGTACGCGGGTGTGCTGGGCGCAATCGTGCAGGGTGGGCTGGTGGGACGTTTGGCGAGGAGTTTCGGTGAGGTTCGCCTGATCGTCACCGGCACCCTGCTCAGCTTCATTGCTCTCGGCCTCCTCCCGTATGCGCCGAGGCGGGGGCCCCTGCTGGCCATTCTGGCCGTCCTCGCCGTCGGCCAGGGTATCGCTCACCCGTCGCTGTCCGCCTTCACGTCGAAGCGTGTCAAGCCCGACCAGGTCGGCGGGGTGATGGGGGTTTACCAGGGCATGTCGAGCCTGGCCCGCATCATCGGCCCGTTTTGGGGCGAGGTCGTGTATGGCGCCATCGGGTTTGCGTGGCCCTTCCGAACAGGGTCGGTATTCATGTTGCTGGCCGCTGTTGTGGCCGTGGTCGCCCTGCTGCGTCTCCGACTCCTTCGAGCCACGAACGACTGAGGCTCCGCGCAATACTCGGGCCGCCGCCGATGTTGATCTAGCTGATGGAACTGAGACGGATGAATGGAAAGGGCCATAAGGGGTCCGCGACAAAGGGGACCTCGAGATGAGAATCGCCGCCGTCGCCTCGGCTTTGCCGGAGCACTACTACGACCAGGAGACGCTCCTGGAGGCGTTTCGCGAGCAGTGGGCGGAGCGGTATCACAACGTTGGTCGCCTCGAGCGGCTGCACCGCAACGTGCTGGTCGGCGGGCGCCATCTGGCGCTGCCGATCGAGGCGTACCGCAAGATCGAGAACTGGGGCCAGGCCAACGACCACTGGATCCGCGTGGCTCAAGAACTCGGCGGCAAGGCTGTGTTGAAGGCCCTCGATCGCGCCGGACTCGACGTCGACGAGGTCGATGCGTTCTACTTCACGACCGTCACCGGTGTCGCGACGCCGTCGATCGACGCCCGCCTCATGAACCGGCTCAGCTTGCCGTCACGGGTGAAACGGGTACCAATATTTGGCCTCGGGTGTCTCGCGGGTGCGGCCGGTGTCGCCCGCGCGGCCGACTATCTTCTCGGGCATCCGGACGAGGTGGCGGTGCTGCTGTCGGTCGAGCTGTGCTCGCTGACCTTACAGCGGGACGATCTTTCGGTGGAGAACCTGATTGGCTCGGGCCTCTTTGGCGATGGTGCCGCAGCTGCGGTCCTGGTTGGAGGGAATTGTGAGGCGAAGGGTCCTCGGGTCGTTGCCAGCCGTTCCTCCTTCTACCCCGACAGCGAGCGGGTGATGGGCTGGGAGGTGTCGGAACGAGGCTTCAAGATCGTGCTTTCGGCCGAGGTGCCGGAGATGGTTCAGCGGTACCTGCGGCGGGACGTGGACGCCTTCCTCGCCGAGCACGGTCTGGCACGGAACAATATTGCAGCCTGGATCTCCCATCCCGGCGGACCGAAGGTGCTCGAGGCCATGCAGGAGGCGTTGGAGCTGCCGGAAGGGGCCCTCGAGGGCGCCTGGAGGACGCTCCGCGAAGTCGGCAATCTCTCGTCAACTTCGGTCCTGTTGGTCCTGGAGGAAACTCTCGGGTCGCCGCCCCCGACTGGCAGCTGGGGCCTGATGTCGGCCATGGGACCGGGTTTCTGTTCGGAGCTGGTGCTCCTGAAGTGGGACGAACGATGAGCAGTACGGTGCTCGGCGCCGACTCCAGAGTTGCCTTCTCCGCGTTGATTGTGATTATCGCGATCCAACGAGTGTGGGAGCTCGGTGTTTCCAGGCGCCATCTGCATGCGCTCAAGGCTCGTGGTGCGATCGAGGTTGGAACCGGCCACTATCCGTGGATGGTCGCCCTCCACACCGTCTTTCTCGTGTCGTGCGTGGCCGAGGTCTGGCTCCTCGATCGTCCGTGGATTCCCGCACTCGCCGTGGCTGCGATGCTGATCCTGACCGTGGCCCTGGCGCTGCGGTGGTGGACCCTGACGACCCTCGGGGAGCGCTGGACCACTCGGGTTCTCGTGGTTCCGGGTGAGGAGCTGGTGACCGCCGGGCCCTACCGATGGTTCCGCCACCCCAACTACGTGGCGGTGGTGACGGAGATCGCCGCCATCCCAATGGTGCACTGCGCGTGGCTGACGGCCGCTGTCTTCACCGTTGCCAACCTGGTCCTCCTCAGGGAGCGCATCCGGGTCGAGCAAGGGGCGCTGAGCGGGTTCGCCGCTGGAGGCATCGGATGAGCCTTACTGACGCGCAGATCATCAACGGTATTGCCGAGGTCGCTCGGCAGCACCTGGGATGGAAACGCTCGCTGCGGCCGGAGATGCGGCTGGTGGAAGATCTCGAGCTCGACTCGCTCAAGACCTTGACCCTCGCCCTCGAGGTCGAGAACTACTTCAAGGTCTGTCTCGACGAGGAGGCGGGAATCCAAACCGTGGGCGATCTCGTGGCGATCATCCGGGAACTTCACGATGAGTGAAGGTGTGACCATCAATCGGCTGCTGGAGCGAGCGGCGGCCTCGTCGGACGGGGGATTGAGGATCCTCGATCGCAGAGAGCACAGCCAATGGTTGCGCTGGTCCGAGATTCATGATCGGGCGCGATCGGTCGCCGGTCGGATCCTCGCCAGTGGCGTCGTTCCGGGCCAGCGGGTGGCTCTCGTCTACCCGACCTGTGCTGGCTTTTTCGACGCCTTCTTCGGCGTACTCCTCGCCGGTGCAGTACCGGTGCCGCTCTATCCGCCGGTTCGTCTCGGGCGCCTCGACGAGTACCACGATCGGACGACGGCGATGTTGCGGGCGGTGGACGCGCGGCTGGTTTTGGCCGACAAGGGGGTCCGTCGGCTTCTCGGCCCGGCGGTCGAGGCGGCGCAACCCGCTCTCGGGTGCCGGACCGTCGACGAGCTGGCCCACGCTGAGCCGTACTCTATTGAGGTTGCGGCGGGCGACCTCGCCCTCGTTCAGTTTTCTTCCGGCACGACCGTCGACCCCAAACCGGTCGCCCTCAGCCATCGGGCAATCGTGGCTCAAACGGTGCGTCTCAACGCTTTCTGGCCGGACCGCAATGGCGTCATCCACAGCGGCGTCAGCTGGTTGCCGCTGTATCACGACATGGGTCTGATCGGCTGTGTCTTCCCGGCCCTCGAGCGTGGAGCGACCCTGACCCTCATCCCGCCCGAGCTCTTCGTCGCACGACCGGCGGCGTGGATGCGCGCTATCTCACGTTACCGGGCCACCGTCTCTCCGGCGCCCAACTTCGCCTACGGATTGTGTGTCGAACGTATCCGTGACGACGAGCTCGAGGGCGTCGACCTCGGATCCTGGCGGGTGGCACTCAACGGGGCCGAGCCGGTGGCGGCAGAGGTGTTGCGCCGGTTTCAGCGACGATTCGCCGCCTGGGGCTTCCGGCCCGAGGCGCTGACTCCGGTCTACGGGCTGTCGGAAGCCTCTCTCGCGGTGACCTTCTCACCGATCGACCGGCCTTTCACGAGCCGGCGCTTCGACCGCGAGGCTCTGGCAGGGCGTTTGGAAGCGGTCGATGACCCGACGGGAGTGGAGATCGTATCGGTCGGTCGCCCGCTGCCGGATTTCGCGCTGCGAATTGTCGACAAGCGGCGTCGCGAGGTGGCTGAGCGACGGGTCGGCCGAGTGTTGGTACGCGGGCCTTCGCTGATGGAGGGCTACCTGGGGCGCGGACGGGCGACGGCTCGGGCGATCCGAGATGGTTGGCTCAATACCGGTGATCTCGGTTTTGTCACCGAAGAAGGCGATCTCTACCTCACCGGCCGCGCCAAAGACGTGCTCATTCTTCGCGGCCGCAACCACTCGCCGGTGGAGGTGGAGCACGCTGTCGACGCCGTCGAAGGGGTGAGGACGGGTTGCGCAGCAGCGATGTCCTTCATGCCCGAGGAAGCCGAACGCGAGCTGCTGCTGGTAATGGTTGAAGCGCAGAAGGGCGTATCGGTCAGTGAGTTTCCGGAGGTCGCACGGAAAGTTGCTCACGCGGTGTTGGCGGCGAGCGGGCTCGAACCGGACTGCGTCGAGGTTCTGGAACCCGGTGTTTTGCCCCGCACCTCCTCGGGCAAGATCCGACGCCGCGAAGCCCTCCAAAGATGGCGAGCCAACGAGCTCACGCGGCCCGCGGCGGTGACCCCGTTCCGTCTCGTTGCTGACGCGGTGCGGTCTTCGCTGGCGATGGCGCGGGCCGAACGGCGGAGGGGCCATGGCTGACGTCGTGATCGTGGGAGGTGGCCCGGCGGGGCTGTGCGCCGCCATCGCCGCGCGCCTCCGGGGCTTCGAGGTCATCGTCCTCGACCGCGCCCGGCCACCCTTGGACAAGGCCTGCGGCGAGGGTCTGATGCCGGACGGCGTCGCGGTTTTGGAGGATCTCGGAGTGGACCTGCAGGGGATCGACTCTCATCCATTCCTCGGTATTCGTTATATCGACGATCACGTTGTGGCTGAGGGGTTGTTCCCGAGATCTCCCGGCCTCGGTGTCCGCCGGACGGAGCTGCACGGCGCGCTTCGGCGTCGCGCCGAGGCCCTCGGTACGGACCTGCGATGGGGAGTGAAGGTACAAGGCGTCATCGGCGACGGTTTCGAAACCGATCACGGCGTGGTCCGCGGACGGTGGCTGATCGGCGCCGATGGTCGCGCCTCCCGGGTTCGTCAGTGGTCGAACCTCGATGGACGTACAGCGCGGAGTCGCCGGTTCGGCATCCGCCGGCACTTCGAAATTGAACCGTGGTCCGATTTGGTCGAGATCCATTGGTCGGACGGCCGCGAAGCCTATGTGACGCCGGTGGCGGAGACCATGATCGGGGTCGCCCTGCTGTGGTCCGGGAAGGCGGCCACGTTTGACGACCTACTCCAGAGCTTCCCAAACCTTCAGCGACGCCTCGAAAATGCTCCGGTCGCGTCGAAGGATCGTGGTGCGGGTCCATTCCAACAGAGGTGCCGAAAAGTGATCAGCGGGAATCTCGCTTTGGTCGGCGACGCCTCGGGCTATATCGATCCGATCACCGGCGAGGGTCTCGCCCTCTCGTTTCGCCAGGCGGCGGCGCTCGTCGAGGCGATGGCTGCCGGTGACCTTCGGCACTATGTCGCTGCCCACAGGCGGATCGGTCGCTACCCCAACGCGATCACCCGCCTTCTTCTGCGTGTCGAGCGTCATCCGTGGCTGCGGCGGCGGGTCATGCGATCGCTGGCCGCCGATCCTTCCTTGATGTCGCGCTTCCTGGCCCTCAAGATGCGGGCTGAGGGGCCACGCATTCTCGGTCATGGCGGGCTGCTGCCCCTTGCGGCGGCCGCACTTCGCGGCGGAACGTAGTCCTGCCGACTGGTGTTCGTCCCGGCTTTGCAGCCCAGACGGGACCGGCTACACTGGCCGCGGAATGAGCATCGGCGCGAGGAGGGATGGATGAGCGCTCTCGAGGAGTGCGATTTGGACGTCACGGTACTCATCCTCGGCGGTGGGCGCGGCGCGCGTCTCGCACCACTGACATTGCGGCGCAGCAAGCCGGCGGTGCCGGTTGCCGGAAAGTACCGGCTGATCGACATTCCGATATCGAATGCAATCAACTCGGGCATGGAGCGGATGTACGTCCTGACCCAGTTCAACTCGGTGTCGCTCCACCGCCATATCGGCCGTACCTATCGCTTCGACGCCTTCTCCCGTGGCTATGTGCAGATCCTTGCCGCCCAGCAGACGCCGACCGTCCAGACCTGGTTCCAGGGCACCGCCGACGCGGTCCGCCAAAACCTCCACATCCTTGCCCAGCTTCCGGGCGAGCACGTGTTGATCCTTGCCGGCGACCATATGTACCGCATGGACTACCGTCAGCTCCTGCACGACCACATCAAAAACGAGGCCGATGTCACGATCGCAGTAAAACCGTGCTCGAGTGAAGAGATCGCCGGTTTCGGGGCGGTGATGGTTGACGAAAGCGGGCGCATCGTCGAATTTCGGGAGAAGCCCTCATCGGCAGGGGAACGTGCAGGAATGGAGGTCGCGCCGAGCCTGCTCGAGGCCAAGGGCGTGTCGTCGGATCATCCGTACCTTGCGTCGATGGGGATCTACATTTTCCGCAAGCAAGCCCTCATCGAAGCGTTGGACAACACGCTGGCTGATTTTGGTGGTCACATCATTCCTGCCGAGGTCTCTCGCCGGCGCGTGCAGGCACACTTCTTCGAGGGCTATTGGCGGGACATCGGAACCATCGGCGCCTTTTTCGAGGCCCACATGGACCTGGTACAGCAGGAGCCTCCATTCACCTTTCGCGATCAGGTATGGCCGATCTATACGCGCCCCCGCTATCTCCCGGGCGCGGTGCTCCATAGATGCCGATTCGATCATGTGCTGCTATCCGACGGATCGAGGGTGGAGGATTCCGAGATCGAGAACGCGGTGGTCGGACTCCGCGGCGTGATCCGAAAATCGACGGTCCACCGAGCCCTGATCATGGGTATCGACTCACACTACCCGGCTCCCGAACTTGGCGAGCCGCCGCCAGGCATTGGCGAAGGCTGCGAGATCACCAACGCCATCATCGACAAAAACGCTCGCATCGGCTGCAATGTGCGCATCTGCAACGAAGCCGGGGTCGAGAAGGCCGATGGCGATGGTTGGGCGATTCGAGACGGCATCGTTGTGGTGGCCAAGAATGCGGTCATCCCTGACGGCACCGTCATCTGAAGGCGTGAGGTGTGTGAATTGAGACGTCATGTATCCTCCGTTTCATATGAGTGAACCAGTCTCAATATGATGACAGTCTTGGAACAAGAAAAGGCGGGCCCGAAGGTCCGCCTTGAATTACGGGAAAAACGACTCAGTGCGAGGAGCTCAGGACCGCCGCCAGCGGGTCCGCCTCGTAACCGAGGCCGGCCCAGTCGAGGCGACCGTCCGGGCCGTGGCAGTCGAGACAACGCAGCGCATTGTCGGCCGGCTGTACCTCATGGAAAATGCCCATGTGGCGCGTGACCGGTACCCACTCGTAGTCGATATTCTCGAGGCCGTACATTTCCTTGGCGGCCTTGCGGACGGCGCTGTCGATATTGCCATCTGCAAAGAACTCCTCGACCAGGATCGGGACGATCCACCCCTTCTCCTTGAGCACGGGCATCATGCCGCGGTGGAGCTTGAAAGCGTAGAGCCGCGCCCCGGGGTCGTTTATGGAGCCCTGCGGGATCATCATCCCGACCGTGCCGTCGTTTCGTCGCGTGACGACTGCGCCTGGCAGCTGCTCCCAGGTCTTACCGTTGTACCACTCGATGACCGGCTCGACGTCCTTGCCCATGGTGATCGTCGCCGTGTATTTGTCGGCCTCGGCCTTGTAGAAGGGAGTCGACCAGTCGCGCACCATGTCGGTGGCGTCCTCTTTGGCAAAGGTCGGTATGTGACAGACCGTGCAGAACACCCGTTGGGCGTGTTGATTGAGAAGGGCCTTTTTGTGGGGCGCGGCGGCGTGGCACTCGCCATTGTCGCACGAGAGGCCGTGATCAGGGAGATCCGTGCCTGAAAGATCGGTGCCGCGGCCGCGTACCCGGTGATCCTTACCGGCATGGCAGTCGACACACGTCATGTCGCCGCCATCGGTTCCCATGTGGACATCGAACTCAGCGTCAGTGTCGGCGAGCGCATATTCGAGATCTCCACGCTTGAAGTTCGGCCCTCCGCCTGATCCGGAGTGGCAGCGAAGGCAACTCGAACGCTTGGGCGACGTGATGCGCTTGGAGACCGAGTCGAGCCCCTCCTGGTTCTTCCACAGGATGGACTTCCACTCGAGGCTGCCGTCGTCATTGGTATAGAGATCGCGACGGTAGCCGGACGCGTGGCAGATCAGACAGTCGATATTCTCGAGCTGCTCCCGGCTCATCGTCTCGGAGGGAACCAGACCGAGCCCAGCGTGGCACTTGGAGCATCCCTCGGAGAGGACGTGGCCCTGCGAGTTTTTGACGATTCCGATCCAGTTCGACATCGGGTTCGTACAGAAGTCATTGATCGTATTGCGTTTGCCGAGCTTCATCCCGTCGGCGTCGACGATGTCGGGAGCATCGCCGAGCCATTGGTAGTGCTGTGAGTGGAAGAAGGACTCCGCTTCATCCTGGTGGCACGCGAGGCAGGTCTTGGTGCCATCGTAATGATCGAAGTACTCCTGGTGGGTGTAATCGGCCGCGAGCGCCGGCATCGCGGTTAGGGCGAGCAGCGCCATCAGGGTGATCGTACGCTGAATCATGGCTTCCTCCCCTGTCGTCTTCTCAGAATCGTGCCTGCAATCCTAGCAGGAATCGGTCGGCGTCGGTGGGGGAGGGGAAGCCGAGGATCGGGGTCGAGTCCAGATCTTTGGGAGCGCCCATATGCCAACCCGAGCCCGAGTGCTCGAAGTCGTACTTCATGTAGTCGAGCTTGAGGATGAAGCCCTTGGTGATGCGGTGGGTTAGGTAGACCTCCCACACGTTGCCGCGGACGGAGGTCTTGGGTGCATACAGGCTGTCCTCGGCCACCGCCATGTTGAACCAGTACTCGGAGCCGTAGTTGTACTCGAGACCAACCTTGGTTTTGTCGTTGGGGAGATTGTAGCGGGCGCCGAAGTAATACATGTAGGCGTCCTGTTTCTTGGGCGTATCGAAGGGGTCGGAGAAGAGACCGCCGAACGGCGTCGTGATGTCGTTCGGATCGGACTCCATGTAGTTGAGCGACGCGAAAACGTCAAATGCGCCGGGATGGACGATGCCCACAATACTTGCCCACGTGATGTCACCAAGGTTGGCCGACGGGGTATAGCGCAGAACGAGGGGTGCCGGGATTTCCTGACCGGTGACCGGGTCGACCGGCAGGACCACGAGACCGCCGAAACCGTCGGTCACATCAAAGGCGCGGGCGACAGAACCCTGGATGAAGACGTCTTCGGTGTTGTAGATGTCCCAGTTCACGCCGAGGAACGAGGCGTCTTTGAGCCGGTCGGCGGGCTGTTGGAGCTCCTGGGCGTTGCCGAAGCCGGACTCGAAGCCGACGCCGTAGCAGAGGCGGAACGTGGATTTGTCGTTGATGTGCCAACCGAAGGTGGCGCCGTCGAACTGGTAGTTGATGATCGAACCAAGGGGCGTGCCGCCTCGAGGCTCATCGTTACGGAAATTGAGTGGGACACCACCGGTCGACGGCCGACGTCCGATCGAGAGATAGATCTTGGGACTGTGCCAGGTGAAGTAGGCGCGTTCGACCCTCAGGATGTCGGAGTTGGGGACAGAGGTCGTGGTGCCGTCAACGTTGATCGAAGTGGGAAAACCGTTGAAGGTCTGGACGCCGGTCGAATCGCCCCACGCCTTGTACATCGAGAGGCGGCCGGCGAAGTCGACGCTGTCCGACACCTCGGCGTTCATCTGCAGACGGAGGCGATTGGTGTAGAGGATGTCGTTGTTGTAATCGTATCCCTCGGTGTAGGTGTAGGGCAGGAGCTGCTGCATGAGCCCCTGCTGCATCTCCGGCGGGAACGATCCCATAACCTGCTTGAGCCAATCGAAGGTGACGACGTTGTCGAGGTAGTAGAGATAGTTGGCATAGTTCTGAGCGATGAAATTCTGGACGTCTGCGGGCGATTGCGGCGGCATCCCGTTTCCGTTGAAGTAGAAAAGCGTGTCGACCAGCATGCGCTGGAGCTGCATGCCGTTGAAGTAGTCGTCGTAGGTCGAGTTGATCGAGTTGAGCTCGAAGCGGAAGTCGCCGGTGAAGTTGATCCGGTCAAGGGCGGTCTTACGTTCGGTCTTCATCACTCTCTTCTCGAGATCCTTGACCTCGTCCTGGAGTTTGGCGATCTGCTCATCGGTGGTTTCGCTATCCGCGGTAGAAGCAGCTGTGGTCATGCACAGAAGGGTGATGCCGAGCACCGCGATGGTCTTGCGTATCATCATCTTCTCCTTCTTTTGGAATCGAATCAGCCGCAGGTCATGGGCTGCTCGGAGTCAGCCGCGTGATCAACCGCGAAGTTCTTGATCATCTCGAGATCGGATTCACTGATGACCTCGGTGACCGGCTTGTTGTCGTGGTTGGGATCCATGACGCCGGAGTGGGTGTCGACAAACTTCTCCTCGAAGAAGCGGTCCCACTGGTCCTGGATCAGGGTCATCGGCGTGTATTCGCCGTTCTCGGAGTCGGCCCCATGGCACGGCTTGCAGTACTCCTTGTAGAGATCGACGCCCTTTGGTTTCTTGGCTGCGGTGGCCACGTTGGCGAGGCTCAGGGCGAGGACTCCAATCAGAACGGTGGCTACCATTAATTGGGATCGATTCATTTTGGTCTCCTTGTACTTCTTTTCACAAATAAAAATTGACGCTACTGGTTAACCATATTTCTATTTTGCTAGGATAGAATATGACAATATTACCAGATCGTCAAGATTGTTTGACTGAAAAGTGACCTAATTAGATACGTAATCTCAATTGCAGAACCGCGTCTGCTTCGATAGGGGGCCCTCAGGCAGCAATGATGATGTAGAGCCAGTTCGCGGCGACGACTGCCACGGCTCCGCCGCGCATCCAACCGGGAAGGGGCGTCGGCAGCACCGGCACCGGCCACCGGGCGACGGCCCAGAACGCCGCCAGCGGTGCGCCGACCACAAAAAGGAGACCCGCCACAGCTGCCAGCGGGTTGGCGGCGAGTGCCGCGATCAGGTGGCCGTCGAGGAAGGCCGTCGCCGCCCGCGTCG
>CAYRFI010000009.1:0-32901 GCA_964423595.1 uncultured Thermoanaerobaculia bacterium | reverse complement strand
CACGTGCCCCTTCAACACGCCGCGCCACTGCGCGTGCCGCAGGTCGGGCACGGGAATCCGGTGAGGGAGCGAAAGACGCATGGCCGGAGTAGCGGGGTCATCGCCAACCACAGTGGCCTCAACGCGACGGCTGAGACCGCCGCCGCCAGCCACAGATACGCGAGCTGGCGCTCCTCCCGCGTTGCGGCTCGGATCGTCACCGAGAGGCGGCGACCCCCGCGAGCACACCCATGAACACCAAGGCCGCCGCGAATGCACAGCAAAGGACGACGGGTAAAACAACTGCCAGCACTGCCTTGCCCTGGGTCGTGCGATGGGCGGTGGCGAGACCGAAAATATAGAGAATGACTGCCCAGACCATGGAGATCAGACCGCCGCAGAAGGGGACGATCCCGGCAAGCTGGGCAGTTTGGGCATAGCACACCACTCGCACCGTCGCCTCGAAGCCGCTGTTGGCGCCGCCGACGATCATCAGCATCAAGTGCAGGATGGCCGCACCGATAAAGACGCCGATGATGACAAGAATCGGCGCCAGGATGACCAGGCCGACTGCCCAGGCGGCAGTAAACCCGGCCGCGAGGGCCGCCTCTTCTTTGCCGCCCATGAACGGGATCCACATGCCCTGGAAAAGCGTGTTCCAGACAACAGCGATACCGATGCCGATCCAGCCAACGACAATCGCGTAGAGCAGCGGCGAGCCGATGCCGCCGGTGGTGGGCATTCCCGCAAACCCTGCCCCCGGTCGAGTGGCCAATAGCTTGACCGTTTCGGCAAAACGTTCGAATGTGCTCGTCCGCGCAGGGTCCTCCCAGGGAATCGTGGCCGCCGGTGTCGGAGCCGCGGGCGGGGGCGGGGGTGACGATGTCGCTTCCATGTTTTCCTCCCTTAGACCTATCGAAATCGATCAGCCGACGGGTGGTGGCGGCGGCGCGTTTTCCAGCGTCGGAGGCTGTGGTTCCACCTTGAAGACGGAGCCGCCGATCAGACCGCCGATCGTTCCGAAGATCGCGCCCAGAACGAGCGCGACAAAAATACCGATCAGAATAATCACCAAACCGCCGGAGCTCTCCATGAAATGGGTGATGCCATCCAGGACCTCCGGATCGATGTTTGCTCCGCTCGTCTGAATCTGTTCGATGACCTCCTGCCAATCCCCCATCCCGAGAACCGAGCTGATGAGACCGCCGAGAACGCCCGACACCACCCCATAGATCAGACCGGCGACCAGCCCGACCGTCGCGCCGTTGCCGGGACGAAACGCGAAGCCGGCGGCACGGCTGTCCTTCGAGTAGAGGAACGCGGCAAAGAAGCCACATCCGATGATCAACGCACAACAGGCGCAGTTGATCCAATTGACGACAGGAATGGCGCCCGCGACTCCGAAGGCGACTCCCGAGATCAGAGCGGGTTTGAGCATCGAAGGTGCCTGGTTCATCTTTTCCTCCTTGAGTGTCGCTCTATCCTACCGAATCCTCGCCGGGAATTTTCGGTTTTTGGGGGGCGGAGTTGAGCCGTGCGGTCTCGATCAGCGCATCACCGAGGTAGAGGCCCGCCATAAACCCCAGCGGGAGAGCGACGGCGAATCGGGTCCAGTTCCCCAGGCTCGGGAGGCCGATCTGGCCGGCGGCGAAGTCGAGGATCGTCGGCGCGGCGACCGTTGCCAGCCAGAGCGGATGAGGGCGGAACGGGTGGTTGCGGGCTGTGGTCCACAGCAGGGCGAGGGTCCCGCCGAGGTAGAGCCCGGCGCAGCGCGCGCAGACCGCCATTGGCCCGAACCCGAGGTCGAGGCAACGGTCGGCGATCTGGTGGCATCCGGGGCGGTAGAGCAGCCGCAGCCACCCGCCGAGAAAAGAACCGTGGGACGAAAGCCACGGAGCGAGGACCACTCCCGCCGTCCACAGCGCGGCGAGACCGGTCACGAGACCTGGGACGAGGCGGCTGGTTCGGGGAACGCTTTTCTGATACTCAGTCATTTGGAGCATCTAGTTTGCCAGATCCGCGCCCCCGTTCCCCGATACTCGATGCCGGTTGCAACGAGGGTGGTGCCACCCTTCGCATTGTTTGAGTTGGTCGCGTTTCAGACTGGCAGCGCCTCCTGGGCAAACAATGCGAAGAGTGGCACCTGTGTCGCCGACGCACATTCGCGCGTGCAACAGGCGGGTGAATCACTCTTCAAAGAGGGTCATTTGCCCCAGTTCTCCGGGAACGAGGTTGCTCGCCCTGACGCCGAGAAGACGGACGGAGCGTTGAGCGGCATCGGTTCGGCGCACCAGCTCGCGTGCGGCGGCGCCGATGGTGGCGGCATCCGAGGTCGGGACCGGCAGAGTGTGGGAGCGGGTCGGGGTCGTGAAGTCGGGGTAGCGGACTTTGACGGTGATCGTCGAAGCCGTGAGGCGACGTTTTTCGAGACCACGGGAGACCTCCGCGGCCATCGTGTCGAGGATGCGGTCGATCTCTTCGAGATTCTTCACGTTTTCGGCGAAAGTGCGCTCGGTGCTCAGGCTTTTGCGCTCCCGGTGGGTGTGCACCGGCCGGTCGTCGATGCCGCGCACGCGCTCCCAAAGGACCCTTCCCCAGTTTCCGAATCTGGCCTTCAGCCGATCGACGGAAAGCTCGCGCAGCTCGCCCACTGTCGTGATACCCATCTCGTGCAAAGTCCGTTCCGCGGCCGGTCCGATGCCGTAGAGCCTGCGCACCGGCAACGGCGCGAGGAACGCCTCCACCTCGTGCGGTCGTACGACCGTCAGCCCGTCGGGCTTGCGAAAATCGGACGCGATCTTGGCCACCAGCTTGTTGGGCGCGACGCCGACGCTGACCGTGAGTCGGCGCTCCTCGCGCACCCGGCGACGGATGTCCTCGGCAAGCGCGGTCGCACTGCCGAAGTCCCCTAGGTGCTCGCTGACATCGAGGAAGGCCTCATCCAGCGAAAGCGGTTGGATGATAGGGGTGTAGTCAGCATAGATTGCGAATATCTGCTGGGATTCCTCCCGGTAGCGCTTGAAGTCGGGCGGCAAGAAGATCGTGTCCGGACACTGCCGCCGCGCTTGCGCAGCCGGCATAGCCGAGTGGATCCCGAACTTTCGCGCCTCGTAGTTGGCGGCCGCCACCACACCGCGACCCGAAGGGTCGCCTCCGACAACGATTGGTTTCCCCTCGAGACTGGGATCGTCACGGGTATGGACCGCGGCGAAGAAGCAGTCCATGTCGCAATGGAGGATACGCCGGACGGGTGTGTCGGCCATCTTCTGATTTTACGCTGCATTTATCCTTTGCGAAAGCCCTGTCTTCGTCTCCCTATCCGTGCCCGTGCCCGATTGGATAGGGGGTGGCATTACTGAGAGTCGATTCCGGGCACGGAGACGGGAATGAGACGGGTATACACTCCCCCCATGAGCGCGTTCCTGGAATGCGGCCCCTTCTCCGCCAGCGATGGCGAGGGTAGGGTCCTGTTCGACGGGGTATCGGTGTCGCTGGAGGCGGGACAGTGCGTCGGGATCGAGGGACCGTCGGGCAGCGGCAAAAGCACCCTGCTGCGCCACGTCGCAGCTCTCGCCTGGTCACCGGATGCAACCCGACAGCTCGACGGCCACAGCTTTCGTGGCGCCGAGCTGCCGGCGTGGCGCTCTCGGGTGAGCCTGGTGGCGCAGGACGCACCGATGGTCATCGGCACGGTGCGTGAGAACCTCAGCTTCCCGTTCACCCAGCGTGCCGGTCGTGAGAGAAAGTTCGACGACGTGCGCGCCGCGGCGATGATGACCCAGGTCGGTCTCGAAAAGCTCCCTTTCGACCGCGAGGTGCGGACCCTGTCCGGCGGCGAGCGCCATCGTCTGGCGTTGGTTCGGGCCCTGTTGTGGAACCCGATGGTCGTGGTTGCCGATGAACCGATGTCGGGTCTCGATCCGGGCATCGCCGAGGTCTGTTTCGACCTCCTGTTGCAGTTCGGTCGCCGACCCGGACGACTCCTGGTCTGCGTCCTCCACGACCCTCGTATGAACACCCGTACCGACCGCCACCTCCGGCTCGCCCACGGCCAACTCAAGGCAACCGCATGAGCCATTTCATCGAGCTCGGTCCGCAGCAGCTTGTCATCGCCACCGTGCTTATTGTTGCTGCTGGAGTGGTGTCGATGGTGCTCCGACTCGGTGTCGAACGCCGCCTCGGAATAGCTGCATTGCGGACCGTCATCCAGCTCGGTCTGCTCGGCCTCATCCTCGAGCAGATCTTCGCTCTCGAAAACCCGTTACTCGTGGTCTGCCTCCTGCTTTTGATGACCGTGTTTGCGGCGCGGGAAGCGGTGACCCGCGCCTCCCGCGGTTATCGCGGGATTCTGGTCGATGCTTGGCTGACCATGGCCGCGACCTGCTTCGTAGTTGGCGGCGTGGTCACCCAGGTGGTGGTCGGGGTCGAACCCTGGTACGACCCGCAGTACGTGATCCCGCTGCTCGGGATGATCCTCGGCAACTCCCTGACCGGCATTTCGCTCTGTCTCGACCGTTTCATGGACCACCTCGAGGTGCGGTCGGCCGAGGTCGAGCTGCGCATCGCCTTCGGCGCCACCCGCCACGAGGCGCTGGCCGCGCCGCTCCGGGACGCTGTTCGGACTGGGATGATTCCGATCATCAACTCGATGGCTGCGGCCGGGATCGTGTCGCTGCCGGGGATGATGACCGGCCAGATCCTCGCAGGGTCGCCGCCCCTGCAGGCAGTGGCCTACCAGATCGTCGTCATGTTCATGATCGCGGCAGCGGTGGCCCTCGGCGCGATGCTGGTCGTCGTCCTCGCCGGCCGCCATTTCATGGGCGTCGATGCGACGCTTCGGCTGGATCGGATGACAGCAAAGAAAAACTGACCCATCGGCCCGTCTCCGAGCCGGTCTCCGTATCCGTGCCCGCCGCCCGCGGGCTGAGCCCGCGGGTTCGCAAACTCGGTCCTCGACGCTCCGAGAGCAAGCTCTCGTCGCCCCACGAACCTCGTCCGCTCCACGCCGCAAGCGGCGTGCCGACGGGCGAGCGTCGAGTTGCGTCGGCGCACTCGGTAGACACCCCGCCCCCTCCCCTCGCCCAGCCTCAGAAACTCGACATGCGCGGCGCATGTCGAGTTTCTGAGGGGAGGAGGTGTTTTTGACCTGGCGCCAGAGTTACCATCGCCTATTCAAGGGCGAAGGTGAAAGATCCCTTCGTGGTTTTCTCGGGAGGGTGGTCAGAATTCCGAATTCAGAATTCAGAACTCTCCCTCCTCCTCCCACGGCATCGGTGGTCGCTTGACCTGCTCGTCGGGCAGGGCCCACTTCTTGACCGTCACCACGTCCCGCATCTGGGAGATGATCTGGAGGCTGATCTCCTTGGCCAGGGACTCGATCTCGACCAGCGCGGGGCCGTAGAATAGCTCGTCGAGGATCGAGGCGGCAACCGCCCGCACGGCCTCCTGGCCGTTCGGGCTGTCGATGGTAGTGGTGATGGTCTCGAGGGTAGTGTCGAGGATGACCTCGCCCATCGTGCGGACGACCGGTTTGACGATCACGTGCGGGAGTGGCAGCGAACGCAGGCTTTCCGACTCCTCGACCGCGTTCTCCAGGTTGAGCTCGAGCAGGCGACGGAAGCGCTCGATGGTTTCCTCGTTCGTCAATATCGCGCGAATCTGGTTGACGAGGACCTGCTCGATCTCGGCGCGGCGCGGCTCGACCGCAGCGCGGGCGATGCGCACGTGGGTGCCGTCGCCGAGCTCCTCGCCGAACTCCGACAAAATGCGGACCGCGACCCGATCCGACACCTCCTCGGTGATAATGTTTGAGATGTACGCCACACTGCGACTCAGGAAGTCCTTGCCGACGCGGGAAAGCCCCGACGTGCGCAGCCGCATATAGATCGAGACGATGCGTAACAGCCGCAGCGGTCGCAGCGCCATCACCGGAATCAAGCTCAGCAAATCGTACCAATAGAAGATCGGAAAGAAGTACCAACGGGCGTATGTGCGGCGACGAACGGCAAGAAACCACCGGGTCATGAACTCGATCCAGAACAGGATCAGAAACGGCAGGTCGATCATCCAGAAGTGGTCGACCAGGCGTCCGTTCAGGTCATAGCCGCGGAAGTAGTTGACCGCCAGCCGCGGCTCAATCTGGCGGTCATAGAGGGCAAATCGATGGCGCAGGAGCTCGGGCGAACCGCTCCAAAAGTCGCGCGCGATCTCCTGGATGACGATGGGATTTTGGAGCCCGCTGGTGGCGTGGCCGGTCTCTCGCGCCATGGTTTCCTTGATGGACTCGAGGTCCCTGGTCTGGCCTGACCGTTGAAAAGGGTTTTCGACCAATATCCGAAGAGTGATGACCTTGAGCTCGTCGAGGCGGAGATCGAGGGACCCGGAGGTGGGATCAATGGAAAGCAGTTGCTCGGTCACCCCGGCCTTGTCGATGAGCTCGTCCGTAAGCGGGTGCGGTTCGATCCCTAGAACAGGGTCCCAGATCCTGGTCACGAGCGGCAGGTATCGGAAATAGGTGGGTCGCAGCCACAGGTAGGTCAGATCAAAGAAGATGAGGCAGAGGTTAATGATGACCACCCACACCATGAAGAGATCCCACAGTGAGCGGGCGGTGATCCTGCCGTATTTTTCTTGCCACCGGCGGAATGAGTACATCGCACCCATTGTAGGCGCGTCTCGCTTCGGTGTGTGAGGTGCTCGCCCATGAGGGGCGCGTACCGCATCGACGACACAGGTGCCACTCGTCGCATTGTTTGAATTCATCGCGTCACAGTGAGGCGGCACCTTCCGGGCAAACAATGCGACGGGTGGCACCTCACACGCCGAAGCGGGTAGCGTTTCCCGCGTCGAAGCTGAGCTACAATCGGCGGTGACCGGGGCCCGCCGGGAGGTTGCCCATGCCGAAGCTCTCAGCCAAGTCTTCCAAGCTGCAGGCGTCGCCGATCCGCAAACTGGCGCCGCTCGCCCGTGCCGCTGAGGTTCGTGGCACCAACGTCATCTACCTCAACATCGGCCAACCCGACATGCCGACGCCGCCCGAGATGATCGCCGAGCTGCATGGTCTGACGCTGGCGACCCTGGCGTACGCTCCCAGCGAGGGGTTGCCTCGTGCCCGCGAAGCGTGGAGCGCTTTCTTTGCGAGCTGGGATATCCAGTTTGCGGCCGAAGAAATCCTGGTCACCGCCGGGGCGAGCGAAGCGATCACCTTTAGTCTGTCGATCGTCGCCGGAGGCGATGGGGAAGTGCTCGTCTTCGAGCCCTGCTACACGAACTATCTGAGCTTTGCCGCACAGGCGGACGTCACGATGGTTCCGATCACCTTGAAGGTGGAGGATGGATACCATTTCGGATCGATTGACCGTCTGAGGGCATGCGTCACGCCAAACACGAAAGCGATTCTGCTGTGCAACCCGTCCAACCCGACTGGAACCGTCTATACGGCCGAAGAGCTGGCGGCAGTGGCCAAGGTGGCGGTCGATAACGATCTCTTCGTCATTTGTGACGAGGTCTATCGGGAGTTCGTTTTTGACGGCGGAACGGTCCGCTCGTTCACTGAGTTCTCGGACCTCGCGCAGCGAATCATCCTCGTCGACAGCGTGTCGAAGCGATTCAACGCGTGCGGCGTCCGCATCGGTTGTATGGCCACCCATAATCGGGAGATTCTCGATATCGCCCTGCGATTCTGTCAGGCGCGACTGTCGGTAGCGACAGCTGAACAGCTCATGGTCGTGCCGATGCTGGAGCATGGACGCGCCTACTCCGAAAATCTCTGCGGTGAGTACGAAAAGCGGCGGGATGCTGTGTTCAATGGCCTTGCTGGCATCGACGGCGTCAGCCCGCACCGATCGGAGGGTTCTTTTTACACCATGACGCGGCTTCCGATCGACAGCTGCGAAGCATACGCGGCCTTCCTGCTCAAGGATTTTGCACTCGATGGCGAGACCGTGTGCCTGGCTCCCGGTGAAGGTTTCTACGTCACTCCGGGTTTGGGTGTCGACGAAGTCCGTATCGCCTTCATGTATGACGCCGCCACGCTGGGCCGTGCGATGCGGATCCTGGACGCTTCGGTTGCGGCGTATCCCGGGCGCCTTGTTTCAACGACGACGTAGATTGCCGCCCATTCCAGGCGCGAAACAGCTTCGACGACACCGGTGCCACCGTTCGCATTGTTTGACTCGAGCACCACAAAGCCGGTGACACCTCCGGGCAAACAATGCGAAGAGTGGCACCTCGCACGCCGAAGCGAGACGCGCGAAGAAGCGTCGACGCGCTACTGCGTCGCTTTTTCGATGCTCTCCAACGCGTGAATCGGACCCAGGGCCACGAGCACATCGCCGGCTTCGATCCGTTCGTTCGGCCCCGGGTTGAAGGTGCTCTCCTCGCCCCGCTTCAGCGCCACGACGATGATCCCGAAGCGCTGGCGAACCTCGGCGCCGGCGAGGGTCTTGCCGGCCAGGTCGCTCGACGGGTGGACCACGACCTCCGCCAGCTCGAGCTCGATGGACGTTCCCGAGAGTGAGGCGTCGATGAAATCCGAAACGGTGGGTTTGAGAGCTGTGATGGCGAGCCGGGTGCCGCCAACCCGGTAGGGGTTGAGCACACGGTCGGCCCCGGCCAACCTGAGGCGCTCCTCGGCGCCATCCTCGACCGCGCGGGCAATGATGGTGATCTTTGGGTTGAGCTGCCGTGCGAGCAGAATCGAATAGACGTTGTGGGCGTCGTCGGCGAGGCAGGTGATCAGGGTCTTGGCTCGCTCGGTGCCTGCGGCCCGCAGCACGTCTTCCTGCGTGGCGTCACCACGCACCGCCGGCTGGCGCTCCTCTTCGAGGTCGCGGACGTTGTCCGGATCGAGATCGACCACTGCGAATGCGACGCCTCGAGCGCGGAGCACCTCGACGACGGCACGGCCCATGCGGCCGTAACCGAGGACCACGATGTGGTTGGAGAGCTTCTTGATCATGGTCAGATCCCTTCGCAGCCCGATCATGCGGCGGATGTCGGTGTCGAGTATGGCGCGCGCGAACTCAGAGGCGATGAGGAGAATGACGCCGACCCCGCCGAACGCGAGCAGAATCGTGAACGCCTGACCGGCCGGCGACAACGGAAAGGCCTCTCGAAATCCCACCGTTGTGACGGTGATAGCGGTCATGTAAAAAGCGTTGAGGGCGTTCTGGTCCTCGATCACCATGTAGCCGACAGTCCCCAAGCCGAGGACAGACAGGCCCAGACCGATCGAGCGCAGAACAACCCGTCTTCGCTGAATGTCCACGTGTCTATCGTACACGCATGGCTACAGCTCATTCCATGCGCGTTGCTGCGCCGACGATACAGGTGGCACCTCGTACGCCGAAGCGGGAAGCGCTCCGAGGGTTAAATGAGCTCCAGCATCTCCAGCGAGTGCTGCTCCGCGTCCTTGCCGAGGCTCGTGATGCCCTCGGCGCTGATGACGAAGGTTGCCTGCTCACCCGCGGTGCGCGAGAAGTAGAGACGGTGGCGAACCCCCTGCGTCGCCATGTCGAGGGCACAGAGTTCGGGCGCGACCTCGGCGACCAGACTTCGATCGCACACTGGACATGAAAAGTCCCACATCGAACCATTCTGGAGCTCGAACTCCGGCGGAAAGTAGGCCCGGTAGTTGCCGGGTTCTGGGTGGAAGCCGATCAGGATGCGATGGGGACCGCACTCCCCAATCAGCACCACCGTCTCGTCGGGGTTGAGCATGGCCCGGCAGTGCGGACACGCATAGGTCCAACGCATGGTGGCCTCCTTTTTTGAGTCGATCTCGTATCAACAATATGGGTTGCGGAGAAGGGAGTTGCCACCCTGCATACGCTTCGCCGCTTCGACGACACAGGTGCCACTCTTCGCATTGTTTGTCCGGAAGACGTCGCCAAATCGAGAAGCGAGAAACTCAAACAATGCGAAGGGTGACACCTCCTCGTCGAAGCGAGACGCGCGAAGTAGCGTCGGTGGCACCTTGCTCCTTCCAATGAGGAGCGCCTAGCGGCTTTGCGTCACCCCGCCTCCTCCGCCTCGTGGTACTTCCGACGAATCTCACCCATATCCACCTCGGGCTCGGGGAAGCGCATGGCGAGGCCCTTCATCGTTTCGACCACGATGTCGGCAATGACCAGGTTGCGGGCCCATTTGCAGTTGGCCGGAATGATGAACCAGGGCGCGAAATCGGTGCTGCACTGTGAAAGCGCGTCCTCGAACGCCTCGGTGTAAGCGTCCCAGAAAGGTCGCTCGCTGTAGTCTGCGTCGCTGATCTTCCAGTTCTTCTTCGGGTTGTCGATCCTTTTCCTGAATCGTTCGAGTTGTTCCTCGCGATCGATGTGGAGGTAAAACTTGAGGATCACTGTGCCCTTGTCGACGAGCAGGCGCTCGAAGGAGTTGATGTGGTCGAAGCGTTTCGACCAGATCTTCTTCGGTACCAGGTCGTGGACTCGCACCACCAGAACGTCCTCGTAGTGCGAACGGTTGAAGATGCCGACCGTGCCCCTTTCGGGTACGGCCCTGTGGCACCTCCACAAGAAGTCGTGGGCAAGCTCCTCTTTTGATGGAACCTTGAAGCTGGTGACCCGGGTTCCCTGGGGGTTCATGGGTCCGAAAACGTGGCGAATCGTTCCGTCCTTGCCGGCGGCGTCGCGTCCTTGGAGAACGACGAGCAACGATCGACGGTCCTCCGCGTACATGAGGTGCTGGAGGTCGCGGAGCTCGACAGTCAGCTCACGAAATCTCTCCTCGGCTTGGTCATGATCCAGCCCCTCGGGTTTGAAGTCGGCGTCGAGCTTATCGAGGTTGATCTTGGCTCCGGGCGCGAGTCGGAACATCTTGGCATAGCTCATTTCACACCTTCCAGCTGTATTCCCTGGAGTGTAATGGATCAAGTGTTGCTACGATGGCAAATGGAGGGCCGAAGATGGCCAAAGCTGAGGGAAGAGAATTTCCGTTCCACGGGATTGAGGCGTTGACGCCTGAGGTACTCGAGACCTTTCCGTACGAGTACCCGGGGCGCGAGGCGCTGGTGGAGATTTCGACTGACGAGTGGACCTGCGTGTGTCCGTTTTCCGGTCTGCCGGACTTCGGCACGATAACGGTGCGCTACCTGCCGTCCGATGGCTGCATCGAACTCAAGTCCCTCAAGTATTACCTCACGAGCTTCCGCAACGTCGGCATATACCAGGAACACGCTGCCAATCGGGTACTCGAGGACCTGGTCGGATGCTGTGCACCGCGTTGGATGGAGGTCGAGCTCGACTACCGCCTCCGCGGGGGGATTCATACGGTCGTTACCGTGACTCACGGTGCAAAGTCCTAACCGCCCATTGAGAGCGCGTCCCGCTTCGGCGAGCGTGTGACCGCCCATCAAGAGCGCAAAACCGCTTCGACGACACAGGTACCACTCTTTGCATTGTTTGCCCGTTGGGTGTAACCGATTTCGTGGCGATCGAGTCAAACAATGCGAAGAGTGGTACCTTGCTCGCCGAAGCGAGACGCGCGAAGAAGCGTCGGTGGTCCCTTGCACGCCGAAGCGAGACGCGCTGAGCGCATCGGGGATGCACCCTACGCGCGTTCACTCCGCGCCGTGTAAACCGCGGTTGCGGCAACGATGACGGCACCCCCGAACAACGCCAGAGTCGTCGGCTCCTCTCCGTGGATCAACCACGCCCACACCGGGTTCAACACGGGCTCGAGGAGGACCAATAACGACGCCTCCAGCGCGCCGACCCGTCTGATTCCGCGAACCAGGAATACGTATGCGAGAGCGATCTGGAAGATCCCGAGGAAGCTCACCGCCGCCCAATCCACGGCCGTCGGAGCGACCATCGGCAGAGCTGCGGGCAGGGACACGAGGCATGCGATAAGATTGCCACCGATGACGGCGGATGCAGCGTCGCTGCCTCCCGAGTCACCGGTTCGATCGCGTCCGAGCCAGCGCAATCCGATGACGGTCAGGGCCCAGAACATGCCCGTGAAGACGCCCAACACGTTTCCGCGCAGGGGATCCGGCGCGGTGGCGAACTCAGTTTGACCGTTGACGATAATCATCGACATACCGATTGCGAGGGCGGCCATGAAGAGTATCTGCCGCCGTTGGATCGGCTCACGCAGAAGGACCGGGCCGAGCATGAGAATGTAGAGCGGCGCCGCGCTCTGCAAGAAGACGGCGTTGGCAGCGGTCGTCAGTTTGTTGGCGAGCACGAACGAGATCATGGTTGCCGCGTAGGCGCAGCTGACAAGGATCGACCGTCGACTCCATTTCCGACGAATGGAAGGCAGGAAGATGAGGAGAGCGGTGGCCGCGATACCCGAACGCAGACTTGCGACCTGCCAGCCGGTCAAAGAGGTCATTTTGACCGCCGCGCCGCCAGTCGAAAACAGCAGCGCCGCAGCTAGGACCATCAGGCGATCAGTGACTCGTGGCGAGGGGTGTTCGGTCATCGGCAGCCATCATACCGACAAAAGAATGAGGAATGAGGAATGAGGAATGGTGCCCGTCCTGAACGCGTCTCCGAAAGCGGGGTGTAGGGTGGGAATTCCTAATTCCCAACTCCTGATTCATGGTTATCTGACCTCCTGAGGGTGTATGAGTGCCGCATGTGCTACCATCTCCCGGATGCGAGACCGAGAATCAGGAACCCGCCAATTCGCTTCCCGAACGGGGGGCTTTTTTTGTATGAGCTCGTGGGAGTGAGATATGTGCGCTAACCGCACCGCTCTGCAGGAAGTCATGGATGAGGCGGCGATGGCGCGCACCATCGCTCGGATGGCGGCAGAGATTCTCGAGCGGGATGGCGGCTCCTTGATGTTGGTGGGCATCCACACCCGCGGCATCCCGTTGGCCAACCGCCTGGCCCGCGCCCTTCACGAGGCCACGGGCCAAAAGGTCCCTGTTGGGAGCCTCGATATCACCCTCTATCGCGACGACGTCGGTCCGTGGCGGCCGGCTCACCAGCAGCCGGTGCTCAAGAAAACGGTGCTTCCGGACTCTATCGACCACAAGGTTATCTATCTGGTCGATGATGTCCTCTTTACCGGTCGCACGATCCGCGCCGCCCTCGACACTCTGGCTGACTGGGGACGCCCGCTTGCCGTTCGTCTGGCGGTGTTGATCGACCGCGGTCACCGCGAGCTTCCGATCGCTGCCGATGTCGTCGGCAAGGTCCTTGACACCACCCGTGACGAGGATGTCCAGGTTCGATTGGCCGAGGCCGACGGCGAGGACGGTGTCTGGATCGGCAGGGAGGTCAAAAATGCCGGTTGAATCCGCCACCGCCCTGGCCCGGAAGGATGTGGTCGGCATCAGCCAGCTCGATGCCGGAGAGATCCAGCTCATCCTCGATACCGCGGGAGAGCTCCTCGAGGTTGCCAAACGACCGATCAAAAAGGTGCCGACGCTGCGAGGTTCGACGGTTGTTAACCTTTTCATGGAGCCGTCGACCCGGACGCGATTCTCATTCGAGGTCGCCGAGAAACGGCTGTCGGCCGACACCCTCAACTTCTCGGCCTCGGGATCATCCGTGAGCAAGGGTGAAACTCTCTTCGATACCGCACGCAACCTGATGGCGATGGCGCCCGACTTCATCGTCATTCGTCATCCGCATTCCGGGGCGCCGCACCGTCTTGCAGAGGTGGTGCCGGCGTCAATCATCAACGCCGGTGACGGCATCAACGAGCATCCGACCCAAGCTCTGCTCGATGCCTTCACGATGCGCCAGCGCTTTGGCAGTCTCGAAGGACTCAAAGTGGTGGTCGCCGGCGATATCCGTCATTCGCGTGTGGCTCGTTCGAACGCCTTCTTGCTCAACAAGATGGGTGCGGAGGTGCGTTTTGCGGCCCCCGCGTCGCTGCTGCCGCTCGAGGTGGAAGAGCTGGGCGTCCACACCTTCGTGCGCTTGGAGCCTGCTCTCGAGGACGCGGACGTCGTGATGATGCTTCGTATCCAGCTCGAGCGCCAAAAACGGATCAATTTCCCATCGATGCGGGAGTACTTCGATTTCTTTGCGCTCACCCCGGAGCGTTTGAAACTCGCCGCCGATCGCGCGGTCGTGATGCACCCGGGGCCTATGAACCGGGGGGTCGAGATCGACTCCCTGGTGGCCGACGGTTCGCAGTCGGTGATCCTGGAGCAGGTGACCAACGGTGTCGCTATCCGGATGGCCATTCTTTACCTACTCGCCGGAGGACGCAGTGAAGCGGCTTCTGATTCGTAACGGCCGGGTCATCGACCCATCGCAGGGTCTCGACCAGGGGATGGACGTACTCCTCGAAAACGGGATTGTGGCAGCTCTCGGTGAGCGCCTCGATGTTGCGCCCAAAACCAGGACCCTCGATGCCGCAGGGTTGGTCGTGGCTCCCGGGTTCATCGATCTCCACACCCACCTTCGGGAGCCGGGCTTTGAGCATAAGGAAACCATCGAAAGCGGATGTCGAGCCGCGGTGGCGGGTGGCTTTACCGCGCTCTGCTGCATGGCTGACACCGATCCGGCGAACGACGATCCTTCTGTCACCTCGTTCATTCTCAAACGCGCCGAGCAGATCGGTCTTGCCAGGGTCTACCCGATCGGTGCTGTATCGGTCGGGCTCGAGGGCGAGGAGATGGCTGAAATCGGCGAGATGGTCGGAGCGGGTGCGGTGGCCATCTCTGACGATCGACGGCCGGTCACGAATGCACAGCTGTTCCGGCGGGCGCTCGAGTACGCGCGCAGTTTTGGTGTTCCGGTGGCGGTACACGAGGAGGATCTCAATCTCTCGGACGGCGGCTCGATGCACGAGGGGGCAGTTTCAACCCGTATCGGCTTGCGCGGGATGCCGACCTCCGCGGAAGAGGTCATGGTTGCACGGGATGTCCTCCTTGCCGAGCTTACCGGCGGCCGGCTCCACATCTGTCATCTTTCGACCTCAACCTCACTCGATCTGGTGCGGACGGCAAAGCAGCGTGGGCTGGCTGTCAGCTGTGAGGTGGCGGCGCACCAGTTCGTACTCACCGACGAGGACGTGGCTGGTGCCAAATACGACCCGAACTGGAAGACCAACCCGCCGTTTAGAAGTGCGTCCGAGGTCGAAGCAGTATTGCAGGCCATCTACGACGGGACCGTCGACGCGATCGTCTCCGACCACGAACCCCACCATGCCGACGAAAAGGAGCTGGATTTCTCGGAAGCGCCCTTTGGCATCGTCGGCCTCGAGACCGCGGTCCCGTTGGCCCTCGACCGCCTGGTCCATGGACGGGTGATCGGGCTGATGCAGTTGGTGCGGCTGATGTCCACCCGCCCGTCCGAAATCTTCAATCTCCCGGGCGGCAGCCTTCGTGAGGGGGCGCCAGCCGACGTCACCGTTCTCGACCTGCGCGCTCTTCGGTCCGTCGATCCCGCGTCGTTCCAATCGCGGGCGCACAATACTCCGTTTTCGGGGATGCGGCTCAAGGGATGGCCGGCGGCCACCATCGTCGGCGGCGAGATCGTCTGGCAAAGATAGTTTTGAGAGTTGAGATTCGAGTTTTGAGTAATCTCCCGCCCGCACAAGGTGACGGGGGGATGGCCAGGAACTCAAAACCAAGAACTCAAGACTCATAACTGACATGTGCTATCCTGCCGCCTCCCGTGCACTGTTGCGCGGAATGTCTGCGTGCGAGGCCTACCATGATCGAGGAACGCAACAACGTGAACGAATTCGAACAAGCGCTCCAGAAGGGTTTTGAAGCCGAAGCCCTCAAGACCGGTGATGTCATCGAAGGAATCATTGTTGCCATCAAGGGCGATGTTGCGCTGGTCGACGTATCTGGAAAGTCCGAAGCGGTACTCGACCGGGCGGAGATCGACGATCTCGGCACCGGCGATCCGGTCGAGGTCGTGGTGGTCTCGACAGGGGAGGAGATTCGGGTCTCCCGCAGGCTGGCCCTCGAGGCGCAGCTCAAGGAGAAGCTCAACGAGGCGGTCGCCTCGGGCGCGCCGGTCGAGGGCAAGGTTGTCGGTCGTCGCAAAGGCGGCTTCGATATCGTAGTGTCCGGAGTGCGTGGTTTCTGCCCCATCTCTCACATTTCAGATATACGCACCGAGGACGTCGATCAGCACCTCGGCCAGACCTACATGTTCAAGGTGCTTGAGTACAGGGCTGACAGCCAGCGGCTGGTCGTGTCGCGGGCGGCCTATCTCAGCGAGGAGAAAGGGCGTCTGCGCGAAGAGGCGTGGTCGAAGCTGGAGGTTGGTGCGGAAGTTGAGGGCAGGGTACGGTCGCTGACCGATTTCGGTGCCTTTGTCGAGCTCGGTGGAGTCGACGGCCTCGTTCACGTCACCGAGATTGCCCACCACCGCGTCAACCATCCGCGTGAAGAGCTGCAAGTGGACCAGCAGGTGAAGGTCAAGATCCTCGATCTCGATCGTGAGAAGGACCGGATCTCGCTCAGCATCAAGGCCCTGGTGGAAGACCCCTGGACTGCGGCGGAGGAACGTTTTCCCGCACGCAGTCCCTTCGAAGGCACTGTGGTCCGCAAGGCCGATTTCGGTGTCTTCGTGCAGCTCGAACCGGGCATGGACGGGCTGCTGCACATCAGTCAGCTCCCTCCGGGACTGGAGATCGACGCTCCCGAGCTCGAGATGGGCGGGACCGTCCGCGGGTGGGTGCGTGATGTCGATATCGACAACCGTCGCATCGGCCTGACCATGCGCCAGATGCCCGATCGCGATCCGTGGGAGCGCATCGAGATGCGGTACCAGGAGGGTCAAACTGTCGAAGGAACAGTCGAAAACGGAGCTGACTTCGGCGTCTTCGTCGAGCTCGAGCCGGGTCTCAGCGGATTGATCCCGATCTCCGAGCTCGGCATTGAGAAAGATGCCGACCCGCGGGGTGTTTTTGCTCCGGGACAGAAGCTCAAAGTCAAGCTGATGGGTCTGGACCCGAATCGCCGTCGCATCAGTCTCTCGGTGCGCGCCCTCCAGCGCGATAAAGAGCGGCAGGAATATATACAGCACATGGAGTCCGGAAGCGGGGGCGAACCGGCGATGACCGTTTTTGGTGCTCAGCTCGCTGCGGCATTGGACAAGGGTGAGAAGAAAAAGGCGGTGCCGGCCAAGAAGGCGACACCGGCGAAGAAGGCGACGGAAAAGAAGACGACGACCAAGAAAGCGGCTGCGAAAAAGACCACGACAAAGAAAGCAACCGCGAAGAAGGCTCCGGGAAAGAAGAAAGCTCCCACCAAGAAGAAGGCCACACCAAAAAAGGCTGCTGAAAAACAGTAACTGTCCGCCCGCGCGCCCAGATACAAGATGCACCCGCCCGACCAGTCCTATGCGGCTCTGCGGCAAATCTACCCACCCGCCCGGCTTCGCCCGCTGGGCTTCGCCGTGGCAAGCACACCCCTCAACGATTCAGAGTGAGGAAATGTCGATAGGGGCATCGAGGGTCGTTTGTCCGGCATCGCGCGAGAGGGGGTGGGCTTGGAGGCGACGCCCGGATTCGAACCGGGGATAAGGGCTTTGCAGGCCCCTGCCTTACCACTTGGCCACGTCGCCTGGGGAGCCGATTCTATGGTACATGCCGATAGGGGTCAAGAAATCGTTCAGGGCCGCTTGACCCAGTCCTTTGTTCCGAAAAACCTGAAAGAAAAGCCCGGCCTTCGGCCGGGCAATTTTCAGATCTTTTGGAGCGGGAGACGGGATTTGAACCCGCGACGTCAACCTTGGCAAGGTTGCACTCTACCACTGAGTTACTCCCGCTCAGTACCCCGAGAGGGGAGCGACAATCTAACAACCACGGTTGACGGTGTCAACACCCAACGCCGGCATCCAGCCGTCAGCTATCAGATCGATCCCATTGGGTGGGTGGTGGAGACGATTGCTGACAGCTCTCAACCCTCGTGCTTTTCCTTCATTCCAGCCACCATCCACTTGCGAGCCAGGATCAGGGCCACCGGCGAGATCATCGCGATGACGCCATAGATCAGCCACATGACCTCGGTGTTGGTCGGCAGGCCCGTCTCGGGCCTCGGGATGTATGTCGCCACGAAATAGCCTGAGTAGAGACCGGTCACGAACTTTGTGAGGAACCACGGGAACTGGCCGATCCCCATATAGAGCCCGGTCTTGCCCGGGGGGGCGACCTCGGCGATCCACTGCAGAAATCGAGGTTGCCACATGGCTTCGCCAATCGACATCATCAAGACGTAGGCGAGAAAAGGAACCAGGTGCGGACCGCTGACCAGAAGGAAGGTCGGTAGCGCCATGACCAGGGTGCCGATGATCATCATCTTGTAGACATTCGCACGAGCTGTCAGCCCGGCGACGATCGGCGCCAGAATAAAGATCAGAATCGGGTTGATGTTCGAGAAGAACTCGAAGTACTGGCTGACCACCGAGCCGCGGAAGGCGCGGTCGAGGTAGTAGGGGATGGTCAGCCAGACGTGGGCGAACAGCGTCTGCACCGGTATCAAGATGAAGATGAAGAAGGTAAACCTGCCGTCACGGAACGGATGATCCGGACGGACCCTGAGGAACTCGAAGACCGCGAGAGCAACCAGGCCGACGGCGGCGACGTAGGTGATCCATGGGGCCACCGCGAGGCGACCGGTGGTGGCTGCGACGGCGGCGCCGACCGAGAGCGCGGCGGCGGACGCCAACACGATGAACCGTAGGTTTTCCGGTTTCGCGATGCTCGCGATCCCCTCCGGCTTCGTTTCCTCTTCATTTTCGGTCGTCTTTTCATTGTCGGCGAGGTCGGCCGCTTCGCGTGCGACTCGCTCGACCGCCGCCGCATCCGTTTTGCGGTTCAGGATGATCACGGTGACCGCCAGAGCGATCACACAGAGACCGGTGTAGGCCCAAAACACCGCTGTGAGACCATTTGGTGGGAAAATGTCCACGAATCGATGGCGGACGGCCGGCGATACGAAACCCGAAAAAAATGCGCCCAGATTCATCAGGCCGTAGACCACCGCGTAACCCATCGCCGCTGTTTTCGGGCTGGTGTAGCGCTTGACCCCCGCGTAGGCGGCCGGTTGGTAGAGACCGTAGGCCACGACGTAGATGAACAGACCCAGCGCCAGGACCAGGAACATCGGCGAACCCACTCCGTGACCGAGGGGAATCGTGCCAGAAAGAGCCACGAGCGCGCGTCCTACGACAAACATGACAAACGCGATGGTGAGCGTCCGCGGGACTCCGATCTTGTCGCATACCCCTCCCAGGAAGAGCATGGCGAAGGTGATGCCGGCGGTAACCGCCGAATACACCCAACCCGCGTGGAGGTCGCTCAGTCCGACGTTTTCCGAACAGTACTTGCCGAGAATCGTCAGGATCCCGAAGTAGACAAGGCCCTCGATGACGTACGGAATATTGATGCCCCACAGGGCCTTCGGTGCCTTGACAAACGCGACCAGGGTCGAGCCGAGCTCCCCGGACGCCTCGCGGATGACCTCGCCGATGGTCGTTCTTTCCTCGGTCTTCGCGGTGTCAGTCATGGGGCGAGCTTCCTTTCCGGAAATCGGTGCCGCGGATCGTCGGCAATTGTACAGCCTCGCTAGAAATCGACGGATCCTCGGATCACGGTTCCGTCGGGGATGGACGCTTTGGAGCCGGTGCGAATGACGGCCTCGCCTTCGATGATGATTCCGGATCCAAACGTGACGTCGCCCTCAACAGTGAGAACATCGCAGCGACGAAGGGACGGAGTCCCGGCCGGGAACCGCGCTTCGAAGGCGTCGATCATTTTGAAAAATTCCTCATCGAGTCGGATCACCGGCGGTTCGCTGCGGTCGGCGCTGAGCACGATTCGGCCGTCAGAGCTGAGATCGAAGGCATCCGAGCGGACGCCGAGCAGATCGTTGGTGTTTTTGACCGGCGAAAATCGACATCTGGGAACCCGGACCACGGCGGCTTTCGGGAAAAGCGAAATCGCGGTTCCCATGACGGTTTCGAGTTGAATGACCCTTGGCGATGCCGGATCCCGGGGATCGAGCGTTTTGCGGTTGACGACGGTGGGCAGGGGAAGGAAACCGCCGTGCTCGCGGAGAAGGTGATGCAGCGTTGGTAGGTGGATCCATAGATTGTTGGTGTTGAAGTAACGGTGGCGGCCAATGTCCTGGAATGCATCGGTCTCCTCCGGTGGACACTGTGCCGATTCGCGGAGTGCCAGACGGCCGTCGAGCAATCGGCACAGATGCCCGCCCTTGCGATCGGCCGGTGTTCGGTCCGCCGCCTCGAGCAAGAAATCGACACCCTCCGCCACCATGTATCCCAGGAGAGACGGCTCGAGGGCCGCGCCGAGATTGTCGGCGTTGGACACGAATGCATAGTCGATGCCTCGTTGGATGAGCTGATCGAGCAACCCGGAGGCATTGATGGAGGTGTAGAGGTCGCCGTGCCCCGGAGGACACCAGCCGAGTTCCGGCTGCTCATCGTTTGTCGCGGGCGTCAACCCGTCCTCGAGGACTTTTGGAACCATGTTCTGGAGGAACCCGAGCGGCAGGTTGGGGACCAGCAGCTTCGGATAACCGGCAAGCGCGCGATCGGAGTCATTGGCGGTGCGAAAGCTGTTCATCAGCAGGAGCGGGATATCTGTTTCCACCTCTATTCGCAGGGCCAGCATCTGGCGGGCGATGAGATCGAGAAAACTCAGATTGTCGCGAACCGGGAGCAAGGTCTTCGCGCGCTCGAGGCCCATCGACGTGCCGAGGCCGCCGTTGAGCTTGATCACGGCCGCCCTGGCCATGGCTGACCGGCCAACCTCGAGGTATGAATCGAAATTTTCGGAATCTGGAAGCGAACCTATCGGTCGGATAATCTTCTCGGGGAGAAATCCGTGTTCGCCGCCACGCAGACGTTGATAGTGGAGGCGGAACGAGGAGATCGCCGACGCGGGCATATTCGCGTCGTGCATGAGTTCCACAAACGGCAGAATCGAGGGCGTTTTTGGGGCGCTTTCGGGCAACCGGCACTCCTTCGATCGCGTGCGTCTGTCATAATAGTAACGTGACACGAGGCGATTTGATTCACGTGGTGTGCGCGCTTGTCGCTCTGCCGGCGATCTCGTTTGGCGCAGCGCCGGCAGCCGACTCCGGCGGCACGGCGCTGGGCGCGGCTGACATGAGGCAGCTGGTGCAGATGATCAGCCGAGAGCATGGCGTTGACCCGAAGCTCGTCGACGCGGTGGTACGGGTCGAATCATCGTACGACCCGAATGCGGTGAGCCGTCGCGGGGCGATGGGATTGATGCAGCTGATGCCGGATACAGCAAACCGTCACGGTGTCGATGACCCCTTCGACCCGGAAAAAAACATTCGAGGCGGTGTCCGGGAATTCTCTCGACTTCTCGACCAGTACTCCGGGAACCTCCAATTGGCTTTGGCCGCGTACAACGCGGGCGAGGGTGCGGTGGCTCGCTATCGGGGAGTCCCGCCTTACGCCGAGACACGTGCCTATGTCTCCCGGATTCTCACTCTCTATACGGGAAGGCCCTACCGGATGGGCGGTTCTTATCGCCCGGCGAAACCGGTGACAATGGTGCGTGACCGCGATGGTGCCACGCTGATCACCAATGTGTCGGCAGCCGCGACTCAATCCGTGCGCTCACCCGCCTTGGACGATGGTCCCCTGCGAGGCGGTTTCGGTTCGAAGTAGCCAGAAGCCGGCGGCGCCGATAAACTCTCTTTCATCCGATGTTGATCCACGGGCGATATGCCTGCGTCAGGGGTCTGGAGCGAACATGATCGACGGGGCGAAGCACATCCCGAGGGGCTGCGCAGTCGCGATTGCAGCGATTGTGCTGACATCCGGGTGCTCGTCCATCATGTCCTCGGCGACCACTGGTCTCGCCGACAGTCTGACGAGCGCGGTGCTCGATCAGAACGACCCGGACACCGTGCGTCAGGGCGCGCCCGCTTATCTGCTTCTGATCGACGGTCTGATTGCGGACAATCCGAAAAACGCGGAACTCTTGATGGCCGGTGCAAACCTCTACTCGAGCTATGCCAGCGCCTTTGTCGACGACGCCGAGCGTGCGTCCCGGCTCTCCCGGAAAGGACGCGATTACGGCTGGGCCGCATGGTGCCGGGTCGAGAAGGACGCCTGTGAGGCCTGGTCGGCCCCGTACGAAGAGTTCGAACGGGTCGTCAATCGGACAGGGCACAAGGATGTGCAGGTCTTGTTCGTTGCTGGAGCGGCCTGGGCGAGCTGGATCAGGGCCAACACCGATGATTGGTCTGCGGTTGCCGACAAAGCCCGGGTCGATCTCATGATGCAGAGAGTCGTAGCCCTGGACGAAACGTACGAACAGGGATCGGCGTTTCTCTACTTGGGGATTCTGGCGACGTTGCTCCCCGAAGCGATGGGTGGCAAGCCAGAGCAGGGGAGGGCGGATTTCGAACGGGTGATCGAGCTTTCCGACGGGAGAAATCTCATGGCCAAGGTCTTGCTTGCCCGCTCCTACGCGCGGCTGGTTTTTGACAGGGAGCTCCACGATCGTCTCTGTCGCGAGGTCATCGAAGCCGACCCGGTAGCTCCGGGCTTGACACTGACCAACACCATGGCCCAGGAAGAAGCAAAGGACTTGCTCGGTTCATCTGAGGACTATTTTGGAGATTGATGAATGCCGTTTACCAGAATTCTCATTTCGGTTTTCTTCGCCCTGTTGACGGTCACGGCTGTGGGTGCCCAGGAGGTTCGTCTGAAGATCGCCACCATGGCTCCGGATGGAACGATCTGGATGAAGGGGATGCACAAAGCCGCCGACGAGGTCGAAGAACGTACCGACGGTCGCGTCAGTTTCCGTTTCTACCCCGGCGGGACGATGGGCACCGACTCGGCGGTGCTGCGCAAGATTCGGATCGGTCAGCTTCAGGGCGGCGTTGTTCTCGCAGGGAGCCTGGCCGATATCGACCCGGATTTGGAGATCTACAGTCTGCCATTGCTTTTCCGCTCGAACGGTGAGGTAGATTACGTGCGCGAGCGGATGGACGAGATCCTGATCGCCGGGCTGGAGCAGAAGGGCTTCGTGGCGTTCGGTTTCACCGAAACTGGATTCACCTACCTGATGTCAGCCAAACCGACGCGGACCTTCGAAGACCTCAAAGGCCGCAAGGCGTGGATGATGCAGGACGATCCGGTCTCCTTCGCCATCGTCGAGGCGGCCGGGTTGTCTCCGGTGCCGCTGCCGATATCGGATGTGTTGACCGGCCTGCAGACAGGGCTCATCGATACCGTCGCCGCCCCCCCAGTCGGCGCCATCGCCCTGCAGTGGTTCACCAAGGCGAAGTATTTGACCGACCTCCCGATCACGTATGTGTGCGGTACAACGGTCGTCGGCGCCAGGGCTTTCAATCAAATCGGCGCCGAAGACCAGAGAACCGTCCGCGAGGTGATGGGCCGCGCAAACAGGACTCTGAACGAAACCAGTCGCAG
Organism: uncultured Thermoanaerobaculia bacterium; assembly: GCA_964423595.1. Classification (GTDB taxonomy): domain Bacteria; phylum Acidobacteriota; class Thermoanaerobaculia; order Thermoanaerobaculales; family Sulfomarinibacteraceae; genus Sulfomarinibacter. The sequence goes on along the minus strand of CAYRFI010000009.1, from coordinate 9,529 downwards.
CGACAACGAGGAAGCTCTCAAGGCGTTGGCCGAGCAGGGTGTAGTGTTCGTCGATCCAACCGAAGAAACCTTCAGCAAATGGGAGGAGATCGCGGCTGCCGCCACCAAAAAACTCGTGAGCCAACGAAACTATGATCCTGCGACCATGAAGATGATTGAAGGCCTCGTCAACGAGTTCCGGGCTCAGCAGACCTCTGAAGCGGCCGGCGATTGACGATGGAGCAGACCGAGCGATCATTGGTGAGCCGTCTTCTTCGGTTGACGGTGCTCGCCGAGGACGCACTCCTGGTGTTGATCCTCGCCGCAATGATTGGACTCGCCGCCACCCAGATCATCCTTCGCAACCTCTTCGACGGCGCGATTTTGTGGGCGGACCCGATGCTGCGGGTCAGTGTGCTGTGGGTGGGAATGATCGGCGCCATGGTGGCGACCAGGATTGACAAACAGATCTCGGTCGACGCCGTGTCTCGTTTTCTGCCGACCCATTTGAAGGCCCGGGTTCGCGTCGCCACGGACGTGTTCACGGCGTTCGTATCGGGAGTTGTCGCGTGGAGCGCGCTCCGGCTCGTCCTCGATGATCGAGCAGCTGGTGGGACGGCGGTAGCCTTCGTACCGGTATGGGCCTGCGAGGTGATCCTTCCGGTGGCCTTTGGCGTGATTGCCTTACGCTATTTTCTCTTTGCGATCAAACACATGAAATTGAGCGTCGCCGAAGAGGACGTGCTGTGATTCTCATCGGAATCGCACTGATTCTTCTCGCAATCCTCGGGGCGCCGTTGTTCGCGATCATCGCGGCGGGTGCGCTGATCGGATTCGCGGGCTCGGACATCGACCTGATGGTCGTACCGATGGAGATCTTCCGGGTATCCGAGATCCCGGTCCTGATTGCCATCCCACTCTTCACTTTCGCCGGATATCTCCTCGGCGAGAGCCAGGCCCCGCGGCGTCTGGTCAGGATGACCAACGTCTTGCTGGGGTGGATGCCGGGCGGCCTCGCCGTGGTGGCGCTGTTCGTCTGCGCACTCTTCACCGCCTTCACCGGTGCATCAGGCGTCACCATTGTCGCGATGGGGGCCCTGTTGTATCCGGCGATCGCTTCAGCGGGATACCGTGAAAAATTCAACCTCGGTCTGATCACGACCTCCGGCAGCCTCGGGCTGCTGTTTGCGCCTTCGCTGCCCCTGATCCTCTACGGCATCATCGCCGGGCAGTCGGTTGATGATCTCTTTGTTGCCGGGATTCTCCCCGGTCTGTTGATGCTCCTGCTGCTCTCGCTCTATTGCTTTCGCGAGGGGGGGTTCGTACATTCTCGAGTCAAACGGCAACCCTTCGACCGTCGCGAGCTCGCTGCGGCGCTGCGCGAATCGATCTGGGAAATCCCGCTTCCGATTATCGTTCTTGGCGGGGTATATAGCGGTTTCTTTGCAGTCTCGGAAGCGGCGGCCGTGACCGTCGTTTATGTCTTCATCGTCGAGGTCCTCATCTACCGGGACATTCCCCTGCGTCGGTTGCCGGGCGTGATGCGCGATTCCATGGTTCTGGTCGGAGGAATCCTGATCATCCTGGGCGTTTCCCTCGCGTCGACGAACTACATGATCGATCAGCAGGTGCCGATGAGGCTCTTCGAGTGGGTCACGTCCCACATATCGTCCAAGCTGAGCTTCCTGATCCTTCTCAACCTTTTTCTCTTGATGCTCGGGATGATGCTCGACATTTTTTCGGCGCTCGTCATCGTTGTACCGTTGATCCTACCCATTGCGGCGGGGTATGGGATCGATCCGATTCATCTCGGAATGATCTTCCTCGCCAATATGCAGATCGGCTACTGCACGCCGCCCGTCGGTATGAACCTCTTCATTGCCAGCTACCGCTTCGACAAGCCGATTATCCTGCTCTATCGTGCGGCACTTCCATTTTTGGCGATTCTCCTCCTGACCGTGCTGATCATCACCTACTGGCCGTGGCTGTCGCTGGTCCTCGTCCGGTGATGAGTGAGGTTTGAGTTTTCCCGCCCATGAGGAGCGCCTTGCCTCGTCGACGACGCCGGTGCCACCCTTCGCATTGTCTGATTTCGTCGCATCCCAAATGAGTCACGCATTACAAGCAAACAATGCGAAGAGTGGCACCTTTCGCGTCGAAGCGAGACACGCTGCTGCATTGCGGTAACAATGTGAGGGGTTGAACCTCGCTCCGATTTACCTGTGCTTACCGAGCTCCATCTGACGGCCGATGTGCGCCGAGAGTAGCTCCTGACACTGCTCGCGAAATGAGGTGAATCGGGTTCCGATGCCATCGACGCCTTCCCGGAGAGGATTCGTCCGCCGGACGACCTCCGCTGATCCTTCGACGAGACCTCCTCCCGGCAGGCGGAAGAGAAAATCAAAGGTCTCACCCGGTGCAAGTTGATCGGAGCCCTGCAAGAGCACTCCCGAAACCGACACATTGACGGTCTGGAAAATAGCGCGGTTGCGTTGGTTTTTGACTTCGATGTCGGCGTGCATCAGGACCCGCATGAAGATCCTGGGTGCGACCTCCATCAAATCACCTATAGCCTGCCAAAGCCGGGCCTCGCTCCAATCGCAGCAGATGGCGCGATTGGCGCCGAGGTCGACGATCGATTGGGCGTCGTCGAGAAGCTCGGGTTCGGCGAGCAGAAGGAGACCCGCGTCATGACAGGCTGAGCCAGCGTCGCGTATCGTGTCAATAAGATCGTCAAGCGGCAGAGTGTCCAACGGGTATGTGACGATCACGAGCTCGAACGCCGTGCTCAGGACGAGATCGAGGAGAAAAGGAGAAGGTTCCACCGAATGGACGCTGAAATCCGCGCGTCGCAACATCGGTGCGACTCGCTCGAGGCCGGCCTTCTTGGCGCCGACTACCAACACGTGTTGGCGAGAATCGGCCATCACTCCATATTACCTCTAAATCACCTAAAACACCGAATATGCTAGGATTTCGCGACTCGAAGCCGGTTTTGAACGATCTTCGGCTCTCGACGACACACGAGGTGGGACGACATGGAAGAGCCCGAAACCCAACAGACCGAAAAGGGCCGTCAAAGGCCGAAGGTGAGCGGCGTCATCACCTCGTTCAACGAGGAACACAACATCGCGCAGTGCATCGAGTCGCTTCTATGGTGTGATGAGATCATTCTCGTCGATTCCTACTCCACGGACAGGACGCCCGAAATAGCGCAGCGATACGACAAAGTGAGGTTTTTCCAACGCTCATACTTCGGTGCCGGCGCGCAGAAAAACTGGGCAATACAGTACGTCCGGCACGACTGGATCTTTCTCCTCGACTCTGATGAGAGATGTACACCGGAACTGTGCCAGGAAATTGGCGAGCTTCTCGCCGCCGGTCCCGAAGACTCCGCTTACATGATGAATCGCAATGTGTACATTCTCGGTAAGCGGATTCGATACTCGGGTTGGCAACACGACCGCGTCGCGAGGCTGTTCAGGAAAGGTGAGGCATATTACGAGAATCGGCGAGTGCACTCGGTCCTTCATACATCCGGCGAGACTCCGATACTCGAAAACGCCATCGAGCACTACATGGTCGATCGCAGTTTCGACGAGTACGCGTTTCGCCTTGCCAAGTACGGATATTGGAATGCCGCCCAGTGCTGGAAGGACGGTGATCGCACGTCCGCGCTCGAGGTTCTCCTGAGGCCGGTATGGAGGTTCATCAGAACCTACATTCTTCAGCTCGGCCTTCTCGACGGGTCGATTGGAGTTATTTTCTGCTTGCTTCAGTCGTATAGCACATACATGAAGTTTGCGATTCTGTGGGGTTGGCAAAAAAACGAAGCGCGCGGCATTCCCCCGATACTGCCCGAATTCGATGAGGACGAAAGCACCTGGGAAGGGCTTCGTGAGTTGGAAAACCAAGGCGCGGATCAGTCGATGGTGGAATCATGACTACGCTGCAAGTTCAGAGTGAAGGGTCAAGGCAAGCTCACCTGGGGCCTGCCGCGTCGATCCCGGTTTCACTCTTGACTCTCAACCCGCATATCTCACCAGCTTTCTGCTGCGGCCGGCGATGCACCGCACCGAGCGGTGTTTTCTCGCCTCGGGGTGCTCCACGTACCGTCGAGTACGCGTCCGCGCCCCTCACGTCGAAAACCCCACTGGGCACGGCACCTGGCCGCACTCGCGACAAAACCCGGTGAGATATGCGGGTAAACCCTTAGCTTTCGTCACTTGCGATTAACGCCTCATCCAGCTGTTCCGCTGAAACGAGACCCGCAAAGAGCGAGAACATCACCAGGGTGATCTGTTTGTGGAAAAAGGGCTCACCGAGGAACCCGAGTAGATAGACCGTGGCCAATATCAGGGCCGCTACATCGGTCTCGCGGCGCTTGTGGGGCGCTCGGATCAACTCCCAGAAAATCCAGGCAAGTGACAACAGACCAGCAACGCCGAGCTCGGTGGCGACCTGGAGATACTGGTTGTGAAAATGCGGGTACCAGTAGATCGAGGGCTTGAGCTGCTTGAAACGGGTATCGAGGGCATTCCGAAACGCCGGCATGCTGCCGCCCGCACCGGTGCCGAGGAGTGGGTTCTGGCGGACGATTTCTCGGGCGACCTTCATCGCCGCCACCCGTCCCCCAAGACTGGTGTCGTAACGATGATCGACGATCGCGCGCAGAAACTCGGTGCGCGCTTCATCGACGTGGGCGTGGAACTTCGGAAACAAGAACCAAGCCAGTACCAATGTCATGGCAATTCCCGCGCCGACACCGATGGCCAATCGCGCAGGTCGTCCACGGGCCCAATGGATGAAGAGCACCACAAACCCGCCAGCAAAGGCCAGCTGACCAGCTCTGCCGATGTTGACTATCAGTCCAAAGACCGTAAGGATCGCGAGGACAATCCACAACGCCCGCTGTCCGGGACCCATTTTGGAGTAAAAGACCCGGACGAGGATCATCAACGCAGCCAGCGCGAGCAGCAGGCCGTAGTCGAGGTGGGCCATGGTCGGCGAGGGGTTTCCGGGGTGGGCGTCGCGGAGTCGGAACATTCCCACCAGAATGCCGACCGAGAGTATGACCGATACGCCAGCGGCGAGCTCGAAGGCGGCCACGCCATAGCGACGATACATCGGTCCGACGGAACTCGCCAACATCGGAACGAGGAGGAGATACCGGTACTTCGAGACGTATCTCAGACCGGCACCGAGATCGCTAGTCCACAAGAGAGAAACGACGTTGAGCGCGACAAAGAAGAGGATTGCGAGGGTCAGCCGGTGGCTCCGCAGGCGGCCGGCTCGAAAGCTGAGCCCGGTGCCGAAGAGCCAAAGGACCAGGATCGCTGTGGATGCCAGGGTCACCCACGGGCGATAGAGGGGAAGCGCGGCGGCGAGCACGACGGCCAGCCACCCGAGATAACTCTCGAGGTGCGATTCTTTCTTAGTGGAGTCAGCTAGGGCCGCCATTTATTGGTCCGGCGACCATCATACTCGGACTGTCACCCCGCCGGGCGGGGCTCGAGATTACGCCTCGGCGGTTTGTGCCTGCTGTTTCTCGACCTCTGCTCGGACCTCTTCCATGTCGAGCTCGCGCACCTTGTCCATCAGCTCGTCGAGTGCCTCGGCGGGTAGCATGCCGGGTTGTCCAAAGATGCCGATTCCCTCACGGAACACGACCAGGGTGGGGATGGAGCGGATCTGGAACATTGTTGCCAGCTCGGTTTGCTCCTCGGTGTTGCAGGAAGCGAATGCGACGTCCGAATGCCGTTCGGAAGCCTCTTCGAAAATTGGTTTGAAGGTCCGGCACGGTCCGCACCATGGGGCCCAGAAGTCAATGACGACAATGTCGTTGCTGTTGATGGTTTCTTCGATATTCTGTTGGTTCAGCTGAGTGACGGCCATGGTCTTTCTCCTCTAGCGAGATGCGTCGTGATATCAATGGTTAACCTAATAACCATTAAAGAATATTCTAATATCTGCGAGAATCTTTGTCAAGCAACGAATGTGGTGCCAATAGCTCCTTCAATTGACTTCGTCGTCGGGTGGTTCATCGAGAAACGCAGGCAATGTGTAGCGCCCACCCCCCGGGAGGGCATCGATGCCGTCGGGGGGTCGATCCTCGGCGATCGCCACGAGCTCGCGAACCTCGGGCGGCAGCTCGGAGAGAAAACGGGAAGGGTCGAGAATGGTATCGACCCGGAAACGGTCGCGCGCGATCTCCGGCCGAATGAGGAACAGGCGATCCCGTGCACGGGTGACGGCGACGTAGAAGAGCCGTCGTTCCTCTTCCTCGTCGTCCATTCGAAAAGACGGGAATCGTCCCTCGGCGAGCCAGATGACGAACACAGCCCGCCATTCGATGCCCTTCGCCTGATGGACGGTCGACAACGTCACCATCTCGTCGGGCGGGCCTGCAACCGCGTTCTCGCCCGAGAGGTCATTGAGCAGGGTGACTTCGGAGAGGAAGGCGTTGACATCGCGGTAGCCGTCCGCGAACAGAGCAAGCTGGTCGAGGTCCTCGAGCCGTGCGCGGGAGTTCTCCAGGTGGGCGTTTGCCCATGCACCATAGAATGACTCGACGACCCTTCGGATGACCTCGCCCGGCTGCCCGAGGAGTTTCGGAGCGGAGATCTTGGCTGTCAGCTTCTGAAGCTCGACCAACGGAGCGCGGGCAGCACGCGGTAGTTGTAGCGATTCGACCTCGAGGGAGAGGAAGCGCCGCGTGCGGTCTGCGCCCGCAATCCGATCCCACACCCGAGCCGCGAGGCGCGGTCCGAATCCGTCCCGTAGCTTGATGAGGCGGGCGAAAGCGACTTCGTCGCGCGGGTTGTCAACAAATCTCAAATGGGCCAACACGTCCTTGACGTGACGGTGTTCGAAAAACCGCAAACCGGAGCGGACCCGGTACGGAATGTTGCGGCGGGTGAGCTCCACCTGGAGGTCGAGGGAATGGGCGTGGTTGCGGTAGAGCACCGCCATGTCGTCGAGATCGAAGCCCTCCTCGTGGAGCTCGAGCAACTGTTCGGCGACATGGATGGCCTGGATCTCCGGGTTTGGGACCGCCACCTCGAGTGGTTGCTCGCCGCCGCTGCGGTCGGGGCGAAGTGTCTTCTGGAACTGGCGGGTATTGTGAACGATCGAGGCGTTCGCAAGCTCGAGAATCGGCGGTACGGAACGGTAATTGGTTTCGAGCCTGAAGACCCGGCAGTCCGGATGACGGTCCGGAAAACCGAGGATGTTATCGAAATCAGCACCCCGGAATGCATAGATGGACTGTGCATCGTCGCCCACCACCATCACGTTGCGGTCGGGACCGAGCATCCCGTCGACGATGTCGGCCTGCAGTCGATTGGTGTCCTGGTACTCATCCACCAGGATGTGATCAAAATGTTGCCGGAGTTCTGCGCGCGCTCGTGGAAACCTGCTCAGCAGCAACAGCCAGTTGAGCAGCAGGTCATCAAAGTCCATCAGATCGGATTGCCGCTTCTTTTCGAGGTAGCGTTTGAAGACGTCGGCGATCAGGTCACCCTCGTCGAGGAATTGCGGTGCGCGTTCTCTCAACACCTCGCCAAGGTCGTGTCCTGTGTTGATGACAAAACTATAGAGGTCGACCAGGAGTCGAGGCCGCGGCAGTCGCCGGGTCGGCACATCAGGGGTGATATCGGCGAGGGCTACGCCCATGAGGTCGGTTGCGTCCTCCCGGTCGAGGATCGAAAACCGTGGTGTATAACCGAGCAGCTCGGCGTATCGTCTGAGGATCCGGTGGCCGGCCGAATGAAAAGTCCCGCCGGTGATCCGGGTGGAGGCAAGCTCCACCAGCTGTTGGACGCGCCCCATCATCTCCCGTGCCGCTTTGTTGGTGAAGGTCAGGAGCAGGATCTTCCCCGGTGGTACCCCGTCCTCGATAAGCCGGCTGGTGCGGTAGACGAGGGTGCGGGTCTTGCCGGTGCCGGCGCCCGCAAGCGCCAACATCGGTCCGCCCGGGTGCATCACGACCTCGAGTTGCTGCTGGTTCAGTTCCTCTTCGTATCGCACCCGACGCCGACCGCCGCTGTCGGCCCTACGCAGACCCTTGCTCATGGCAGACAGAGTGTTCCGAAGAGAGATCGATCGAAAGACAGGGAAGCCCCTTTACCGTAAACCAGGAGCGTGGCGCCCAGGCTCGCGTCGGTGTCGAGAAGGGCCTCTACCGCGGAGCCGAATGGTGATGGGACCCGCAGCTCGATGTCGCCGGTAGCGCCGGCTCCGACAGCGAGGTCGAGGGCCCAACCGAGGGCCGCGAGTGCGGCGTCCTGGGTGCTGCCAGCAACCGGGCCGACCTGCTCCACACCGCCGTAGGCGTAGGCCGCGATTCGGGCCCCCTGTTGCACGAGTGCTGCTCGCAACTGACGCCCCTTGAGCCAGAAGACGTGGTCCGCTTCACGGGTGATGTTGCGGGTGACACGGTCGATGCGGTCGATGTCGGCCTGCCCGCGTCGGTTGAGCAGATCAGTAGTTGCGTCTTTACCCGGTAGCAGGGCGGTCAGCCCGGAGGCGAGACGAGTCGCCGACGACACCGGAAGGCTGAACTGGTATACCGTGGTCATCGGCTTGAATCCTTGCCCAAGCAACAGGGCTTGGATCGCGGGCTCGGTCGGTACGACCGCGAGGAACTCCCGGGCGCCGGACCGGTCGCCGTAGGAAAGAACCCGTGACAGCAGGGCCTTGCCGGCTCCGCGGCCGTGGTGCTGAGGAAGAACCCAGAGTTCGGAAAGGACGCACTGCCGAGCGCGGACGTGAGCGGCGGCGAAGCCGAGGGTTTCCTCGCCCTCGTACACGGTGAAGAACCCGTCGGGGTCGTGAGAAAGGAGATGTCGAAGCTCGGGGTCGGTGTCCATCTCGAGATCGAGCGTGCCTCGGCTCGACGGGTATGCCGCCAGCCCTGCCGCCGCCGCGTCGCGAAGAATTGCGAGTCCTGGCAACTCTTCCCTATGAATGGTGCGCACCTTGACCTTTGCCATGTCCTCTCCGTCCGAGACGAGAAGTTTAGCAGAGCGTTGACCAGTACCCGTCCCCGTTCCCGATGAACCGCCCGCGTCGGTCTTCGACCTCGGCCACGCGTCTTCGGTCCCTCGGCTCTCCGAGAGCGAGCTCTCGTCGATCCGTCGTCCCTCATCCGAAGCGCGCCAGCGGCGCGCGGGCGGTTCAAGTCCCTGTCTTCCCGACCGAGCGAAGCGAGTGGAGGGATCTGGTGGGTGGTGGTCAGCATGCTCCGGCCCAGTACCCCCAGGTCCCTCCGCTCGGTCGTTTCACTCCCTCGGTCGGGATGACATTCCGACTGGGCTGTCAAGCCAGCCAGTCGTCATGCCATCTCACGACGTCTCCCGGCGCTCGCGACGAAGCCCTTCACTCCAGCGGCCGCCGACGGTCGCGTTTTGCTTGTTTTCCAAGCCTCAACTTGCCGACGGCGGGGATGTGTGGTTGACGCCGGAGAGGTAGGGTGGGTGGGTGCCGGCCATCGATCCACTCGCTGGCGGGGGTGAGTCGCGACGGCCGAAGGCCGTCAGCAAGCCTCAAG
>CAYRFI010000008.1:9832-70982 GCA_964423595.1 uncultured Thermoanaerobaculia bacterium | reverse complement strand
TGCCTCGGCCTACCCGTCGCGTGTCTATCCGGGGGTGGGCATGCCCGGCCAGCTGGGCAACAAGCGGGCGAAGATCAGGAACGCAGAGGTTGTGAAAGTGGACACGGAACGCAACCTGCTCTTCCTCAAGGGCGGCGTACCGGGTGCACGCAACAGCTACGTCCGGATCGTCAAGGTGTCGTGAGGGGATGGGTGGTGCTATGAAGATCGAAGTCAAAAATTGGGACAACCAGGTGACCGGGAAGATGGAGCTCCCGGACGCTGTCTTTGCCCGCGAGGTCAACCAACACCTCGTGTGGGAGGTGGTGCGCGCGTACCTGGCGAGTCGGCGCCGCGGCACCCACAAGACCAAAGAGCGTTCGGACGTCACGGGCACCCGCTCGAAACCGTGGAAGCAGAAGCATACCGGTCGCGCTCGTGCCGGGTCGCGTCAGTCGCCGTTGTGGCGCTCGGGCGGCACCGTGCATGGTCCGCGTCCGCGCTCCTACGCTCAGAAGGTCAACAAGAAGGCGCGTCGCACAGCACTGAGCGGTGTCCTGTCTCATCGGCTTGCAGAAGGTCGGCTCGTGGTGCTCAACACCATGGAGCTCGACGCTCCGAAGACCAAGGAATTCCTTGCGCGCCTCGACCGACTCGGTGTCAAGGGCGAAAAGGTGCTGCTCGTGGACGGTTTGGAGAACCTCAACCTCCACCTGGCGAGCCGCAATCGACCCGAGCTGAAGATGATCGATGCTTCCTCGTTGAACGCCTACGAGGTCCTCAACCATCGATGGATCGTGGCCTCCGAGCCGGCGTTGCGGTCGCTCGCGGAGGTGTTGTCATGAAACCTCGCCAGATCGTTCTGCGACCGCTCATCACCGAGAAGACGACGCTCATGCAGGAGCTTGAGAACACCGTCTGCTTCGAGGTCGATCGCCGCGCCAACAAAATTCAGGTTCGCAAGGCGGTCGAGGAGCTATTCGACGTCAAGGTGACGGGTGTTCATATCGTCAACCGCAAGGGCAAGCCGACTATGCGTTACGGCCGCACGGTCAATCACCGTCCGTCGAGCCGCAAGGCGTACGTGACGCTGGCCGAAGGCTCGAAGACTCTCGAGTTCTTCGAAGGTATCTGAGGAGTCTGTCATGGCGATCCGGTCTTACAAGCCGACCTCTCCGGGACGTCGCTTCGTCACCACCTCCGATTTCAAGGAGTTGACGGCGAGCCGTCCGGAGAAGAAGCTCACCGAAGGCAAGAATCGGTCTTCTGGGCGTAACAGTGAGGGCCATATCACCTCTCGCCACCGAGGCAGGGGTCACAAGCGGCGCTACCGTATCATCGACTTTCGGCGCAACAAATTCGATGTGCCGGCGCGGGTGGCGACCATCGAGTACGATCCCAATCGTTCGGCCAATATCGCTCTGCTGCACTACGCCGACGGCGACAAGCGCTACATCCTCGCCCCGGTCGGGCTCAAAGTGGATGACACGGTGGTTGCCGGCACCAGAGTGGATGTGCGGCCGGCCAACGCGATGCCGATCGGCAACATCCCGCTCGGCACCCTGGTCCACAACGTCGAGCTCAAACCCGGCAAGGGTGGGCAGATGGTGCGGTCGGCGGGGACCTCGGCCCAGATCATGGCCAAGGAGGGCAAGTACACGACTCTCCGCATGCCGTCGGGCGAGATGCGGATGGTGCTGTCGTCCTGTGTGGCCACCATTGGCCAGGTCGGGAACCAGGACCACAACAATCTTTCTCTCGGCAAGGCCGGCCGTTCGCGCTGGCTCGGAGTTCGGCCGCAGACCCGCGGCACAGCCATGAACCCGGTTGACCACCCGCATGGTGGCGGTGAGGGACGTAATAAGGGCCGTCACCCGGTCTCTCCCTGGGGTTGGCCCACCAAGGGCGCGAAAACCCGCCGCCCCAAGGCGTCGGACAAGTTGATCGTGTCGCGCCGGAAGAAGAAGTAGGGGAGGAGAAGATGTCACGTTCAATCCGCAAAGGGCCGTTCGTCGACGAGCACCTGGCGAAGAAGGTCGAGGCGGTGAGTGGTGCCGGCGACCGCAGGGTCGTCAAGACCTGGTCGCGGCGCTCGACAGTTACGCCGTTGATGGTCGGCATGACGATCGCCGTGCACAACGGCCACAAGTTCGTGCCGGTGTTCATCACGGAAAACATGGTCGGGCACAAGCTCGGTGAATTCGCGCCGACTCGGACCTTCCGGGGTCACTCGGGCCGGCGTGAAAAGGGCGTTCACTAGGGGGCATGATGGATTCACGAGCTCAACTGAGGTACTATCGCTCGTCGCCGCAGAAGGTGCGACTGGTCGCAGACATGGTGCGCGGCCAGGCAGTTGAACCGGCCCTCACGTCGTTGCAGCTGAGCCCGAAATATGCGGCGAACGACGTTGCCAAGCTGGTGAAGTCTGCGCTCGCCAACCTCGAGCAGGCCCAGCCCGGTGTTGATGTCGATCGGGTTTTCATTAGCAGAATCACCGTCGACGGTGGCCCGAGCCTGCGCCGTGGTCGTCCGGCTTCGAAGTGGGTGAGGATGCACAGAATCCTGAAGCGGATGTGTCACGTCACCGTCGAACTTTCGGTGAAGGAATAGGAGTCGCAATGGGACAGAAAACGCACCCGTACGGCTTTCGCCTCGGTTACAACAACACGTGGCGGTCGCGCTGGTACGCGGACGGCAAAAATTACGCGAACCTCCTACACGAGGACCTGCAGCTGCGCCAGGAGCTCCTGGGGAGGCTCGAAAACGCCGCCGTCAGCGCGATCGATATCGAACGCACCGCATCGAAGCTGCGAGTCAACATCCTCTCCGGTCGGCCTGGCATCATCATCGGTCGCAAGGGTGCCGAGGTGGATAAGCTGCGCGACGATCTCATGCGGCGCTACGGCCAGGACATCCACATCAACATCCAGGAGATCCAGCGGCCGGAGATTGACGCTCACCTGATCGCCGCCAACGTGGCGCGGCAGCTTGAGCGACGAATCGCATTCCGCAGGGCGATGCGGCGGGCGATCGAAAACGCTCTCCGATTCGGCGCCCAGGGGATCAAGATTCGCTGCGCCGGCCGTCTCAACGGCGCCGAGATCGCGCGTGCCGAGTGGTACCAGCAGGGCCGCTTACCGTTGCACACGCTGAAGGCCGACATCGATTACGGTTTCAAGACCTCCTACACCACCTACGGCGTGATTGGTGTCAAGGTCTGGGTGTACCGGGGTGAGCGCCATCGTCAGCGCGGTATCCGCCCGCACGCGTGAGGGAGATTCGACATGTTGATGCCGAAGAAGGTCAAGTACAGAAAGCAACAGCGGGGCAAGAACCGCGGCATCGCCGAGCGTGGTGCGAAAGTCTCCTTCGGAGATTACGCGTTGCAGGCGGTCGAGCGTGGCTGGATCACTGCACGCCAGATCGAGGCGGCACGTATCGCCATGACCCGTCACGTCAAACGCGGCGGCAAAATCTGGATCCGGGTATTCCCCGACAAGCCTGTGACCAAGAAGCCGCTTGAAACCCGAATGGGCAAGGGCAAGGGCAACCCTGAGGAGTGGGTGGCGGTGATCAAGCCTGCCCGCATCCTCTACGAAATGGAGGGAGTGTCGGAGTCGATCGCGCGTGAGGCCATGCGCCTGGCCGCCCACAAGCTCCCCATCAAGACCAAGTTCGTGAGCAGGAAAGAGCAGCTATGAAGACCAAGGATATCCGTGAACGGTCCGACGACGAGCTCCGCAAGACGCTGGGCGATCTCGAGGAACAGCTCTTCAAGCTCCGATTTCAGAAGTCCACAGGGCAGATCGAAAATCCGATCAAGATCCGTGAGGTCCGCAAGGACATCGCTCGGGTGATGACGGTAATGACCGAGCGTCAAGTCGAGGGGAGTGCATGATGAGCAGTAAGCCGAGCGCCTCGAAAAAGACCACCAAGGTGGGTCTCGTGACATCTTCCGCAGCTGACAAGTCGGTGGTCGTCAAGGTCGAGAACCTGGTCATGCACCCGCTGTATTCGAAGTTCGTGCGCACCAGCTCGAAGTTCATGGCGCATGATGAAGAAAACACCTGTAACGAGGGCGACCGGGTACTGATCGAGGAGTGCCGGCCGCTTTCCAAGCGCAAACGGTGGCTCGTCCGCAAGGTCATCGAGCGGGCGCAGTGATCGGGGGGACGCGATGATTCAGATGGGAACAATGCTCTTGGTTGCCGACAACTCCGGCGCGCGCCGGTTGCAGGCGATCCGTCAGGTGGGCGGCTCGTCGGCTCCCCGCTACGCGGGCCTCGGCGACATTATCGTGTGCTCGGTGAAGGAGGCCACACCGGAGTCGGATGTCAAGAAGGGGACGGTCGTCAAGGCGGTTGTCGTCAGGACCCGTTCTCGAGCTCGCCGGCGCGACGGTTCATACATCAAGTTTGACGAAAACGCAGCGGTGCTGGTGAACGCCGAGCGTGAACCCCTGGGCACTCGGGTGTTCGGGCCCGTGGCGCGGGAGCTTCGCGAAAAGCGGTTCATGAAGATCGTATCGCTGGCCCCAGAGGTCCTGTAGGAGCGGTTATGAAGATCAAAAAGGGCGACACCGTCAAGGTCATTTCCGGCAAGGACGCCGGAAAGCAGGGCCGAGTTCTCGTCGTCGATCGCAGCCGGCAGAGGCTCGTGATCGAAGGCGTGAACATGATCAAGCGACACACCCGCCCCAACCCGCAGAAGAATGTCCAGGGCGGTGTGGTCGAGCGTGAAGCTTCGATTCATGCATCCAACGTGATGGTGGTTTCACCGGACAGCGGACAACAGTCCCGGATCGGTATTCGGGTTCTTGACGACGGACGAAAGGTCCGCGTTGCCAAGGTCGACGGCGCGATTCTCGACCGTTAGGAGGGACGATGGCGCGCTTGCAGAAGAAGTATCGTGAGGAGGTCTTCCCGAAGCTCCAAAAGGAGTTCGAGTTGACCAACCCGATGCAGGTACCGAAAATCAGCAAGATCACCTGCAATATCGGGGTCGGCGAGGCGAGTCGCAACGCCAAGCTGCTGGATATGGCGATGGAGCAGTTGGCCAACATCACTGGCCAGTTGCCCGAGGTGCGTAAGGCCCGCAAGTCGATTGCTGCGTTCAAGCTGCGTGAGGGGATGCCGGTCGGCGCGCGCGTGACCCTCCGCAGGGATCGGATGTACGAATTCCTCGACCGCCTGATCTGCATCGGGCTGCCACGGGTTCGGGACTTCCGAGGCGTTTCGCCGAACGCCTTTGACGGCCGCGGTAACTACACCCTCGGCATCCGCGACATTCTGGTTTTCCCGGAGGTGGATTACCAGAAGGTCGAAGGCACCATGGGTATGAACATCACCATTACCACCTCGGCACCCACCGACGACCAGGCGCGCTCGCTCCTGGCCGGGATGGGGATGCCGTTCAAGAGTCGTTAGGAGGCACTGTGGCACGCAAGGCAATGATCGCGAAGAGCCTGAAAAAGCCGAAGTTCAAGGTCCGCCAGCGCAACCGCTGCCGGGTCTGTGGTCGTCCGCGGGGCTTCATGCGCAAGTTCCAGCTGTGCAGGGTCTGTTTCCGCAAGCTGGCCCTCGAGGGATACCTCCCCGGGGTCACCAAGGCGAGCTGGTGAGGGGTTGAACCATGAGCATGACTGATCCGATAGCTGATCTCCTGACCCACATTCGGAATGCCACGACGGTGCGTCACGATCGCACCGATGTACCGGCTTCCAGGATGAAGCTCGAGGTCGCCAAGATCCTCAAGCAGGAAGGGTTCATCCGCACCTTCAAGGTGATCGAGGAGGGTCCGCAGGGGACCATCCGCATCTACCTCAAATACGCCGACGATGGCGAGCCGGTGATCCACGGCCTGCAACGGGTTTCGCGCCCCGGGTGCCGGATTTACCGGGGTGTGGACGAATTGCCAAAGGTGAGAAACGGGCTCGGGATTTCGGTGATCTCGACAAATCGGGGCGTCCTTACCGACGAACAGGCGCGAGGCCTGCGCGTGGGTGGCGAAGTCCTGTGTGAGATCTGGTAGGGGGACTCATGTCACGGATAGGAAAACAGCCGATACCGGTGCCGAAGGGGGTCGATATCTCGATCTCCGGCGACGTGGTCAACGTCAAGGGGCCGAAGGGGCAGCTGCAAGTGAAAACCTTGCCGGGTATCTCGGCGGCAGTCGAGGACGGGACCGTCAACGTCACCCGCGCCAACGATGAACCTCAGACCCGTTCCTTTCACGGGTTGGTTCGCGCGCTTGTGGCGAATGCCGCCACAGGGGTTTCCGAAGGTTGGTCAAAGAAGCTCGAAATTGTCGGCATCGGCTACCGCGCCGAGAGCAAGGGCAAGAGTGTGATCTTCAACGTCGGCTACTCGCACCCGATCGATTTTGCAGTTCCCGACGGGATCGAGATCGATGTCGATGTCAAAGCGAATCTGGTGACGGTCACGGGTATCGACCGCCAGCAGGTCGGCCAGATTGCGGCCGAGATTCGTGGTCTGCGGCCGCCCGAGCCGTACAAGGGCAAGGGTATTCGCTACGCGGATGAGCGTGTCCGCACCAAGGCCGGGAAGCAGGGAGCGACAGCATGAGTGGGGTCATAGATCGCAAGCAGCGTCGGGTGAAGATTAGGCGGCGTTACCGCCAGGCGGTCCACGGGACAGCAAGCCGTCCGCGGCTGTCGGTGTATCGAAGTCTTCGCCACCTCTATGCGCAGATCATCGACGACGATTCCGGCGTGACCATGATCTCCGCCTCGACGCTCGAAAAGGCGGCCGCGGGTAGCCTCAAGGCAACGGGGAATCGCGAGGCGGGTACCCTCCTTGGAAAATTGATCGCCGAGCGCGCCAAAGAACACGGTGTGGAATCGGTTGTCTTTGACCGCGGTGGGTTCAGATATCACGGTGTGATTCGTGCCATTGCAGACGGTGCTCGCGAAGCGGGCCTGAAGTTCTAGGGGATGCTGAGATGATGAACCGAGAGTCCGAATTCGCCGAAACAGTCGTTCATATCAACCGCGTCGCAAAGGTCGTGAAGGGCGGCAAGAACTTTTCGTTCTCAGCCGTTGTCGTCGCCGGCGACGGTTCGGGGAAGGTCGGTTTCGGCACCGGCAAAGCGCGCGAAGTGCCGCCTGCGATCCAAAAGGCAAGCGAGCAGGCGCGCAAAGAGATGGTCAAGATCCCGTTGGTGAGCGGCACCGTACCCCACCTGGTGTGGGGGCGCTGGGGCGCGACCCGGGTCCTGCTCCGTCCGGCCTCTCCGGGCACCGGTGTGATTGCCGGAGGTGGAGTTCGTGCCGTGATGGAGTCCGCCGGCGTTGCCGACGTGCTGACAAAGATCGTCGGCAGCCGCAATCCATTCAACGTGGTTCGTGCCACCTTCGATGCCATCGACAGGCTGATGACCTCCGGGCAGGTGCAGAGGCTGCGCGGGGTCGACATGAAGGCGCCGGATGTGGTGGACTCGCCGGCCAAGACCGAAATCGCGGAGGACGTCGATGGGTCGGCCCAAACCGTTGTGGCTGAGGGAGATGACAGCTGATGACTGCAGAAAAGAAAGATCCGACAGGCGCTGAAGAGAAGAAGAAGGCGCCTGCAAAAAAAGCCGCGGCGAAGAAGGCAGACGAGAAGAAGCCTGCGGCCAAGAAGCCTGCGGCCAAGAAGCCTGCGGCCAAGAAGCCCGCCGCCAAGAAACCGGCAGCGAAGAAGGCCGAAGCGAAGAAACCGGCTCCCCCAAGGGCCGAATCGACGACATCGTCTGGCAAAAAACGCGGGCTGAAAAAACCGGCCGAGAAAGAGACAACGGCGAAGGAACCCGTCGCCGAGCCGGAACCGAAGAAGGCTGAGGTCAAAGAAAAGCCGGCAAAGGTTGAGGCTCCGAAGGCTGCCAAGAAGACGGCCAAAGAAACGTCGAAGGTCCTCAAAATCACTCAGGTGCGGAGCCAGATCGGTTTTGCGCAGAAACAGCGACGGGTGCTGACCGGCCTCGGTCTAGGGCGGATTGGCCGCACCGTCACGCGCTTCGACAATCCGACCATCCGGGGCATGGTCGCCAAGGTCACCCACCTGGTGACTGTTGAAGAAATGGAGGGCTGAGCCATGGAACTTCATGATCTACATCCGGCACCCGGCGCCAAGAAGTCCCGCAAACGGATCGGACGGGGACCGGGGTCAGGCACCGGCAAGACCTCCGGCAAAGGCCACAAGGGTCAGAAGTCGCGTAGCGGCTACTCGCGGCGTTACGGCTTCGAGGGCGGCCAGATGCCGCTTGTTCGCCAGCTCCCGAAGCGTGGCTTCTGCAACATTTACAGAGTCGAGTTTCAGGTCGTGAACCTCAGAGATCTCGAGCGGGTGTTTGCGGACGGCGACACGGTATCCGTCGAGACTCTGGTCGGGAAGGGCTTGGTTCGTGGCGGCAAGAGGCCGGTGAAGGTGCTCGGCGACGGCGAGCTGAAGAAAAAGCTGACCGTGCAGGTGCAGAAGTTCTCCGCGTCGGCGCGAAACGGAATCGAGAAGGCGGGAGGTCGCTGCGAGGTGGTGACGTTGTGATCGAGAGCTTTCGCAATATCTTCGCGATCCCGGATCTTCGCAAGCGAGTGATCTTCACCTTTGCGTTGCTCGCGGTCTACCGGCTGGGGGCATTTATCCCGATTCCGGGTATTGACCCGGTGGCGATTGCCGAGTTCACCAAGGCCGCTGAGGGCACCGTTCTCGGGTTTCTGAACCTGTTTTCGGGCGGGGCACTCGGCCGGATGACGGTCTTTGCGCTCGGCATCATGCCCTATATCTCGGCCTCGATCATCCTCCAGCTCTTGACCGTCGTGTGGCCCTACCTCGAGAAGCTTTCGAAAGAGGGCGAGCTCGGTCGCCGCAAGATTACTCAGTACACCCGCTACGGCACCGTGGTGCTGTCGGTGATCCAATCCCTGGGGATCTCCTTCTTCCTCGAGCGAACCAGCGCGCCCGGTGGTGCGCGGCTCGTGCCCGAGGACTTTCAGGGCTGGGGATTCCGTCTCCTGACGGTTTTGACCTTGACAACGGGGACCGCTTTCGTGATGTGGCTTGGAGAACAGATCTCCGAGCGCGGCATCGGTAACGGTATTTCCTTGATCATCTTTGCCGGCATCGTGGTCGGTCTTCCGAGAGCGATCTTCAATACTCTCACCGACATCCAAACTGGTGCCCTGAATATCATCACCGTCGTGCTGCTCGTGGTCTTCATGTTCGCGGTGGTGGCCGCGATTGTCTACATGGAGCGAGCGCAACGGCGAATACCCATTCAATACGCCAAGCGCGTGGTGGGACGCCGGGTCTATGGCGGTCAGAGTACGTACCTGCCGCTGCGCATCAACACCGGCGGCGTCATTCCGGTGATTTTCGCGGCCTCGATCATGTCCTTCCCGCAGACCCTCGGTCAGATGATCGAAAACCGCTGGCTGCAGAAAATCACCCAGGCGCTGGCGTGGGGCGAGCCGCTCTACAACCTCGTCTACTTTCTGTCGATCATCTTCTTCTGCTACTTTTACACCTCGATCATTTTCAACCCCGAAGACACTGCCGAAAACATGCGCAAGTACGGTGGGTTCATTCCGGGGATCAGGCCCGGAAAACGGACCGCCGAGTTCATCGACAAGATTCTCACGCGCATTACCCTGGTCGGCGCCGTCTACCTGGCGCTGGTGGCGATCCTGCCGGAAATCCTGATCGCGGGATTCAAGGTTGCGACCATCCCGTACATCGGGCCAGCTCTCGACGCGTTCCTACCCGCCTGGTTCACCCAGGGTCTCGGAGTCAAGTTCTTCTTCGGCGGCACCTCGCTTCTGATCGTCGTCGGCGTTGCGATGGACACCGTTCAGCAGATCGAGTCGCAGCTCGTGATGCGCCACTACGACGGTTTCATGCGCAAGGGCAGAGTTCGCGGGAGGCGTGGGTGAGGGGATGATCTGCCTGAAGTCCCAACGCGAGCTGGAGACCATGGACCGAGCCAATCGCCTCGTCCATCGGGTGCTCCAAGCTGTGGAGGAAGCCGCCGCACCGGGCGTTTCCACCGGTGAGTTGGACAGGCTCGCGGAGGAGATGATCCGCGCCGAAGGCGGAACTCCGGCGTTCAAAGGCTATCGGGGCTTTCCGGCTACGCTCTGCACCTCGATAAACGACGTCATCGTCCACGGCATTCCGAACGCCAGGCACCGCTTCAGGGACGGAGATCTGGTCAGCGTCGACTGCGGCGTGCTGCTCGACGGTTTCTACGGCGATGCTGCGGTGACATTCGGTATCGGCACCCTCAGTGATGAGGCGCAGAACCTGATGGAGATCACCCGTCTCTGTCTCGAGGACGCCGTTTCGGCCGTACAGCCCAACGGTCGATTGGGAGATCTTGGCGCAGCGGTGCAGCAGAGGGCGGAGGCGGCCGGCTACGGTGTGGTCCGCGAATTCGTGGGCCACGGAATAGGCCGCTCCCTGCATGAGGAACCTCAGGTCCCCAACTACGGCAAGGCGGGCCAAGGTCAGCGGCTCAAACCGGGTCTCGTTATTGCGATCGAGCCAATGATTACGGGCGGTTCGTGGAGAGTTCAGATCGACGATGACGGCTGGACAGCAAGGACAGAAGACGGTAGACTCGCAGCCCATTTTGAGTGCTCGGTGGCAGTCACTTCGGACGGCCATCGTGTGCTCGGTTCCGAGGAGTTCATTCATGCCTAAGGAAGAGGCGATTGAAGTGGTGGCCACCGTGGTCGAGCCCCTGCCCAACGCGATGTTTCGCGTCGAGCTGGAGAACGGCCACGAGGTGTTGGCGCACATCTCGGGCAAGATGCGCAAGCACTTCATCCGCATTCTTCCGGGCGACAAAGTTCTGGTAGAGCTCTCTCCTTATGATCTCAAGAGAGGGCGAATCGTATATCGATACAAGTAGGGAGGACGACAATGAAAGTTCGTCCATCGGTCAAAAAAATGTGCGCGAAATGCAAGATCATCCGCCGCAAGGGTGTGGTCCGGGTGATCTGCGAGAACCCGAAGCATAAGCAACGGCAAGGCTGATCGGGGAGGTATCTGGTGGCACGTATAGCAGGCGTTGATTTGCCGTCCGGCAAAAGGGTCGAGATCGGCCTTACGTATATCTATGGAATCGGTCGCACCCGCGCCAAGAAAATCCTCGAAAAGGCCAAGGTCGACAGGGGGATCATTGTCAAGAATCTCTCTGAGGCCGAGGTGCTGGCGATCCAACAGGTGATCCAGGCAGAGGGGATGGTCGAGGGTGATCTCCGCCGTGAGGTCGCCATGAACATCAAGCGCCTGATAGAAATCGGGAGCTATCGCGGCATTCGGCATCGCCGCGGGCTGCCGGTGCGCGGCCAGCGTACCCACACCAACGCGCGAGGACGCAAGGGACCGCGGCGACAGGCGGTTGCCAGCAAAAAGAAAGTCACGAAATAAGAGTGATCAAGTGAGCAGGAGCTGAATTATGGCAAAGGAAAAGAAGGGTGGGCGGAAAGCGCGTCGGGAGCGTAAGAACGTGCCCCATGCCGTCGCCCATATTCACGCCACCTTCAATAACACCATCGTGACCTTTGCGGACCCGGCTGGCGGCACCCTGTGCTGGTCCTCCGGCGGCCGTATCGGCTACAAGGGGTCTCGCAAGGGCACCCCCTATTCGGCCCAGCTCGCGGCCAAGTCTGCCGCGGAGCAGGCGCAGGATCAAGGCGTGCGTTCGGTCGAGATACTGGTCAAGGGGCCGGGGCCCGGCCGCGAGTCGGCGATTCGTGCTGTCGCGGCCGCCGGCCTCGACATCCGGAGTATTCGCGACGTGACACCGATTCCGCACAACGGTTGCCGTCCGCGCAAGCGGCGCAGGGTTTAGGGAGTAGATACTACATGGCACGATACAGAGGACCTGTTTGTCGACTGTGCCGCCGCGAGGGCATGAAACTGTTCTTGAAAGGCGAGCGCTGTTACAAGGAAAAATGCGCGATCGAACGCCGGAACGCCCCCCCCGGCCAGCACGGGATGGGCCGCCGACGCAAGGTCCGAGCTTTTGGCCTGCAGCTCAGAGAAAAGCAGAAGTTGCGCCGAATCTACGGGCTGCTCGAGGGCCAATTCCGGCGCACCTTTGACGAGGCGAACCGGCGCAAGGGCGTTACGGGAGAGACCCTCCTCCAGCTCCTCGAGCTGCGCCTCGACAACGTGGTCTACTCGCTCGGTTTCGCCACTTCTCGCACTCAGGCGCGTCAGCTGGTACGCCACGGCCATATCGAGGTCGACGGGCGTCGCGTGAATATCCCCTCATTCCGGGTTCGGCCCGGCAGGGAAATCGCCGTGCGCGAGAACAGCCGCAAGAATACGTACATTTCGGAAGCAGTCGAGTTCGCCCAAGGCCGAGGCATTCCGCCCTGGCTGGAGCTCGATGCGGATGCATTCAAGGGCAAGGTTCTCGAGAACCCTGTCCGCGAGGACATCCGCTTCCCGATCCAGGAGCAGCTCATCGTCGAGCTCTACTCCCGCTAGGATGGAGGCTGCATGATCTGGCAGGATTTCCAGCGACCCGCGCAAGTTGACACGGAAACAGAAGGACAAGGTCCGACGTTTGGACGCTTTCTCGCACAGCCGTTCGAACGGGGTTGGGGAACCACCCTGGGTAACAGCCTGCGGCGGGCTCTGTTGTCGTCGATTCCGTCCGCGGCGATTACCGCGGTCAAGATCGAAGGCGCTGACCACGAGTTTTCAGCGGTCCCCGGGGTTGTCGAGGACGTCACCGACATCATCCTCAACCTCAAGAAAATACCTCTCAAAATCCATGGCCAGGGACCGACGTTTCTGAACCTCGAGGCCAAGGGCCCGGGTGAGGTGACTGCCGGCCAGTTTGCCGGATCGACTCAGGTCGAAGTGATCGATCCTGACGTCCATGTGGCTACCCTCTCCGCCGGCGGCAAGCTCAAAATGACCGTGCGCGTGGCGCAGGGCCGTGGTTACGTGCCGGCCGAAGAAAACCAGACCGAGGACCTCGACGTCGGTTTCATCCCGGTCGACTCAGCGCACTCGCCGGTGCGAAAGGCCAACTTCCGCGTCGAGATGGCCCGGCTCGGACGCATGACTAACTATGAGCGTCTGGTGCTCGAGGTATGGACAAACGGCACCATCGGACCGGAAGAGGCCCTCAGTCAGGCCGCACAGTTGGTGCAGGGCCATATGGACATCTACACCTCTCTGGCGGAGGTCGAAGAGTCGCCGGAGGCACCGGCGAAAGAGGTCGAGCCCGAGGAGGAGGACAGTATCCTCGACGCCTCGATCGAGACCCTCGAGCTTTCGATTCGATCGATGAATTGTCTCAAAAACGCCAATATACGCACCTTGCGTGATCTCGTCAGCCGCTCCGAAAGAGAGATGGTGGAGATCCGCAACTTCGGAGAGAAGTCCCTCAAAGAGGTGCGATCGAAGCTCGAGGTTTTGGGCCTCGGCTTCGGTATGAACCTCGATCTGTAGGAAGCGGGAGACGAGATGCGACACCGAGTTCGCGGCCGCAAGCTGGGCCGCACCACCGCCCATCGCAAAGCGCTGTTCAGGAATCAGCTGACAGCTCTGTTCACCCACGATCGGATCGTGACCACCCTGGCCAAGGCCAAGGAGCTGCGGCCGATGGCCGAGCGCATGGTCACGCTTGCCGGTACCGGTTCCCTACCGGCGCGTCGCAAGGTCCTGACGTTGGTGCCCGACAAGGAGGTTGTGCGCCGCCTCTTCGAGGAGATTGCACCGCGCTTTACCGATCGTCCAGGTGGCTATACCCGCGTCATGCGTTTGGGCCGCCGCCGCGGTGACGGTGCCGAGCTCGCGATCATCGAGTTTGTCGATTACGAGCTGTCTGAGCACGAGGAGGGCGGAGCCCCGGGTAAGAGCAAGGGGTCGCTGATGGACCGCGCCAAGGGCGTTTTTGGTGGCGGTGCCAAGAAGTCCGACGAGAAGGGGACTGCCGCCGGGGACGAGGCCGAGGAGACCGCCGAAGCTGCGGCTGAGGAAGCCGAGTCGGAGATGGCCGAGGCCGAGGAGGCTGCAGAAGAGCCGGCGGCTGCTGAGGCCGCGGAGCCCGAGGAAGAGAAAAAGGACTCCTAGACCGAAGCCGATTCAGACGCATCGACGCCGCGGTTCGCCACGGCGTTTTTGTTAGCCGTTTTCACAATTCGGAGGCGCTTCTCGCATCGACGAGTCAGGTGCCACCCCTCACATTGTTTGATGAACCGCCCTCCAGACTGGGACGCGTCCAGGGCAAAAAATGTGAGGAGTGGCACCGGTGTCGCCGACGCGGCAAAGCGCGTTCCCGATTGGAACACCTGTGTCGCCGATGCGGCAAAGCGCACTCCGGATTGGGAGGGTTCACAACGTAATGGTGTCACCGAGCTCGGGGATTTCCGAATCCCAGTCGAATTCCTCCTTGAGGCGTTCGGCGAAGGCCTGCTGGGCGTCGTACTCGCCGTGAATCAAAACCACCTTCTCGGGGTCCCGTTCGCGCTGCCCGAGCCACAAAAGGAGCTCACCGGCGTCGGCGTGGGCGGAAAGGCCCGAGACCCGTGAGACATGGGCCTTCACCGGGATCCACTCACCGTGGATCTTGATCTCGTCGTCGCCGTCGACGAGGCGACGGCCCTTGGTTCCCTGTGCCTGGTAGCCGACAAAAACCACCGTATTTTTCTTCTCGGGCAGGCGCAGCTTGAGGTGATGGAGAATGCGCCCGCCGGTGGCCATTCCCGAGGCCGAGATGATGATCGCCGGTCCGCGCATGGAGTTGAGCTTGCGCGACTCGGCCGATGACGGAGTGACCTGGAGGGTCGGTGGAAAGATTGGGTTCTCCTGGTTGGCGAAAAATTCCCGCATTTCTGCATCGTGCTCGGTCACGTAGCGCGTGTAGAGCGTTGTTGCCTCGATGCCCATCGGGCTGTCGAGGAAGATCGGAATCTGCGGCAGGTCGCCGTCGATCATCAGCTCGTGAAGCAGGTAGAGAATTTCCTGAGTGCGGTCGATAGCGAACGCGGGGATGATGATGACGCCTCCGCGGTCGATCCCCGCGCGAACCTCGTCGCCGAGTATGAACCGGGATTCCGCATCTCCATGCAACCGATTGCCGTAGGTCGTCTCCACAAAGAGGACGTCGGAGCCGGGGTAAGGCTGCGGCTCACGCAGGATCGGAATCCCATAGCGTCCAACATCGCCGGAAAAGAAGATCGTCTTCTTGTTTCCGCCCGCGACCTTCGTCTCCAGCTCGATTGCGGCGGCGCCGAGGATGTGTCCCTGCCGGTGATAGCGAAAGCGGATACCCGGGTAGAGCTCGTGCCAGTGGTCAAAGGCGGCCGATTCGAGGACCTTGAGCGCGGCTCGAGCGTCCGCCACGCGAAACAGCGGCAGCGCCGGTTTGTGTTTTGAGTAGCCCTTCTTGTTGGCGTAGCGCGCCTCTTCCTCGTTGATATGAGCGGCATCCGGGAGCAGCACCCCGAGCAGGGCCCGGGTCGGGGGAGTGCAGTAGACCGGTCCCTCGAAACCTTGCCGGCACAACCTCGGCAGGTAACCCGAGTGATCGATGTGGGCGTGCGTCAGCACCACAGCATCGATGTCGTGTGGTGGATGCGGCAGGTTTTTCCAATTGAGCTGACGGTACTCGGCAGGGCCCTGGAAAAGCCCACAATCCACCAAGACGCAGAAGTCCTTCCATTCCAGTAAATACTTCGACCCGGTCACGCAACGCCCCGCACCCAGCACCGTGATCTTCATCAATCCTCCGCCCGCGATCCTAGCGCGGCCGTTCTTACGGCGCCACTCTTCCCGTGCCCGTGCCCGACGGACCCGCCCGCCGCGTCCCTTCGGTCCGCGGCCACGCTTCCTCGGTCGTCACGCCTTCCGAGCGCAAGCGCTCTTCGGCCGCTCCGACCTCGTCCGCTGCGCGGCTTTGCCGCGCGGGCGGGCCCGAGATTCAAACCACTGGAAGGACTCTGGACATCCCGCCTCCTCCCCCCGCCCACCCACCCTCGGAAAGCCGCTTTGGGCTGCGCCCACCACGACTTTCCGAGAGAAGAGGGTGTTTAAAGCTAGCGCCAGAGTTCCTTCCGCTTCTTCAACACCATCAAGCCCCAAGTCCTCTCCTCTGGACGTCAAACGCTTTTCCCCCTAGAATGGCCACCTACCGAGGAGGTCGGCTATGGCTACTAAGAAAAAGACGGTCGATGAGGCCATCGAAGAGGTGGCGGAGAAGGCGACCGGCGGTCTGACGAGCGTCAAGGATTCTCTCGCCAAGGCCCAGCAGTCGATGGAAGGTGCGAAGTCGGCGATGCAGGACGCCTACGGCAAGGCCAGGGACAAGGCCGGTGTGGCGGCGAATCGGACCAGGGTGTATCTCGAGGACGCCAGGAAATACCTCGCTGAAGCGCGCGAGAAAATCAATGGCGTCGCCATTAAGAGCCGCGACCAGGCAGAGGTTCTCTACGCCAAGTCCAAGGAGCAGTACGACATCCTTTCCGAGAAAGCGAAGGATGTCTACGGCAAGGCGAAATCGAAGGTCGCCGAGGTCGACTTCAAGCAGAAGGGCGACGAGGTGGTCGAATACGTCCGGACCAATCCCGGCAAGGCGATCCTGATCGCTCTTGCCGTCGGTTTCCTGGTCGGATACGCGACTCGACCGCGCGACTGATGACCTGGAGGATGTGGCCAGATGATTGAAAATGACGCTGATGCTTTCCAGGATGCGACTGAAGACGAGCTCATTGATGATCTGAGCTCGGCGCGACGGATTGACGCCGACTCGATTCTCGATTCCCTCGTCCCCAAGTCCATCGACTGGCGGGAAACGGTCCGGCGTCACCCCTTCGGGTCGGTGGCCTGCGTTGGTCTGGTCGGCTATCTGGTTGGGCGCACCAAGGGCGCTTCGATCATGACCGGCGTCACAGCGGCCCTGTCCGCCGGGATCATGCGGCAGCTGTCCGACGTCTTCGAGGGTGACTTCTTCGATTTTTGATCCGGGATCCAGTATGGCGTTCGGCGCTGGTCCATACTTCTCACCACGTCGAGTAACGACGGCCCTGCCATGACCCTCGGGCGGAGCTTCCTGCTCTGGCTGCTCGGGGTCCTGGTTGTGACCCTGGTGTTAGTCAGCGCGCTGGTTTTGTGGCACGAACGCCAGATCCTCGAGGACGAGCTCCGATCCCGATCCGAGTTACTGACCCAGGTTCTTGCTCTCGCGGCGACCGACGGTGGTTCTCCCGAGTATCTCAAGGTTTTTTCGATGACCGACGTCCGCGCGGGCGAGGTTCGCGACTCGAATGGCCGGGTGCTGTGGCGGTTCGGGCCGTCGCCGGACGAGATCGCGGACCTCGACACCAGCCTCATGCGAGTTGAGAAAACGGTCGCAGTCAGTCAGGGTGTGTGGGGCAGCGAGACTTCGGTCAACGTCGTGTTGCTGGTGTCGCGCGCACGGGTCCGTGCCAACCTGGCGGCGGCGGCCGCGCGCCTCCTGGCCGGTCTCGCCATCGCACTGATCCTGGCGTTGGTGGTGGGGTTGGTCCTTGTCGGCCGGGTCGTGGCTCCTCTCAATCAGCTCGCCGACTGGGTGCGTGCCTTTGACCCCGACGGGCCGGCGGAGTTGATGGAAGGGGGCCCAACGACCGAGGTCCGAGACCTCGCACGATCTTTCGGCGACATGGCGGAACGTCTCGCCGAGCAGCGACGCTCCCTCCTCACCAGCGAACGCCGGTTTCGGGAGCTCTTCACCGCTTCACCGACACCACTTCTCCGCCTCGACAGCGACCTTGGCCTGCGCGACGCTAACCCGGCCGCCGAACCCTACCTGGGCGGACCGGCATCACGGGTGGCTGCAACCTCACTGGCCGGCTTCGTGCAGAAGCCGTCCGCAGAGGAGCTGGAAGCCGCGTTGGGAGCGGTTGACGAGGCCGGAGAAACGACTCTCGAGGCCCATTGGAACCTTGCCGACGGCGAGTTGGCCGAGGTCGAGCTTCGGATCGCCTGGGCGGGTGGTGACATCAAGGAGGGATACCTGGTCGCTATCCACGACCTCACCGATCGGGTTCGACGGATGGGTGAACGGTGGCGGCGTACCTTTGATGCGATGGTCGACGGGGTGGCGTTGGTTGACCACGAAGGCGCGATGGTGCTCGCCAATCAGGCCCTTCAGCCGAACGCGGTGGCCGTCGTTGGCGATCTCGCCCATCGCCTCCGCGGCCATGCCCCCCGGCAGTGGCGAACCAACCATGGAGGCCGGCTGCTCGATTGCTCTTTGACCGCGCCGGATGGGTTGGAGAACGCGATCCTCGTGGTGCGGGATGTCACTGAGACGGTCGATGCCGAGGACCGGTTGCGAGACGCGGAGAAGATGCAGGCGGTCGGGACCCTGGCAAGCGGGGTTGCGCACGACTTCAACAACCTCCTGGCGGCGATTTTGCTCCACGTCCGGCTCATGGACCGTCAGCCCGAGGCGGCGGTGGAATCGGTGGCGGCAATACGCGATCTCGCAGAGCAGGGGACGGAGGTCGTACGTGAGCTTCTGTATTTTGCCCGCCGCGAGAGCGCTGCGCCGCGCACGATCGACCTCGTCGAGCTCGTCCGGCAGCAGGAAGCCGTGCTCCGCCATCTGCTGCCGGACAGCCTGGAGCTCGGGGTCGAGCTTGAGGAGGAAGCGGTGCCTGTGGTCGCCGATCCGGTCGGTTTGCGACGCCTGCTTCTCAATCTGGTGATCAACGCGCGGGATGCGGTAGAGGAGTCCGGTGGGCGGGTCACCATACGGGTCGAGCACACGGCTGGCCGGGCGGTGCTCGAGGTTGCCGACGACGGTCCCGGGATCCCGACCGACGCCCGCGAGCATCTGTTTGAGCCTTTCTTCACCCTCCGCCGGCAGGGCCGAGGCTCGGGTCTCGGGTTGGCGGTGGTCTACAGCATCGTCTCGGCACACGGCGGCGAGGTGGACGTGCATTCTGCTCCCGGAGAAGGGGCCCGCTTCATCGTCCGCCTCCCTCTGGCGGAGATGGCCGCGGTGGAGCCGTTGGAAGGCCGCGCTTCCGGTGCAGGGGCCCCGATCCGGGTCTTGCTGGTGGAGAAGAACGGTCGTGCGGCGGCCCGAAAGGTGGAGGCGATGGCGGGAGCCGGGCTCGAGGTTCGGCACGTCCCGTCGTTTGCAGTTATCGCCGATCTGACACGCGGGTGGTTGCCAACGGTCATGGTGGTGGCCGAGGATGCGGTCTCGACCACAGGGGGTGAGCTGGAACGCCTGCAGCTGCCGGTCCTGTTGCTCGGCGATACGGAAGATGTGGATCCACAACGCCTTGGGCCTCGGGTGATACGCCTGCGAGGGGGAGCAACCCCCGATGCAATCCTCGACGCGCTTCGTGATCTCGGCGAGTAGCCCGCCCATCCGGCAGGCGCTTCGTGACAATGAGACGCGCATTGGGGCATCGACGACACTGGTGCCACCTTCACAATTGTCATCGTCTCCCTGCTGACCCGAGCGCATCGGTGACAATTGTGAAAGTGGCACCTGACTCGCCGAAGCAAGAAGCGCTCCTGATGGCTCCTCTGATAAGCTCTCACCGTGACGTTCTGCAGTGCTGAGGGCGGGCCGAAATGGCGGCGATACGTGCCGTGGTTGCTACTCGTCGTCTTCTCGTTGACCCTCCATCTCTGGGACCTGGGCGGTCGCTCGTACCACCACGACGAGGCGATCCACGCGCACGCCGCCTACGTGATCCTGAAAGAGGGCACCTATCAGTACGATCCGACCTACCACGGACCGCTGCTCTACTATCTCACCGCTGCGACGTTCATCCTCGCCGGAGAGTCCGATTTCACCGCCCGCCTGCCGATCGCCTTCGCCGGAGTGGCCTTGATCGCCGTTGCTTGGTCGCTGCGCCGACCCTTCGGTCCCCGCGCCGCCTGGTGGATGGCGCTGCTCGTCACGATCTCGCCGATCTGCCTCTACTACGGTCGTTTCTTGCGCATGGATATTCTCGAAGCGCTGGTCGCGTCGGCCGCGTTCGTGGCCCTGTGGCGTGCGATCCACGGCAGCAGCCGCGCATGGGCATGGTTCGGGGTGTGGGTCGGTCTCGCCTTCGCGACCAAGGAGAATGCCTTCGTCACGGCGGCGCTTGTCGGTGGTGTGCTCGGGCTGGTGCTGATTCACAGCGGTCTTCGGCAGATGGTGCCGAGGACTCTCCGTTGGATTGCTGATCACCGCTGGCATCTGCTGACCGCGGTCGCGGCGGCTGTAGTCGTGACCGTGCCGCTTTTCACGGTTGGTTTTCGTCACCCCGACGATTGGTTCTTTCCGTATAAGGCGATCTCCTACTGGTGGGGACAGCACAGCATCGAGCGGGTCGCCGGACCGCGCTGGTACCACCTGCCGCGACTGGCGTTGTATGAGTTCCTGCCGATCATCGCCGCCCTGGTTTGGGCCATCCGCCGCGGCCGGAGGATGCGGACTCTGGAGTGGTCGCTCCTGCTCTTCGGAATCGGTTCGATCGCCATGTACAGCTATCTCGGCGAGAAGGTCCCGTGGCTCGGGGTTCACCAGGTTTGGGCCTTCATTCCCCTGGCGGGGCTGCAGCTGGCGCGCACCTACGGCCCGCATGGAGTGTGGTGGAGCCGTGGCCTGGCGACCGTCGGACTGGCCGCGACCCTGGTCACAGCGCTGGTCGCCAGCTTCGTCCTCGACGAGATTTCGCCCCATCTCGAGCGGGTCGAGGCCTTGGTCTACGTCCAGACCTCTCCTGAGATTCTGGTGCCGATGAGGGAAGGCCTGCAGTTGGCCGCCGAGGGCGTCGACCCCGTGGCCGCGGTGGGTGGCGAGGCCGGATGGCCGCTCTCCTGGTACTGGCGCCGGACACCGGTGTGGTGGGCGGATCTCGAGGTCGGACAACATCCGCCGCTGGTTTTCTGCAGCCCGGAAAAGGAACCCACAATCCGCCGCAAGCTCGGCGCCGGCTACGAAAGCGAACGCCTGCCGTTGCGCTCGTGGTGGGTGATGGAGGATTTCAAGCCCGGCCTGGTCGACATCCTGCGCTACGTCTTCACCCGCCGTCCGTGGGGCACGATCGGTTCCACCGACACGATCCTTCTGCGCCGCACCGACGAAGAGGTCGAAGAGAGCCGCGAAGCGCAGGTGCCCCAGGCTCTGGCCGCAGCTCTCGGCATCGGCAGCGCGCGGGTCTTTGGTGAGGGCTGGATGGTGGAACCGCGCGGGATTGGCGTTGCGAAGGACGGTGAGCTGGCGGTTGCCGACCCCGGCCTTGGCGAGGTCATCTTCTTCGACGCCGCCCAATCGCTCGAGGAGGGCGGCGTTCCCGAGTCGCTCAAACAGCCCGAGGCGGTGGCCTGGACCCCGGACGGCGTGTTGGTGATCGCTGACACGTGGAACCACCGGGTGTTGGTCTACCACCCGGAAACGAAGGCGGTGCGGACGCTGCCGGAGCCTCCGGACGGCTGGTACGGGCCGCGAGCGGTGGCGGTGGCGGAGGACGGTACGGTGGCGGTGGCCGACACCGGCCACAAGCGCATCGTTCTGATATCGGGCGGCGCCGAACCGAAGATCGAGACCATCGGTCGCGAGGGCTCGGGGCCGGGTCAGTTGGTCGAGCCGGTGGGCGTGACCTGGCTCGACCGTGGTCGATTGTTGGTCTGCGACACCGGAAATCGCCGGCTGCAAGTTCTCGATCGCCGGGGGCGGGCGCTGGCCGAGGTGCCGCTGCCCGAGGCCTGGACAGATTTCTACTCCCGCCCGCAGGTCATCGCTCTTGCGGAAGATCAGTGGTTGGTGACCGATACACCCGCCAAGAGCCTGTGGTTGGTGAAGGATGCCGTCGCGCAGCAGATCGATCTCACCGATGCCGACATCGCGCCGTCCGGCCTTGCCCGTGACGGCGACACCCTTTTCGTCGCTGACGTCGGTGGACGTTTATGGGCGTTCAAGCTGGTTGCTGACCCTGAGTAGCTTGGGCTTTCAGCGGTCAGCTCTCAGCTATCAGCTATCAGCTCCCTCGACCCACCCGAAGGAGATGAGCTGACCGCTGATGGCTGATAGCTGAGAGCTGACCGCTTGACGTGGACAAGGGTCGAGCCGCATGCTAGTGACGATGAAATTCATCCTTTGCAGACCGAAGCCCGGCCGCCGTCCACGTCAAGAGCGAGGTTTTACCCTCTACGAAATCATGATCGTGGTCGTGATTATCGGCCTGGTGGTGGCGATCGGCTTCCCCATGATGACCAGATCGGTGGTGCGCGCCCGGCTGTTGAGCCAGGCCAACGTGCTCAAGCAGGCGGTCGCCATGGCTCGGATCCGCGCCCTCAAGCAGGGCGGTGGCGTCGCGGTCCGTTTCCTCGAAGCCAACACGGCGCAAGAGGGCGGCGTGGTCCTCGCCTGGGTGGACGGTGACAGCGACGGCAGCTACGGTCCCCCTACCGAGATCCTGGTCGGGCGGTGGCCGGTGAACAACAGAGTCATTCTCAAACCGGACCCCGGCAACGCCCTCTTCAAGCTGGGAGAATCGGCACGAGGGGTTCTCTTCCTGGCGAACGGATCGGCGAAGGTCAGCCAAAGCGGCGGCACCGGAGTCGGCCAGGGCGCGGTGGTGGTGTCCGACCACAACCTGAACGAAATCCGGCTGCTGGTGATCGGCGGTACGGGCACCGTGATTCAGGAGATGTGGGACCCGGAGCGCGGGGTCTGGTCCAAAGAGATGAGGTTTTGGCGCTACTGACCCTTTTTCTCCGCACTGTTCAGACCATGAACAGTGCGGAGAAAAAGAAGCCCCAAACAAGCAGATCGTGGCGCGGCAGCAGGGCGCTGACGTAGACATCGCGCCCACGCCTCGAGAAAAGAGCTAATTCTCCTATTGTCAAAGGTTTTTTAAGGACGGGGCGAGGCCCTTGACGATCGTGGCGGGAGGGCCGCATGCTAAGAATGATGAAGTACCCAGCCTCCCTGCCGTCGTCCGGCCAATTCAGGTGTCGCGAGCGCGGCTACACCCTGACCGAAATCCTGGTGGTCATCGCCATCATTGGTTTCATGGTGACGATCGGATACCCCATCATGTGGCGATCGTTGGTGCGGGCGAAGCTGCTGAGCGAGGTCAGAATGGTCAAGCAGGCGGCGACGATCGCGCGCATCCACGCCGTCAAGAACGGCCAGCCGGTGACCCTGAAGATCCTTGACGACAACGTATCGCAGGACGGTGGGCTTCTCGAAGCCTGGGTTGACACCGACAACGACGGCGTCAATGACGAACCCTCCGCGAACTTCGTCGGGCGGTGGCAGGTCAAGGCAGGGACCGGAGACAACGGTTTCACTCTCAACCCGGCCAGCGGGTTCGAATTCCTGCAGCTGGGAGCATCCGGCCCCGCCCGCGGGGTCATTTTCCTTCCGACCGGAGTGACGATCGTCAACGCCGCCGGTTCCATCGGGGTCGGCACGGCCGCGATCGATGTGCGGGACAAGCGCCTCAACACCATCCGCCTGGTGATCCGGGGCGGAGCGGGAACTATGACCCAGCAAATGTGGAACCCCGACGCACCCGGCGCTAACAAATGGTCCGACGAGATCAGGTGGTGGAGGTACTGATGGGCGGCAGTTCGTGCTCCGGCAAACACACCGGCGGCTTCACGCTGGTCGAGATCCTGATCATGATGGTGATCCTCAGCTTTGTCGCCCTCGGCATTGCCGGCCTCTTCTCGCACGCCATGGTGACCAACGCCTCGGGCTACGACTATGCGTTGCTCGCGTCGGAGGCCCGCTTCGCGATCGAGGGTTTGCAGGGGCGGCCGTTCGAGGATCCGGTCCTGCTCGACACCGGCACCACCCAAAACTGGCAGCCGATCAACCCGAACTTCGTCATCGAGTACACCGTCGAGGACTTCCGGATCGACAATTGGACCCAGGCCGACGACGGATCCGCAGCGTGGACCCCGCCCACGACGGGCACCGGCATGGTCACCGACTATGCCAATCTGAAGCGCATCACGATGACGGTTTCCTCGACCAACCAGGTGCTGCGCGGGCGGCGGGTGTTGACCGTGACCAGCCTCAAGATTCCGGGGTAGCAGCCATGCGAATAAACTCCAAAGGTTTCACCCTGATCGAGATGCTGGTGGTGATCGCCCTGCTGGCGATCATCATGATCGGCCTCCTCAACCTCCTCGACACCTCGTCGAAGATATCGGTCGTCCAGACCGAGCTCGCCGACACTCAGGAGAACGTCCGTTTTGCCGCCTATCACATCATGCGCACCGCGCGCATGATGGGCTCGTCGGCGCTGCCCTTTGCCGCCGATCTCGGCGGCACCGACAGCTGGTTCGCCGGTGAGCTCATTTCCAACGCCGTCAACACAGCGGCGACGCCGTTCGGCATCGTCGATGTCGCCAGAGGTTCTGACGTTCTTACCATGAGGGGCTTCTTCGAGATCTCACCGTTCTTCACCGATGGCACCGGCGTCGGTGGAACCAGCATCACGATTAGCGAGTCGAACGACGATCCCACGGTCATCAACCCGACTGTGTCGGAGGTCGACACGGCGAATCTCGAGGGGCGCGGAATCTTCTTCATGGGCAAGATGGACCAACGCGAGTATGCGGTGGGGCAGATAGCCGCTGGCTCGAGCTGGGACGACTCCCTCAGGGAGCTCACCATCAACTTCGGGCCCGGCTCCACCCAGTGGAGCAGCCTCAACCCGGCCGGGGTCGACTTGACGGGATCAGTGCCGATTGAAGTCCACCGCGTCGGTGTGTTGGAGTCCTACACCTACTATGTGGACCCGGACTTCACCCTCCAGCGCATGCGCGCCGATGCTTCCGGCGCCACCTCCGAGCCGGTGGCGGTCAACATCGGCAACCTGCAGTTCGAACTGTGCGTGGATACCGACGGCGACAATGTGTGCAACGGGGGCTGGCTGGCAGCGCCGACCGCCACCCAGGTAGCAGCCGGCTCGGTCATCGGCATGCGAATCACGGTCTTTGGCCGCACCGATCGCGAGGTCCCGGATTGGGTCGAGCCGATGTCCACCTTTCAGACCGCGACCGGCACCGCGATTGCCGATCTCAACGTCAACGATCTCAACCGTTTCGCCAGGTGGCGGCGGATGGAAGTCGCCGCTGCGCTGCGCAACTACCTGTTCTGACGGAGGCACGATGCGGATCCAACCGACCACCGCCGACACCCGCCACGATCGCTCGAGCGAACGTGGTGCGGCGCTCATCCTGGCCCTGATGGTTTCCCTGGTGCTGGTCTTCCTCGGCATGGGGTTGCTGCTTCAGACCTCCCTCGGGCTCCAGGCCGCGGGCACCGACCGCTGGGTGACCAAGGCCCTGTATGCCGCCGACGCCGGCGCCATGATGCAGATCGAGATGATCCAGCTCGGAGCGATCGGAGCGGCCCCCGCCGCGACCGGAACCGAAGTCGGCACCTTCATTCTCGAGGACGACCCGGGCCTGCCCGGGATGCTGAAGGGGCAGTTCACCGTGACCGTGTCGGACTTCTGCATGTCGCAGCCGGCGTCGCCGGTGTTGGTCAACGGTGTGATGTCGTCCTTTCCCGAGTATCAGACCCACCACTACCACCTCCGCAGCGAGGCCTCGCGGGATATCGGTGGGCTGATGGGCCTGACCCGCGCGGCCGTGGAGGCCGATATTTCCTCCTTCCCGTTCATGGAAGAGTCATTCATACCTGTGAGAATGTGCTACTGACCCGTTGGTTGAGGGGGCTGTCATGAGATTGAACACACGAACCACAGCATGGCTGGCGCTGGCTCTGGCCGCGTTGCTGGCCGGTACGGCGGTGGCTGACGACAGGGATTTCCTGCGCAAGCTCTCGGCACCCCCGAACCTGATCTTCATCCTCGATACCTCGGGTTCGATGGTCGGCAGCCCGGAGGAGCCGGGCTACCAGATGAACTCGAGAGTGCCGTACGGCATGGTCCCGGGAGGTGGTGACGACTACTACTCCCGGATGGGCATCGCCAAACGCGTGATCAGGGAGTTCCTGGCCGACGTCACCGACGCCAACTACGTGCTGGCGGGTTACGCGCAGGAGCCCCCTGCCGACGGCTCCAACCCGATCCCGAGAAAGCACTGGGTCTACGAGGCGGTCGACCAGGACCACTTCCACCTGGTCGAGCAGCAGTACGCCTACCGCATCGGCTACGCCGAAACCCATACCGGCGTCTTTCTCGACAACCCCGCCGACATCTACATGGGGTCGATGATCGGCTATACCCCCTACTTCGACCCGGCGACATCGGCGGTCGCGGACCGCTTCGGACCGGTGCGGGCCTTCGATGCCGACCCCCTTTTGGAATACGATAGGTTGCCGGTCTACTTCGGCAGCTGCATCCTCGACAACAAAGCCTCCGCAGACCCGGCGGACGACGAGATCCTCTGCGGCGACGGTATCTTCCCGTTCTACGACACCGGCGAACGCGACGCGTCCAACAACATGATCACCGACGAGTGGTACTACGGCGACGGCAGCTACCACTTCCCCGACTGTGTGCCCTGGAAGACGCCGACCTTCCTCGACCCTGACGACGGCTGTATCTCCTTCTG
Organism: uncultured Thermoanaerobaculia bacterium; assembly: GCA_964423595.1. Classification (GTDB taxonomy): domain Bacteria; phylum Acidobacteriota; class Thermoanaerobaculia; order Thermoanaerobaculales; family Sulfomarinibacteraceae; genus Sulfomarinibacter. The sequence continues at coordinate 44,445 of CAYRFI010000008.1, read as the reverse complement.
GGAGGACAACACGGGCACGATCGTCGGCCACGAGGGCCACAGGGTCGAGTTCAAGCGACGGATTCGGCTCGAGATCCCCGCCACCAACCCCAATACCGGTCTCGCCAATCACCCGCTCGGTATCTTCGACCCCGACGGCACCCCGCTCAACGGCGACGAGGTGCCGGTCGGCAACGAGCTGATGGCCGACCTGATGCCCGAGAACTATGATCTCGACGCCACCACGCCCGACATGGATTACGACGAGGACATGGCCTACGACTGGGTGCTCTACGTCGACGCTGTCGAGCAGATCCAGTCGCGCGAGTGTGGCTCGCCGCGGACCCCGACCAACACCCCGACGCCCTCCAACACCCCGACCTTTACCCCGACGAACACCTTCACCCCGACCGATACCTACACCCCGACCTACACGCCCTCGGGACCGACCGAGACCCCGACGCCGAGACCGCTCAACTGCAGTGATTTCTACATCGAAGACAGCCTCCGGCTCGCGAGCGGCAACAACCGGGTCCAAATGAGCATCACCAACGACACCCCGTATGAGGCCTACCTCACCTATACCAACATTACGTGGAGGGACTATTCCTCCAGCATGTATGTCGATCGGGCCTACTTCGAGGGCGACTATGACGGCACCTACTACGGCGGCAACGACTACGACTCGCCGACCACCGTCGCCACCACCGTCGGCAACCACATCAAGCTCGACAACGGCGACGACGATGAGGACTGGTGGGCGGAAATGAGAGACGGCTACTACTGGACCGGCGAGACCTGCGTCTTTCTCGACTTCACCTTCCCCGGCTACGGCGGCGGCACCCAGACCTGCTCGGTCACCGACTGCGTGACCGCGCCCAACGAGACCCCGACCCCGACCCCGACGCGGACCAACACCCCGACCGGGACCAACACCTACACCCCGTCCAACACCTACACCCCGTCCAACACCCCGACCGGGCCGACCGCGACCCCGACGCCGACCAGGTCCAATACCCCGACGCTTAACTGGCCCACCAATACCCCGACTTTTGGTCCGGCGACCAACACACCGACGCCGACAACCGCGTCGTCGACCAACACGCCGACGCCGACCTCACCACCGGCCGCGACCAATACTCCGACGTCACCGCCGCCGACGAATACACCGACCGACACACCGGTCATCAACGATTGATGCGGGAGGTTGACATGACTATCACGAGACACAGTTTTCGACCCCACGCATCGCATGGCCTGCTGCTGGCCGGCTGCGCCCTCCTCCTCCTCGGCGGGGCGGGGACGGCGTCGGCCCAGCTGCCGGCCGGCTCGCCGACCCTGATTTATTCTGATGATTTCAGCTCCGGATCCAGCGGCCATGACATCACTGACTACTGGGACTGGCGGGAGTACCACTGGGACCCTTACGGTGACGACGGCGACTGGGAGCTGCGGGACAACGGGGACCTCGGGGAGCTCGACGGGCCGTGCCCGGGGAGCCACGGCCGCTGGACCAGCGGCGGCTCCTACTACCTGCGCGAGGACGACTCCGACCAGCCGGGCGGCGGCGACGGCCAGAGCGTCCTGGTGGTGAGCGACACGAGACCGGGCCGGTCGATCGCGGCAGCGGACCGCACCAACGTCCGCATCGAGTTCGACTTCTACGGCCGTGACAACAACCGCAGCCGCATCGGCGCCCTGTGGGCCGGTGCCGACCCCAACCATAACCGTGTGTTTGACGATGCCTACCTGTTCTACGTCAAGGACCTCCCCGACGACGGCGACGTCGGGGAAAAGGCGAACTACGATCTCATCAAGCGCGTGGGCGGGGTCGACACCGTGGTCGCCACCGGCATCATCGACGCCTCCGGCGATGGGACCTGGCCGTCCGGCCGCGAGTCGGTCTTCGAGGACTTCTGCTATCGGATGCGGATTGACTACTACTGCGGCTATATCCGGGTCCAGGTCAAGCACTTCGACTGCGACCCCGCGTGCTCGGAATCGAACTGGTACACCGTGGTCGAGTGGGTCGACGACTTCGTGACCTACGGCTCGACCCTCGCCCCCGGCATGATCGGCATGTTCTCGGGCTCCGACACCACCTCCGAGCCCGACAACTACTTCGACAACTTCGACTACTACTCGTGGGGCGAGGCCTGTACCGCGCCCGAGGAGCCGTGCGGCTCCTGGACCGCCTGGGGCGAGGCCAACCGCGAGAATCTCAGATTCAAGCGCCTCTACGAGGGCGCGCTGAAGGACTACTCGGAGGGCGACGTCGACCCGGAATTCAGAATCGACATCAACACGACCGCGCCCACGCCCGGCGACGGCTCCACCTTCTGCAACGGCTGGAAGCTGCTGGTCGACCTCCCCGATCCGATCATCACCTCGGACCTCGACAAGGTCCGCGGCTATCTGCAGAGCACCTCGACCGCGGTCGAGTTCCTGAGCGACGGCGCCGGCAACTACCAATTCCTCGATAACTTCGACGAGGACCCCGCCAGCGGCACCTACAACCCGGTGCCGATGGTGGCCGACGGCAGAACTCCGATCAACAACTCCCTGCTCGACGCCGTCGACTGGTACATCGAGCAGCGCCAGCCCGGCGGCCGCTGGGAGTTCGACCCGCTGGCCGAGTGCCGCAAGTGGTACGTCGTGCTGATCACTGACGGCGCCGAGAGCTGTACCGCATACACCAGGCCCGATGGTTCCGGCGGCGGCTATGCCTGCGACCCCGGAAATGCGGCCGATCAATTCGCAAACCCGGGTGTCTCCGGGGTCGACCCGGTTCCGGTCTTCACCATCGGTTTCTCGGAGACGGTGGCGTCGGCGCCCGCGGAGCTCAAGTGCATCTCCGACATCACCGACGGCGAGTACTTCGGCGCCCGCAACGCGTCGGAGCTCAAGGACGCCCTCTACGGAGTCTTGAACCAGCTCAACACGACCGAAGAACGTTCCTTCACCCCCTTCAAGGTCTCCCCGCCGCCGTCCTCCAAGGGCGCTCCAGCGACCGAGCAGGACTTCCTGGTCGTCTACCCCCTCTTCCAGGCCAAAAAGGATTCGTCGCTGTGGGCCGGCAACCTCTATGGTTTCAAGCTCAATCAGAATCAGACCACCCTGGCGGCCGACGAAAACTGCGACATCGACCAGACCACGCTGGTGGTCGAGGAGGTCACCAACAAAACCTGGGATGCCGATGCCCGCCTGACCGAGCAGCTCAGCGCCGCCAGCCCCGAGCGCCCGGTCCTCATGGGCCAGCTTGACTCCGTCAGCGGTTTGTGGTCTCGCCACGATCTGACGGAGATCCCCACCGACGCGACGCTCCGCCTCTACCTGCGCAACCACATGATGGTGCCCGGCGGCGTCAACGATACCGAGGCCCAGGAGGTCGTGAACTTCCTCCGCGACATTTGGGAGGACGACTTCGACGGAGTGGCCCCCGATCCGCGGGCCGAACCGCGCCCGGCCGGTTACCCTGTCTTCGGTGATTTCTACCACTCACAACCGGTGATCGTGAACCCGCCCAACCGATCGATGTTCTACTTCGACTACGGCTACGGCGATGCCCACGATTACGCCTCGTTCCTCAAGAAGCACGCGATGCGTCGGCGGGTCGTGCTCTCCGGAGCCAACGACGGCCTGCTCCATGCCTTCGATGGGGGCATCTATGACCGTGACCGGGGCTCCACAACCGAGACCTACAACGACCAGCACGACCTCGGCAACGGCCAGGAGCTCTTCGCCTACCTGCCGAATGCCGTCATGCCACGGCTCTACAACATGACCTACGGCAAGTCGCAACAGTACTTGGTCGACGGTTTGATCGCCACCAGCGACGTCTACATCGACACCGATCCGGACCCCGGAGTCACCAGCCGCGAGTGGCGCACCGTCGCCATTGCGACCATGCGCCGCGGCGGCCGCGGAATGGTCGCGCTCGACATCACCCAGCCGGACCCGATCGACGGCACGACATTCGTTCCGGAAGTGCCCACCGACCAGTTCCCGGGCTGTCTCAACGGTGGAAGCGATTGTGGCAACGTCGCCTATCCGAAGGTGCTGTGGGAGTTCGAGGACGTTGACGACACCGATGCGAACTGCCCCTATTCCCCGGCCACGAGCGTCCAGTGCTCGCCGTACTGGGACCTCGGCTGGACCTGGTCCAAGCCGGCGATCGCCCGCATTGCGATCTACGATGCCTCCGGCACACCGGACGACGTCTTTGTCGCCTTCTTCGGCGGCGGATGGGACCGCAGGGAGAGCGATCAGACCGGGAACTTCATTTACGGCGTCGACATCGCGACCGGTAGCATTGTCTACAAACACAACCTCGGCGTCGCGGTGCCGGGAAGCCCGAGCGCACTTGACTCCGACATCGACGGCTTCCACGACCGGATCTACTTCGCCGATTCCGACGGCGGCATTTACCGTCTCCAGTTCCCGAGCCCCGACGATAACGCGGCCACCGGCGCCGACGCCGGCACCCTGACCAGAATCTTCGATTTCAGGGCGGGCTTCGCCGGCGGCGGCTTCCCCGACCGGCAGCGATTCTTCACCCGCCCGGTGATGGCGCCGGCTCTCTTCACCAGTTCGGGCTATACCTGGGCCCTGGCCCTCGGGAGCGGTGACCGTGCGAACCTGGACCGCTATGACGATGTCAACAACCCAATTGACAACTTCTTCTTCGTCCTCGATGTCGGCGACGATGTGACCCGCGGCAAGGCCGACCTCGAGGCCGTAAACTACAGCGACCTCACCGGCGACTTCGATTGCACGGCCGAGGAATCGCCCCTCGACCCCTCGGTCGGCAACTACGGCTGGTACCTCAGCCTGCGGCCCAACGAGAAAGTCGTCTTCGACGCCACTGTGATCAACGGCCACATTCTCTTCCCGACCTTCGACCCGACTCCGGGTGAGTTCGCCGGTCACAACGTGCCCGACGAGTGCATCCCGGTGAGCCCCGGCACGCCGACCCCGACGCCGACACCCAATGTAGCCTTCGGTGGTGAAGAGGTCATCTGCAAGGCCGCCGGTATCGGCCGCGCCTACGATCTGTGGTTCGAGTGTGGGTTGGGCGACTACGACGAGAACAATGATATATATACTGGTATCGAGGATTACACGATCGGAGGGACAACCTACGTGACCTTTACCACGCCTCCACCTGACCCGGACCCGACCAAAGAGTTCGTCAACGTCACCGGCCATGTGGTGACCAACTGGCGGCAGGAGTAGCCATGTCACGGCTTGTGCAGAGCCTCGCGCTGGCGCTTCTGATCGCCGGCAGCGCGGCTGCCGTGGACATCACCATGCGTGACGGCACGGTCATCACCGCCGAAAGCTACCGGCTGACCGGCTCCTACATCATGCTCAAGCTCGCCGACGGCCGCCAGGTCGCCTACGACGTGGCGGACGTCGATCTCGACGCGCTGCGAGCGGCCGAAGCTGCTGCTGCCGGTCCGCAGGGCGAAACCGCCGGCGCCGAACAGGACACCGGCACCCTGTCGGGTGGCCGTACCCTCAAGGAGGCGGCATCGGTCGGTGAGGAAGACGGCTCGAGCCTCACGATCACCGACCGCGATGTCCGGCACGTCCGCGGCTCGGGCGTTGTTGGCGAGGACGAAGGGACCGAGGGCGCGGCACGCAAGGAAGGTGGTGTGCCGGAGGGCTATCAAGAAGGCGGCGGCGTGGTGCTCAACAGCATCAACGTCACTCCCGCGGGTGAGGGCCAGTGGACGATCAACGGTGAGGTCATCAACCGCACGCCGACTCCGGTCAACGATGTCCGCGTCCGGCTCGAGGTTGCGGTCGCGGGTTCCGACGAACCGTGGACGGGCGAGGTCGCCGTCACCAACCTGCTCGAACCGGACCAGACGGGGGTCTTCACCCACAGCTTTTCGGGCGAAGCGCCCGCGGGCCTGGCCCACCCCAACGTCCGCGCGAGTGTGTTGTGGATGCGGCGGGAGACGACCCGGACGCCGAATTACACGGGCGCGGGTGGCGTGCCCCATCCCAGCAACCTGCCGCTCGAACACGGTGGGGTGACGGGCGCCGACGTGGTAGCGACGCCGATCCCCGAGTAACGATGACCGGCAATAGCCGCCTTCTGGCTGTCGCCGCGCTTCTCATCGTCACGGTCGTCGCGGCGGTGGGTCTGTATCTTTGGCTGGGCCGCGAAGAGCCGACCCCACTGCCCGAGCCCCAGCAGGTGAACGTGCCCGACTCGATCCCCGTCGAGGAGGTTGCCGTCCAGTCGCCGGACCTCGACGTCGAGCTCCGTGCGATGCGTGGAACCGTCAAGGCCGGCTATACCGACTGGATGTGTCTCCTCGAGTGCCGCGAGCGCGACGGCTGCCGCGCCGACGTGGAGGTCAAGGTCGAATATCGATCGCTCGGTCAACCGCGCCAGCTCACGCTTGGTGGGCGCCTCGAGGGCAAGGCGGGCCAGATCATGCGCCTCGGGCGGGCCCAGCGGCCGCCGGTCGAGGTGGACAGCATCGATCGGGTGACGATCAATGTTCTTCACGTTTATGCCGCAGACGAGCCTTACGAACGGACCATCAACGACTGACGCCCACCGGTCCGACCTCATCAGTTTTGAGTTTTGAGTTCCCACCCATCCGTCCCCTTCACTTCAAGGGAGGTGGAGGACAACTCAAAACTCAAAATTCAAAACTCAACACTTGAACCGCGGCCCTTTACTCCTGACCCGTAACTCATTACCCTTCACCTCCGAGGTGGAGGAGACGAATTGGCGCATCCGTTTGCAAAGGTGGAGAGCGAAGGTGGCGTCACCGAGTGGCGCCACACGGAAAACGGTCTGACGGTACTCACCGCGCCGACACCGGTGGCGCCGGTAGTCGCCTTCGGGATCGTGTATCGCGTCGGCTCGCGCAACGAGCTGCCAGGGTACACGGGGGCGACCCATATCCTCGAGCATTTGATGTTCAAGGGAACCGAGAGGTTCAACCGTGCCAGCGGCACCGAGGCCGCGCGCGAACTGCACCGGGTGGGTGCCTCGTTCAACGCCACCACCTGGCTCGACCGCACCAACTACTTCGAGATCCTGCCGGTGGACCGGCTGGCATTGGCGGTCGACATCGAGTCCGATCGGATGCGCGGCGCCCTGGTGCGCGATATCGACCTCGAGAGTGAACGAACGGTGGTGCTCAACGAGCTCGACGCGGGGGAGAACGACAGCTTTGATCTGCTGATGAGGTCATCCTTCGCGCTTGCCTACCTGGAGCACCCCTATCGCCACCCGACCATCGGTTGGCGCAACGACGTCGAGCGGATGACGGGCGATGTCTTGCGTGGCTTCTACGACACCTACTATCACCCCGACAACGCCACGGTGATTGTAGCCGGCGATCTCGATGAGGTGTCCGCGCTCGACTCCGTGGAGCGCGGCTTCGGCGGTCTCGAGCGAGCACCGGGACCGGTACCGGAGGTGACCATTCGGGAATCGAAACAACGCGGTGAGAGGCGCTTCGACATCTATCGTGCGGGCGAGCTCGGAAATATCGCTCTCAGCTGGCATATTCCCGAAGGCCTGCATCCGGATCTGCCGGCGTTGTCGACGTTGACTCAGATTCTGGGCGACGGCGTCACCTCGCGGCTCTATCAACGATTGGTCGAAACCAACCGCTGCCTCGGCGTCCACGCCTACGCGATGGAGCTCCACGATCCTGGCCTGTTTCAGATCTTCGCCGCCGTTGCTCCAGGGGTGAGCCACCGGGAGGTGGAGGATACGATCCGGACCGAGGTTGCCGAGCTTGCGCGGACGCCGCCGGATAGAGATGAAATGGCGCGCGCGCTCGCCCAAACCCGCACCGATCTCGCCTTCCACCACGAGTCGCCGGGCCAGATCCTGGGTGGTCTGACCGAGGCGGTGGCGATGGGAGATTGGCGGCGATTCGTTCGTGAGCTCGAGCTGCTCGAGTCGGTCGGCGCCGAGGACCTGCAGCGAATCGCCGAAAGCTATCTCTCGGACCGCAACCTCACGGTCGGCTGGTTCGTGCCCGAAAACAGCGCGGCCGATGCAGCGGCAGGCACGCCATGACACGGTTTGATCTTCCGTGCCCGTCTCCGTCTCCGTGCCCGATGGTCGCGTCGCTATCGCTATCGGGATCGCTGTCGAACGCCCGCCCACCGCGTCCCTTCGGTCCGTGGCAACGCGACCTCGGTCCTTCGGCACTCCGAGAACAAGCTCTCGTCGACCCGTCGGACCTCGTCCGCTACGCGCCTACGGCGCGCGGGCGGGCCGTTCCCCTGTCATCCCGAGCGAGCGACTTGTCGCGGCGTAGCCGGCAGGCGGAGCCGAAAGCGAGCGGGGGGATCCCCGAAAACGATGGAGCTCACCCCCTCCGTCCTTTCTCTTCGCGCCGATTCCGGACCTGGATGCCGCGCTTCGCTCGTCGGCTTCGTCGGGATGATCACGAGATCTACCCCTCCTCGCCTCTGTCGCTCATCGCGGCCCCAGGCCCATTCTCGGCGCGACACGAAATCTCCGCTTCGCTCCGATTTCGTGAGGCGCGCTCCCGTCGGTGGAAGCCCGAGATCGGCGTGGCGCCTGCGGACTTCGCTCGCCCGCTGTCGCTTTCGGGCTTCTGCTGCGGCCCGCGATCCGCCGCAATCTGGCGCCCGCAAGCGGACGCCATCTCACGACGTCTCGCGGCCCTCGCAACGAAGCCCTTCACACCAGCGGACGCCGACGGTCGCAGTCGACAAGGGTGCGGTTTCGTCTCAACACCGCGTCGGGGAGCAGCGTGATGGGCCCGGGGACCGCATTTGCCGATCGGGTGAGCATGCATCGGTTGCCGGGCGGGGCCCGCCTCGCGGTGCTCACCAATCCCCACGCCCCCACCGCCACCGTGGCCGGTACCCTCCTGGCCGGGCCGGCGCGGGCGACGAACGGCCGTTTCGCCGTGCCGGGCATGGTCGCCGCAATGCTCGACCGTGGCACGACCAAACACAGCCGGATCGAGCTTGCTCGCGAGCTCGAGGACCACGGCCTGCAGCTGGTGGTGCGCGCTTCCGCGAGCACGCCCACCATTGTTTCGTTTTCAGCCCAGGGGCTGGCCGAGGAACTGCCGCGGCTGGTGCGGCTCCTGGTCGCAGTGCTGCGGCGGCCCAGCTTTCCGGCCGGGGAGCTCGACAAGCTTCGCGAGCAGGTTCTTGGAAGCCTTGCCCGTGAACGTGAGGAAACCTCGGCGCGCGCCTTTGCGGCCCTGACGCGCGGGCTCTTCCCGGAGGGCCATCCGCTCCACCGGCGGCCGATCGAGGCTCGGGAGAGAGAATTGAGGTCGCTGACCTGTGATGAGCTGGCCCATTTTCACGCGACGGCCTATGGCCCCGTGACTCTCGCGCTGGCTGTCGTCGGAGACGTCGAGGCCGGACGCGTGGCTTCGCACTTCGAGAGCGCATTGGCGGGATGGGGCGGCGGCGAAGAAGCGGTGCTGACGATCGACGAAAAGGGCACGCCAGGAACGCTGGAGGAGCGGATTCAGATTGCGGATCGACCCAACATCGACGTCTTTCTCGGCCACCGCGGGCGGCTCCTGCGAGGTGATGCTGACTACCCGGCGGCGGTGCTTGCCAACTCCTGTCTGGGACAGTCCACCCTGACCTCACGCCTCGGAATGGCGGTGCGCGACGACGCCGGTTTGACCTATGGAATCCAAAGCCGCTTTTTCGGCACTCTCCACGTCGCCGGTCCCTGGGCGACGGCGCTCGGAGTTTCGGTCGACAATCTGGATCGTGCCGTGGAGATGAGTCTGGAGGTCATCGCGAAATATGTCGAGGAGGGTCCTGAGGAGCGAGAGCTGGCGGACGAGCGCTCCGCCCTCGCCGGCTCCTACCGCGTTGGTCTCGCCACCAACTCGGGCGTCGCGCGCGAGCTGGTGATGGCCCTCACCGCCGGCGAGCCGATCGAGCGCCTGGACCGCTTCCCGGAGCAGCTCGTCGCGGTCGACCGCGATCAGGTCGTCGAGGCCATCCGCACCCACCTCCATCCCGACCAGATCATCGTCACCGCGGCGGGCGACTTCGAAGGCTGAGATCTCACCAACAAAACACTAGGAACACAATAGAGCCGCAGAGGACTCAGAGCCGCCCGCCTGCCCACGCCGCAAACACGAATACACAAAGACACGAAGGCCGTCCACCCACCCGCCCACACAAAGAGGCGGTCGCTGGGATGTGGAAGTGAAACAAAAACTCACGGCAGAACGACAGGCGATCTGTTGATCGCCCGTCGCCAGTGAGAAGTCCCTCGGTTCCGGATGCAGGCATCCGTTACCCTCGGACATCTCACTGGCCGACGCGCCTGCGGCGCGTCGATTCTGCCGTTCTTCTTTGGTGTTGTGAAGGGGGACGAGTCTTTCCCCGCCACAATCGAAGAAGAGGGGTGGCGAGGCCTGCGCTCGCGAAGCGCAAGCCGCTGGGCCGGGAAACCGTGACGAAAGGTTGTTTTTGGAGCGGTTGAGCGGCCCGGCAGTCCCTGGCCGCCGAACGGCGGCCAGGACCTCGCCACACAGGAATCCACCGTAGGCCTCTCCGCGTCTCTGCCTTTGTGTTTGCGACGTGGGTGGGTGGGTGGCTCTGTGTCGCCCTCTGTGCCTCTGTGGTTTTTCGGAACGATCCGCCCTCGCCCCTATGCCGGTCAATCCCAATCGATCATGAGGTGGTGCAGCGAGCAGTCGAGGAGGGGGCGCAGGCGCTCGTCGAGGATCTTTTCGACCTCGCGCAGGCGGTGCCTCCGCGAGGCGTGCAGGATCACCAGGTGGCGGCAGCTGAGCCGGTCGATTGCCGGCAGCAGGTCCTCGAGATGCATGTGTCCGTAGCGAGCCGCCCGCTCACGGTCTCCAGGACGGTAGAAGGAGCACTCGATGAGCAGCACCTCCGCCGCGAGAGCCTGAGGCTGGTCCTCCAATATTCTTGGCCCGCAGTCGGCGCAATAGGCGAGAAGGTCGGTCTCGATCTCCTCGGTGACGGTCTCGCCGGCGTTGCGACGGCGCGCGATCTCTTCGCCCGGGAAATCCGCGTACTCAAGCAACAGGCGGTGGCGACGCCACACGAGGCGCGAGCCGAGCGTCGGCACCCAGTGGTCGGTCCGAAAGAATACGAGATCGAAATCCCGGCGCATGGGAAATCTCTCACCCGCCTCCACTGCGATAACCTCGACATCATAGGGCTGGCCGCCTTCGAGACGAGCGTGTGTCGCGAGCAACTCCTTGATCCCGGGTGCGATGGCAGGCGGCGCAAGCACGTGTGCCGGTCCCATCGACTGGAGCCGGCGTTGGCTTGCCCAGTATGCGATGCCGCCGAGATGGTCGACGTGGCCGTGGCTGACCACGACCGTGTTGATGGCCGGGAGAGCGCGGTGGGCGCGGCCCGCGTCGAGGGCGAGGTGAAGCTGCGGCAGCAGAATCACGGTTCCGTCGCCCGCCCGCGATCCGCCGACAATGACCAGCTCTCCCCATGCGGTGTCGAGCTGGAGACGACGCAAGATGGAACCGCTCACCTGGCGGATTGTACGAGGAAGAAGCCGGGATCGGAACGCTTGCTGGGGAGGTCAACGCGAAGCGTCCAGCGGCTCTCAGGTGCCAGGGTCTTTCTGAAGCTCTTGGCGCCCAGCAGGCTCCGGTCCTCACCAAAGAGCTGCACGCCGACCTCGTAGGTGCCGGATGGGGTCAGGATGACCCGGCGGACGGTGCCGCTGCCCTTGCGTTTGAAGCCAAGGACGCCCTTTGCCGAGAAATCGAAGGGCACCTCCGCAAGGGTTTCGCCATCGAGAGTGACGGCAACCGCGCCGGAGGAGATGGGGGAGTCGAAAGACAGGGTCACGCGGGCGATCCCCGAGGCTGGTGTCGGAGTGGGAGGCGGTGCGGCGGTCACCGTGCCGGCCCCGGCGGCGCGCGTCGAGCGGCTGGTCGTAGGACGGGTTCGAGCGCGCTTGATCCTCTCCTCGGAGAGTTCGAGGTAGGAGACCGCGATTTCGTTCATCGGATCGAGCTCGAGGGCCTCGCGGAAGATGTTGCCAGAAGCAACGTAGTCGCCGGCGCGGTACAGCCGCCGGCCCTCGGTCACCAACTCGGCCACTCGTCGCTGGTTTTCGGCACTCGTTCGTTCGGCCTCAATCGAACGATGGATGTCGCGCGCGAGCCGCCGTGCCGCCGGTGAGCTCGGCACCTGGTCGAGAACGGCCTGGATGGCGCTTCTCGCCAGGGTCAGGTCTCCCGAGTCGAGGCGCACAGCGGCAGTCCGGAGAGAGCCGACCACTGCATTGAGGTTGCGGGTCGAGGCGATGGACGGCGCGGCAAAAGGCCCGCGATCGATCTTCATCCGCAGGCCGGTGAGAGTCAACGCGAGCAGGACCACCGAGACACCGATGACGATCCATACCCACCGCGGTTCCACCTCCCATTCGGCCCATTCGGGAAGCTGGATCCTCTCGCGCAACCGGTGCCAGAGTCCGGCGACTCGCGACGTGGGCGTGGGCGGCGGCGGTGAGCCGCCGTGTATGCGGGTCGCGAGGTCCGGCTGATGGATGCTCGTGCTGCCGGAGTCGTCTGGATGTCGTTGGACGAGTGAACGGGCAAGGGCGCCCAGCACCTTGGCCAGCTCTTTGCCGGTCTGGAATCTTTTTTCCGGGTTCTTCTCGAGGCATTTGAGGACAATAGGGTTGAACGCCGCAGGGATTTCGGCGCTGACGGTGGACGGAATCGGGCTTGGCTCCTGGACGATCCGGAGGGTGACCTCGTGCATGGTGTCGCCGCCGAATGGGCGCTGGCCGGTGAGGAGGGTGAAAAGAACGACGCCGAGTGAAAAGATGTCGGAGCGGCCGTCCACTCCCTTGCCTGTGATTTGCTCTGGCGACATGAAGTTGGGGGTGCCGATGAACTGGCCGTCGACCGTGAGGTTTGAGGTCTCGAGACGGGCGATGCCGAAATCGGTGATCTTGGCCGTACCGTCTGCGGTCAGGATGATGTTGGCTGGTTTGACGTCGCGATGAACGACCCCGAGCGAGTGGGCGTAGTCCAGGGCGATCGCGACATCGGCCGCGATCCGCGCCGCCTCGGAGGGCCGGAAGACGTGTCCTGTCGCGAGGATCTGTTTGAGGTCTCGCCCCTCGACGTGCTCCATGGCGATGTACATGAGGCCGCTCTCGGGGTCCTCGCCGACATCATGGACCGTGACGATCCCAGGGTGATTGAGCCGGCCCGCGGCCCGCGCCTCGCGGACAAAGCGTTCGCGAAACTCCTCGGCGTGCTCGGCGTCGAGGTCGACTCGCAGGGTCTTGAGTGCGACCAGACGGTCGATGATCGGGTCACGGGCGAGATAGACCACCCCCATCGCCCCGCGTCCGAGCGTCTTTTCGATCTCATAGCGTCCGATTCGCTTCTCAGACATCGCTTTCAATTGTATCCGCATTCGGCCCCTCCCGCGTCCGAGTCCGCGTCCCCGTCCGCGTCCGAAACGCTTCGGGCGGTACGGCTGTACGGCCGTACGGCCATACGGCTTCCCCCGCCCCCCGTTTGAACCACGAAGGCACCAAGATCACCAAGAACGCACAAAGACATTTATCTGTGTTTTCCCGCCTCGTTGAATCCGAGGGCCGCAATGTGACCTGATCGGCTGGGCAATGCGTCGGTCGTTTCTCATACAAAGGTATTTCTTTGTGATGCCTTGGTGTCCTTTGTGTATTGGTGGTGAAATGGGTGGGTGGGCGGAATTCCTAATTCCTAATTCGGATATCTCGTGCCTGTCTGGCATTGAGTCGGCCGAAACGACGCCCTGCGGGGACCCATTCTGTGGTGTGGCCGCGGGCACGATACTTGCTGTATTGTGCCTCAGCCTGCATATCTCATCGGCTTTTGCAGCGAGGCCGGGAAGCTGTTGTGAGATGGGGTGTTTGCGACCTGAGGGGCGTGGACGCGTACTTGACGGTAAGGGGAGCACCCCGACGGGAGCAAACGCCGAAAATTGCTGCAGATTTCCGGCCGCAGCAGAAAGCTGGTGAGGTGTGCGGGCTGGGCCAACTGGCTTGCGGGGGAAATATGGAAAACCTGGAAACACGAGGCGATGAAAAGGCGATCGATCGCGCCGCGTCACGGCTTGGCGAGATCCAGCGGGCCGTATCCGAGGTGGTGGTCGGACAGGAGCGCCTGATCGAATCATTGCTGGTAGCGATGCTGTGCCGCGGCCATGTGCTCCTCGAGGGCGTACCGGGTCTTGCAAAGACCCTCACTGTGCGGACTCTGGCCGGTGTGATCGGGGGCAGTTTCCAGCGCCTCCAGTTCACCCCCGATCTGCTGCCCGCGGACGTCACCGGCACCCAGATCTTCGATCCGAAGACCTCGCAGTTCGTTCCGCACCGCGGTCCGATCTTCTGCAACCTGGTGCTGGCCGACGAAATCAACCGCGCGCCGGCCAAGGTGCAGTCGGCTCTCCTCGAAGCAATGGAGGAACGCCAGGTCACGATCGGTGATACCACCTACAACTTGCCGGACCCCTTCGTGGTGCTGGCGACCCAGAACCCGATCGAACAGGAGGGAACCTATCCTCTGCCCGAGGCTCAGCTCGACCGCTTTCTCTTCAAGGTGCTGGTCGACTACCCAGCTCCGGAGGAGGAGCGCAAGGTCCTCGAGTACCACCTCGCAGCGTCCTTTCCGACACCGAAACGTCTGAGCTCGGTCGAGGAGTTGGCGGAGCTCGAACCGGTCGTGCGCGAGGTCTACCTCGACGAGCGTATTCGCTCCTACATCGTCAATCTGGTGACTGCGACCCGTGAACCGGCCGATGTCGGTCTTGGTGATCTTGTGCCGCTGCTTGCCTTCGGGGCCTCCCCGAGAGCGTCCATCGCCCTGGCGATCGGCACCCGTGCACTGGCGCTGGTCCGCGGCCGTTCCTTCGTCACTCCGGAGGATGTCAAAGAGCTGGCGCCTTCGGTGTTGCGCCACCGGCTGGTTCTCACCTACGAGGCCGAGGCCGAGGGTGCGACTGTGGAGGAGATTACCGAACGGATCCTGCTCGCGGTGGAGGTTCCTTGATGAATTCGTCCCCGTTTCCGTTCCCGAAAATGGGGATGGAAAATCCGAAATCCGAAATCCGAAATCCGAAATCAAGGTGGTGAGCGTTGCCCCTTAGCCTTGCCTCCTACTTCGGGCGCCCCCGACCACAGGCAACCTCGGGTGAGCCCGGTGCAGAGCTCCGCGCCCAGGTGCGTCGGCTCGAGATCCGAGCACGCCAGGCCATGGAGTCGGGGCTGACGGGCCAGTACCAGAGCGCTTTCAGGGGGCTCGGGCTGGAGTTCGAGGAGGTGCGCGAGTACCGGTCCGGCGACGATGTCCGGACCATCGATTGGAATGTGACCGCAAGGACGGGCTTGCTCCACGTCAAGAGATACCGCGAAGAGCGCGACCTCAATGTCCTCCTCCTCGTCGACCTGTCGGCCTCGACCCTGTTCGGCTCGAAGGTGATGACCGTCCACGACCTCATCGCCGAGGTGGCCGGTCTCTTCGCCCTGGCTGCGGCCCGGCGCGACCGGGTCGGTGCGATCCTTTTCGACGACGACGTGCGGACGTTGATCCCGCCGCGTCTCGGCTGGAGGCACGGGCTGCGGGTGGTGCGTGAGGTGCTGGCGGCGGAGCCCCGGGGCCGAGGCACCGCCCTCGACCAGGCCGTGCGGGCTGCGGGCCATATGCTGCACCGGCGAGGCGTGGTCATCATTCTCATCGACCAGACCTGTCCTTTGCCGCGGCGCGAGCTCGTAGCCCTTGCTGGACGCCATGAGGTCGTGGTCGTGCGCCTCGGAGACGACCTGTTGGAGAGTGGGGTTCATGGCACGAGCCTGCCGGTGGTCGACGTTGAGGTGGGGAACCGGGGCGTGGTCCGCGGACCGGGCGTGGTGCAACGACAGTCGCCACCGCCGGGCGTCGATCTGAT
This sequence comes from uncultured Thermoanaerobaculia bacterium, assembly GCA_964423595.1. Lineage (GTDB taxonomy): Bacteria > Acidobacteriota > Thermoanaerobaculia > Thermoanaerobaculales > Sulfomarinibacteraceae > Sulfomarinibacter. The sequence goes on along the minus strand of CAYRFI010000008.1, from coordinate 28,518 downwards.
CGAGCTCCACACCGGCGAGGACTACCTGCCGACGGTACGGGCGATGCTCGAGCGACGGGAGCGGCGCCGTGCGCACTGAGCACACCGTCTGTGCGCTCCTGGTGGCCATTTCGTCGGCCGCGGCGATTTCGTTCGCCTCTCCGGCTGCGCTCGAAGTCACGGTGTCGACAACAGCCCCCAGAGTCGGTGACCGGGTGCCGGTACGGGTTGCCGCACGTGGTGGCGAGGACCTGATGTGGGGTGAGTTGCGGGTCGGAGTCGAAAAAGAGGGCCCGTGGGTGGTGGTGGACGGTCCCCGCGAGATTGCGGGCGCCCGCCCGCCGGTTTGGGAGCTCGTTTTGGCGCCGATAGCGGTAGGGGAGCTCAACCTGCCCACCCTCGAGGCCGAGGTCCGCACCGTCGATGGCGAAGTCGAGGAAATAGGAGCTTCGGAGGCGCCGACCATCAATGTCGTCTCGGTTCTGCCTGCCGAAGAAGAGGTGCAGCCGGAGCCGCTGCGCGACCCGTTGGGGGTGAGCGGATTCCCGTGGGAATGGGCGCTGCCGCTGGCGATGCCGATCCTCGGGGCGGCCGTCGCCCTTCTCTGGTGGGGAAAACGACGTCGAACGCGGGCAGGCGCGGTGGACACCTTGGTGTTGGCGCCGTTTGCAGAGCTGATCGCTCTCCTCGATCGCCTCGAAGGGCGGATCGGCCGCGAGCCGGGCGCGAGTATCTGTGATCGTCTGGCGGGTGGATTACGGCGCTACCTGGAACGGGTGAGTTCTGAACCTGCGGGGGAGATGACCTCGTTCGAGCTCAGACTCCTCGCGCGCAAGCAGAAATGGCCGGACGACGTGCAGCGCGGCATCCAGGCGGTGATGAACGTCGCGGACAGGGTGCGGTTTGGCCGCTTTGTGGTTGATGACGGCGAGCTGCGAGGGGCGATCGAAACCAGTCGCGACGTTGCGCAGAATCTCGAGGACCACGTGGCCGTTGGTGACCAGGATCCGGAGGAGTTGGAGGCGGCTGGATGATCCGGCTGGCTGAACCGCTGTGGCTCGCCGTGGGCGGTGTCGGTCTCATCGCTGTGATCGTGTGGCTCCTCCGCCGGCGATGGCAGCGCTACCCGTTCCCGTTCGATGGGCGAGATCCAGCGCGCCGCTCCGTCCGTTTCAGTTCGACCGCGACGGCAGGCGTGCTGGCCGCGATGGCCTTTGCGCCGCTCGCGGTGTCGTTGGCTCGGCCACAGGAGGTGCTGTCGAGACAGCTCGAGCAGGCGGAGGGCGTCGACATGGTGATCGCTCTCGATGTCTCCGGGTCGATGGCGGCCCTCGACTTCCAACCCAGCGACCGTCTCGGCGTCGCCAAGGAGACGATCGCACGTTTTCTCGAGCGGCGGCCGCACGATCGTATCGGGCTGGTGATATTTGCCGGTGCGGCGGTGACAATCTGCCCGCTGACCCTGGATCACGACGTCGCCGGCCATCTTCTCGAACAGGTGGAGCTGCGCACCCTGCCGGACGGTACCGCCATCGGCCTCGGCCTCGGGACGGCGGTCAACCGGCTGCGAGCGTCAACATCTGACTCCAAGGTCGTGGTATTGGTCACCGATGGCTCCAACAACGCCGGGCAGCTCGACCCGCGAACCGCTGCCGAACTGGCGAGGGACGAGAAAATCACGGTCCACACCGTGCTCGTCGGCCGCGGCGGAAAGGTGCCGATCCCGGTCCGGATGCGCGACCCGAGAACGGGTCGAGAGTTCTCGCAGATCCAAAACGTGGAGGTGGAGATCAACCCGGAGCTGCTGGCGGAGATCGCGCGCAGCACCGGCGGCACCTCGTTCCGTGCCCGCGATCCGGAAGCGTTGGCGGATGTCTTCTCGGAAATCGATAGCATGGAGAAGACGGTATTTACCTCGACTCGACTCGTCCGCTACCGTGAACGTTTCGAGCCCTGGGCGCTCGCTGCGTTGGTCCTGTTGGCGGCAGGGGTCATTCTCGAGGGTGCTGCCGGGAGGACGCCGTGGTGAGCTTTGCGGAACCCGCTCGCCTGGCTCTCCTCGCGATACCGGCACTGACTGTGGTGCTCGCCCTCTACCGTCATCGTCGCCGACTGCAACAGCAACGCAGACTTGCATCGCCGGGGGTCTGGCGCCGACTGTTGGGCGGAATTCCCGCCACTGGGGTGGTGCGTTTGATCGCCTGGAGCGGGGCAGCGGCTCTCCTGGTGTTGGCGGTGGCACGACCGCAGTGGGGCGAGATGCCGGCCGAGGAGACGATTCGAACGCGGGATCTGGTCGTCGCCCTTGACGTTTCCGACTCCATGCTTTGCGAGGACCTGCAGCCGTCTCGTCTGACCCGCAGCGTGGAGACCTTGATTCGGCTCCTGCCCCAGCTCGGGGGCAACAGGATGGCGGTGGTGGTGTTTGCAGGTGAAGCGTACTCGCTGGTGCCGCTGACCACCGATTTGGCGGCGGTCGCGGTCTTTCTGGACGGCGTGGGGCCCGGCATGGTGGGCCTGCCGGGCTCCAATTTGCAGCGAGCGGTGGACGGTGCCCTGAAGCTTCTGCCTCCCGAAGGAGAGGGGCGTGTTCTGCTTCTCTTCACCGACGGAGAAAACCTGCAGGGGGACGTGAACGTGGCCACCGATGCCCTGTCGAAGGCCGCCGTCGGGCTGCTCGGAATCGTGGCGGGAACGGAGCGGGGCGGACCGATCCCCGAGCACGATGAACGCGGCGGAGTGCACTACAAGCGCGACCAGAACGGCCAGCCCGTGGTGACCCGCACCCACCCGGAGGTGCTGGCCGAGATCGCCGCCAAGGTTGACGGTGAGGTTGTGTCTCTCGGTGACCCGGAGGTCGTGCGCGAAGTCGCAGACGCGGTAGCGAGGCTTCGCACGCGCGAGGTCGAAGAAACCCGCAATATCCGGCGCGTCGAACGGTTTCCGATTTTCCTCGCCGCGGCGGCCATCCTTCTCATCCTCGGATTTGCGATGTCCCCGTGGCGGCGACTGGCCACTGCAGCCGCAATCGTGGTGATCACCGTGCCGTCTTTCGCCATTGCTCAGGGCGTGTCTCCCGCGACATCTGCGCCGCGGGTCGATGCGCCTCCAGTGACCGCTGATCAACCATCGGCGGAGGGCGCGTTGCCTTCGGCCTCGTGGTGGCAGCGCCTGATCCCGGGTGGGAGCCGCCGGCTCGCCAGGCGGGGTGTCAGCGAGTGGCGTCAACAGAAGCTCGAGGAGGCAACAGTTTCTTTCGCCGGGGCTGCCGAGCTCGACCCGGACGGACCAGAGAGGCTGTATGACCTCGGTACGGCCCTCGCGGCCGGTGGCAGGCTCGAAACGGCAACTCCGCTACTGGCAACGGCGGACCGCGGAGGGGTCCCCGGCGCGGCTTACAATTCGGGCACCGCTGCACTCGTGCAATCGCAGCCGGATGCTGCCCTCGAGTGGTTGCGACGGGCGATGCTCGCCGATCCCGACGATCTCGCGGCCAAACACAACTATGAGCTCGCACTCAGAATGCGTGACCAGCAGCAACAGCAGCAGGACCAGCAGCAGGACCAGCAGCAGGACCAGCAACAGGAGCAAGAAAAACAAGAGGGGGACGGTGAGCCAAAGCCGACACCGACCCCGTCACAGGGTCAGGGCGCGGCCCCGACACCGACGCCCGACCCCAACCAGTCGCTTTTCGCGGCCCTCGAGCGGGCCGAGGCGGATGCGCGGGATGCCCTTCGCTCGCCGACCCCGATAGCGGGCAAGGTGGAGAAAGACTGGTGAGGAGTAGCGTTCCTGCCGCGGCAGCCCTTTTGGTTGCCGGCGTCGCGATTGTCGGCGCCGCTGAACCGAGTCTCGAGGTCCATCTTGACCCCCGAAAAATCGGGATCGAGGACTCGACCGTACTCGTGGTACGGATCCTCGAACCGGAGGGAACACCGGAGGTCGACCTCGGCACGCTCGACAACCTCGAGGTCGTCTCCGGCCCGTCGACCAAGACCGAGTTTTCATGGATCAACGGGGCAGCCACCCGGGCCGTCAGTTTCAGTTATATCGTGCAGGGTCTCGAGGTCGGTGCGGCAGCGATCGGACCTGTGACTGTGAGGCTCGGCGGGACCCAGCTCAGCTCCGAGATCGTGACGGCCGAAATCGTTCCCGGCAGCATCCTTCCCCACGAACAGCGGGGGAGGCGTTCGCCGTTTCTTCTCGATCCTTTTGAAGACTTCGCCCAGCGTCGCCAGCCCACCCGCTCGGCTCTGGTCGTCCTCAGACAACTGGTGGACGAGTCCCACGTGGTGCTCGGTCAACCGGTTGGAGTTGCGATTGTCCTCGATACAACCGCCGGCGGCGTCGACGGCTTCGAGTGGACGACGCCGCCATCCTACCCCGGGTGGTGGGCACAGAGGATTGAGCCACCCGAGCGAGTCACCGGCGAAGTCGTGGAGGTCGAGGGCGTTCGCTATAACCGATTCGTGGTTGCGAGCCACGTGCTCGTTCCCCTCAAGACCGGGCAGCTCAAGGTGCCGTTGGTCGAGGCGAGAATCGGATTTCGAACCGGCAGCCTTTTTTCGCCGCAACAGGTGGTGGAGCGCGCCACAGAGGCGAGAACCGTCGAAGTGTCACCGCGTCCCCGCCCACCGGAGGGTTTCTCAGGTGCAGTCGGTGATCTTAGCTACCGGGCGTCAATCGAGCCGGAGAGCATAGATTTCGGAGAGTCGGCGGTGTTGACCATCGAGCTGCGTGGAAACGGCAATCTACCCCTGGTGGAGGCGCCGGCCATATGGCCGTCGTGCGCGAGCTGCGAGAGCTATCCACCCGAGGAAGAGAGCAACGTAACGGTCGATGAAAGCGGGATCCACGGCAGCCGTGCCTGGCGAACGACCCTGGTACCCGTGAGCTCGGGCGAAATCGAGCTCGCACCCGTGATGCTGGCGGTTTTCGATCCGGTGGCTGGCCACTACCGGAAACAGACCCTGGGCCCACTGCGCCTGGTGGTGAAACCGGCGTCCGTGACCCCGACGCCGGTGATGGTCGAGGAGGAGCGGATCGCCGACCAGAATGAGTCGGAAGAGACGGTTCCATCGACTGTGGATGGCGAACCGGCAGTGCCCCTGTGGGCGTGGGTCGTCGGTGCCCTTGTCCTCGGTCTCGCTCTCGGCGGCGTAGCGCCATTGGTGATGGCACGGAGGCGCAAGGGAGCGCTTCCCGTGCGCCGTGCCGGAGAGAGCCCGGCGGAGCGTGCCCGTGAGCTCCAGGTGGCTCTCGAGCGGTGGTGGATGGATGCTCGGGCTCGTGCCGAAGGCCGCGACCTCGAGGACGAGATGCAGCAGCTGCGGCGCGAGCTCGAGGCCATCCGTTTTGCCCCTGGCCGAGCCGACCATACCGAAACCGTTCTCGACCTCGAAGAGCGCCTGCGGGGGCTGATGCGTCGCGCGTGATCACCAGGAAATCTGTACGTGCATCACGCATGATACGATGATCCAATGGGCGCACTAGAGGTCCACAGCCTTCCACTGGGCGATCTCGAGCCTTTCCTCGACCGCAAACGGTACTCAGCGTTTGCGATGTCACAGCTGCAGCTGCCTTCGTTTCTCGGCGAAATCCTGAGGAAAGCCAACGACTTCGTGCCGTCGGAGGCAGGATCGATTCTCATGGATCGGCCAATCGAACGGGGTGAAACACCTTCCGAAATCCTGCTCTACTTTGTGGCCGCCTTTGGCCCTTCGGGTTCGGCCCTTCTCGGGAAAAGCCTGCGCGCCGATCGTGGTGTGGTCGGAAATGTGTATCGCTCGGGAGAGCCCTACCTCATGTCGGACGCGCAAAAGGATCCCAATTTCTACTCCAAGATCGACGAAGAACATGAGTTTCGAACCACCGGCTTGGTCGCAGTGCCGGTTCGAATCGAGCGTACCGTGTGTGGTGTTCTCGAGCTGCTCAACCGTTCTGACGGCAAACCGTACACCGAACGCAATATGCAGATGCTCGAGATCTTCGCGCGCTACACTTCGATTTCGATCGAGAACCTCCTCGACGCGCAACGTGCGACCGAGATGGCACGTCGCGACGACCTCACAGGGCTGTACAACGATCGGTTTTTCCATCACCGGCTGAGTGAGGATCTCATTCGCGCGGACGTGACCCGTTCAACCATCGCCCTGCTCTTTCTCGACATCGACAATTTCAAGACGGTGAACGACACTCACGGTCACCTTGCTGGATCGCAGGTGCTGAAGGAGTTCGGATGGCTCCTGAACCGCGCCGTGATCGACGAGAAGGCGACGCTCGCGCGGTACGGCGGCGACGAGTTTGTCGTGATCTTGCCGGACCATGACCTGGAGATGGCGTGCGAGGTGGCAACGAGGATCCAGACCGAGCTGGCCGATACCGAGTTTCTTCAAGGCTCCTTTTCCTGGTCCGAGGGCCCGGTCTACTGGCGCCGTCCGCTCACCGCCTCCATCGGCGTCGCCGTCTATCCCCACCACCTCCCCCGCCAGGGCACGACCGATCTCAAGAAGAACCTCCTCCTCCGTGCCGCCGACCTCGCCATGTACCGCGGCAAAGAAAACGGCAAGAACCAGATCCGTATCGCGGACTGACCCGTCTCCGTGCCCGTCTCCGTTTCCGTGCCCGGACGGACGGCCCGCCCGCCGCCATCTTCGATCGCGGCCACGCGTCTTCAGTCCTCCGGCTCTCCGAGAGCAAGCTCTCGTCAATCCGTCGTCCCTCGTCCGCTGCGCGGCTCCGCCGCGCGGGCGGGCCCGTTCCAATAGGTGGTTCTCAACTTGACATCCCGCTCCTTCCCCCCGCCCACCCTCCCTCAGAAAGCCACGCTGGGCTTCGCCCACCGCGCCTTTCTGAGGGAAGGGGGTGAATATAGAGCTGGCACCGGAGTTTCTCCTGTCTATTCCAGGGCCAAGGTCATGAAAAACTTCGTGATTACTTGGTGCTGTTGGTGTCTTGGTGGTGAAATGGGCGGGTGGCCGCATAGCCGAACAGCCGTCAGGCCGTATGACCTTTTTCCGCGTCAAAATGGCAGAGAACAAACCCTTGGCAACGCCATGCTTCGGCCAGAGATGGCCCAACCGATGCAAAATCCTGTGAAATTTGTGCCGATATCTGGCTTTTCCTGAGAAAATGACGTCAGCTGGAAACTTGGCAAGCCTTTTGCTGTTGCATGATCTAAGAGATGCCGGTGTGCCGAGACGCGTCGGTATGTGGAGGTTTCGATGAAGAATGACGTCCAGAAAGTCTTTTCAATCGCGGCGGTGATCGTCGCCGCGATTCTCTTTGGGATGGTTCTGTCCGGTGGACTCAATATGACGAAGCGGGTCGATGCCGATCGGCCGGAGCCGGTGCCGGCGGCGGTATCCGAAGGGATGGCCCTGCCCGACTTTGCAGACCTCGCCGACCGCGTCGTGCCGTCGGTGGTCTCGGTGTATTCGGATGAGGTCCGGGAGCCGTCGGAGGATCGCCGCGGGATGCCCAATGATCCCTTCCACTTCTTCTTCGGTCCTCGCGAGGAGGGCCGCGAACGGGAGCCGCAGGTCCGCAGATCCTCGGGCTCGGGTTTCTTCATCACTGCCACCGGTGAGATCATCACCAACCATCACGTCATCGAGGATGCCGACAAGATCCGGGTGCGCCTGGTGGACGACACGGAATACCGTGCTGAGGTCGTGGGTAAGGACCCGGCGACGGACATCGCGCTGCTGCGGGTGGTCAAGCCCGATCGCGATTTCGACCCTCTCCCCCTCGGCGACTCGGCCGCGGTTCGCGTTGGTCAGTGGGTGATGGCCACCGGTAATCCGCTCGAGATGGAGCACAGTGTGACCGTGGGAGTGGTGTCGGCCAAAGGCCGGGCGCTCGGGCTGTCGGCCGAATCGAACTCCTTCGAAAACTTCATTCAGACGGACGCGGCGATCAACTTCGGTAATTCTGGCGGGCCGTTGGTTGATCTGCACGGCAACGTGATTGGCATCAACACGGCCATCAACGCGGCCGGGCAGAATATTGGTTTCGCTATCCCGATCGATGTTGTCCGCCGGATCCTGCCGCAGCTGCGGGAGCACGGACGGGTGGTGCGTGGTTACCTTGGCGTTTCCATCAACAACCTGAGCCCGGGCGAGGCGGAAGCCTTCGGTCTCGACAGCAGCGACGGAGCTCTAGTGGAGTCAGTGGTTTCAGGACACGCCGCTGACAAGGCCGGCCTGCTCCACGGCGACGTGATTGTTTCGGTGGATGGCGAACCGATTGCGAACACTCGTGAGCTGATCGACACCATCTCGGCGATGCCTCCGGACACTGAAGTCAAGCTCGTGGTGATGCGGAATGGCAAGCCGAAAACCCTCACCGTCGTCCTCGAGGAGCGCGACGACGCGGCCGCGAGCGCCGAGCCGGCCGAGGGCCCCGGTGACGAGGGTGATGTCTTCGAACGTGTCGGGGTCGTGGTGACCGCACTCGACCCGTCGGTGCGGCAGAGCTTCCGCATCGAGGAGGACATCGAGGGCGTCGTCGTGACCCGCGTGCGGCCTCTGTCGCCGGCCGGCGAGGAGGGCATGACGCCTGGGCTCGTCATCACCGAAGCCAACGGCGAGCCGGTGACCAGTCCCTCGGATCTCAGAGCCGTCATCGAGGATGTTGATGCCGGCGGTTATCTGCGGTTGTATGTCTTCATCCCCCGGGCCGATACCTATCGCTTCGTGATTCTGAAGCTCGAAGAATGAATAGCGCGAGAGCTTGACCATCAACAGGGCGCACCTTCGGGTGCGCCTTTTTTGAGGGCTATACGGCGGAACGACCGATCTACGTGTCGGCGTCGTCAAAAGTAGGTGCCGGATAGCCGAGGGTGGGTGGGTGGTTGAATCCGCGTAGCCGTCTGCACTGGGGGCGGGCGGCCCCTCACCCCTCGATCCCACCGACTTCTAATTCGTCCCAGTCGGCGGAGTGTCCGCCGCCCCTTTGGGCGGATCTGGGATGGGACCAAAACTGCTCTCATACATCTGCACGTTGTGGCTCAGCGCACGCAAGAGCTGCTTGGCCTGGAATGGGTTCATGATGATGCGCGCCACGACGGGGATGTCCTGACGGCCAGGCAATGTACGGCCGAAGTCGAGTAGCACCTCGGAGAAGTTGTGGGCGATGCTGACGAAGTTCGAATAGTGACCGAGGCCGATCTCGGAGGTCAGGGTCAATTTGGGTGCGGTCGGGCCCTTTGGAGTTTCGTCGCTCATGGTGTCTCCCTCGGAAGCTGGTTTGTTAACGTGCACGGTACCACGCCGCCCATGAGAGGCGTTTTGCCGCGTCGGCGACACCGGTGCCACCCACGCCGCAACGAGGCGCGCGTACCGCATCGACGACACCGGTGCCACCCGTCGCATTGTTTGGAGTCACCGCTCTGCACGCAAGTGACGCCTCTAGGGCAAACAATGCGACGAGTGGCACCTGTCTCGATCCTGTGAGGGGCGCTTCTGACTAAAGATGCCGTTTACAATGCCCCCATGCATCGCGACGAGATCCTCGAACTCTTCCAGCGAGCCGCAGCGGACCGTGAGCACGGTGCGGCCGAGATCGAGAGGACTCTGATTCGCGGTCTCCTCGATACCGAGGCCAGGTGGCGTCTCCAAAGCCTCCATCGAGGATTGAAGATGCTCGCCGAGGGCCAGCCGGCAATGGCCAATCTGCGTGCGATGGCGGCGTGGATGGCGGCGGTCGAAAGCCCTGCCTCCTGCGTGTCCCGGCTGGAACGCCGAGCGGCCGTGCTCGAGGAGCTTCCCGATCGTTTCGCGGCCGCCGCCTGGCCCCTCTTGGAGAGCTCTCAGACAGTTGTGACGATCTCCCGGTCGTCGGCGGTGGCTGCTGTGGTGGAGGGGGCATGGCGGCGTGGCTGGAATGGATTGGTGGTGGTGCTCGACGGCACTGCGTCGGGCCGCGGCGCCGACCAGGCGGACCGGTTGCGCGCCTCCGGGCCCGTGGTTTCGCGACCTGATTCGGCCACATCGGAAGCACTGGAGCGGCCGTCGGTCATTGTCGTGGTTGGTGCCGACGCTGTTGGCAGGCGACGATTTGTCAACTCGGCTGGCACCGGAGGCTTGCTCGAGGCGGCTCAGGTCGCAAGCGTCGAGACAGTGCTCGTCGCGGACAGCGGCAAAAACGTCACCGAGGATGATGTGGATGAAATTCTCCGCCTGGCGCCGCTCTACCGCGAGGCACCCGATCGAGAGTGGCCGATTTTCGAGGCCGTGCCGCTCGAGCTCGTCACCGTTCGCGTCACAGAATGACTATTAGCTAAAAGCTAATGGCTTCTTGTGCTAAAGTACGCCCCGTGAAAGTTTTGCGACGACTTATGTTGACAGTGATCGTGCTCCCTCTGGTGTCGCTATCGGCCGCGGACCCGGCCCCGAAGACGGTCTCGATCGATGATCTCGAGGGAAGCGCCAAACTCGATGCGCTGATCGAAAGGGTCGTCGAGCGGCAGCGTGAGCTGCGCACCCTCGAGGCGGAATTCGTGCAGATCAAGCACAGTGCTCTGCTTCTCGAGGCCGTGGAATCGACTGGCGTGTTCCTTTTCCGGGCTCCGGATCTGGTGCGGTGGGACTACCGGCAACCAGACTCCATGGTGGTTCTCTTCACCGAGGACACGGTCACTACGTATCACCCGGAGCAGGCCCGGGCCGAACGGATCAAAGTGTCCAGCAAGCAGCGCCGATTCGTCAGGGTCCTGGCGGGGACTCAGCCGCTGGACGATCTGACGTTGAACTTCAGCGTTACGCTTGCCGATCCGGGTGGCCGGGCCCACTATCGCCTGACACTGCGGCCGGTCGGGAACATCCTGTCCAAGAAGCTGCGATCGGTTGAGATCGAGGTCGATCGGGAGCTCTTTTTGCCGGTGGTGATCGAGTACAACGAGGCCGACGGGGACAGCACCCGCTATGAGTTCATGAACATGGTTATCAACCCGGAGATCGACGATTCCCGCTTCAACCTCGAACTGGGCGCCGATGTGAAGTTGGAGACGCTCGACGCCTCTGCCGGCGGCGGCTGATCCCGGAATTCGGTCCGGACCCCCATTCTGATGTTGTCCTTTGAGATCACTGGTGAAGATCCTGAGAGCTCCGCTCGAGCCGCCGAGCTGAGCACGCCCCACGGGGTGGTGCGAACGCCGGCCTTCATGCCCGTCGGCACGGCAGGCACGGTCAAGGGCATGGCGGCATGGGAGCTCGAGCGGCTCGCTCCCGAGATGATCCTCGGCAACACCTACCACCTGCTGTTGCGGCCGGGGGGCGAACGCATCGCCCGCCTTGGTGGGTTGCATCGCTTCATGGGATGGACCGGCCCGATTCTCACCGACTCCGGCGGATTTCAGGTGTTTTCGCTCGCCGGCCGCCGTACGATGGACGCCGACGGGGTCACCTTCAGTTCCCACATCGACGGCGACCAGCATCGCTTGAGCCCCGAGAATGTCATTGAAACCCAGGCCACGCTCGGGGTCGACGTGGCAATGGTGTTGGACGAGTGTCTTCCGTACCCGGTAGACAGCGCGAGGGCGAAACGCTCGACGGCGACCAGCGTCGAGTGGGCGCTTCGTGGGTTCGCCCGGGCGGAGGAGATCCGGCGCGCCGAGGGAGATTGGGACGGCGGGGTCTTCGCTATTCAACAGGGATCGCTCGATCCCGCGCTGCGCCGGAGCTCGAGCGAAGCTCTGGCGGCGGTGGACTTCGACGGCTATGCCATCGGTGGCCTGGCGGTGGGTGAACCCACAGATGCCCTCTATGAGGCGGTGGCGATGGCGGCTCCGATGCTCCCCGGCCATCGGCCGCGGTATCTGATGGGCGTGGGCTATCCGGAGGATATCCTGCACGCGATTGGTTGCGGGGTTGATCTCTTCGATTGCGTGTTGCCGACGCGGTCGGCGCGGACCGGGAAGGTCTTCACCTCGGCCGGAGATCTGGTGATCAAGAACGCACGTTTCGCGGACGACCCCAACCCCCTCGATGAGGGCTGTTCCTGCCCGACCTGTGCGGTTTATTCCCGCGCTGCGTTACGCCATCTCTTCGTATCCAACGAGGTGACGTCGGTGGTGTTACTGACGATGCACAATCTGTGGTTCTACTTGAGCTTGATGCGTGAGGCTCGGGAGGCTATCATGACAGGCCGCTACACGCGGTTTCGCGCCCGGGTGGAGAAAGATCGGAGTTCCACGCGGGGAAAGACAGCGCCCACTGAAAACGAGAGGTGATGCATGCAAGGTGGAACTGGGGGTGGCCCCCTGTCAATGGTCATGATGTTCGCCCTGATCTTTGGGGTCTTCTATTTCCTCGTCATCATGCCCGCAAAGAAACAGCAGAAGAAGAAGGAAGCCATGATCGCGGCCCTCAAGAAGGGGGATAGGGTGGTGACTTCCGGTGGCATCTATGGCACGGTGGCGGCAGTCGAGGATGAGGCGCTGCTGCTCAAGATCGCCGAAAACACCAAGATTCGGATAGCCAAGAGCGCCATCGGTGGTCCCGTCGGCGCGGACGACGGCTCTTCCTGAAGCGGAGGCGAGTGTGGACTCGAAGATTCTCTGGCGAATAATACTGATTCTGGCAGTGGTGGCCGTCAGCGTGTGGTCGCTGTACCCGCCCGGAGAGAAGATCCACTACGGACTCGATCTTTCCGGTGGTATCCATCTGGTGTTGCAGGTGCGGACCGACGACGCCATCAAGGCCGAGCTCGACGATTCTGCTCAACGCCTGGTGAGCCGGGCGCGGGAGGAAGGCCTGCAGCTCACTCAGGGCGAGAGCAACGTCGATGACCTGAGCTTCACGGTCAAAGTGCCCGCCGATGCCGACGCTGCGGCCCTGCGTGAGCTTGCTGACAAGTGGGTACCGGGCTACAACGTGAGTCCCGGTGTCGGCGTCTGGACCTTCCGGCTGCCTCCGAATATGGACCGTACGGTGCGTGATATGGCCGTCCGGTCGTCGTTGGAGACGATCTGGAACCGCGTCGACCAGTTCGGCGTTGCCGAGCCGGTGATTCAGCGTCAGGGCCTGGAGAGCGACCGCATCCTCGTCCAACTGCCCGGGGTGGATGACCCGGCGCGGGTCAAGGACCTGATCTCGTCGACCGCGTTCCTGGAGTTCCAGGAGGTGGTCGCGGGTCCGGCACCGGATCGGCAGAGCCTGCTCGCCGGGGTCGGCGGCGTCCTGCCGTCCGACTCCGAGATTCTGCCGGGAGACCGTGAGGGACTCGATGGCCAGGTGATTGGCGTCGATTACTACCTGCTCAAGAAGGCGGCGATCATCTCCGGCCAGGAGCTGCGATCGGCGAGGCGGAGCCAGGATCAGTACGGCCAACCGGTGGTCAACTTCTCGACCCAGCCGCATGCGGCCGACAAATTCGCGCAGTACACCGGGTCCCACATCGGCACCCGGATGGCGATCGTGCTCGACCACAAGGTGATATCGGCGCCTTCGATCGAATCGAGAATTCCCGGCGATGGCCGCATCACCGGCAGCTTCACGATCGAGGATGCCGAGGACCTGGCCTTGAAGTTGCGCGCCGGCGCCCTGCCCGCCACCATCGTTTACCTCGAAGAGCGGACGGTCGGACCGTCGCTCGGTCGCGACTCAGTGGTGCGCGGGGTGCGCGCGGCCGTCGCCGGTTTGCTGGCCGTCATGATCTTCATGCTCGTCTACTACCGGCTGTCGGGGCTCAACGCCAACGTCGCCCTGATCCTCAACATCATCATCCTGCTCGGCGCCATGGCGTACTTCGGTGCCACCCTGACGTTACCCGGTATCGCCGGCGTGATCCTCACGATCGGCATGGCGGTGGATGCCAACGTGCTCATCTTCGAACGCATCCGCGAGGAGCTCGCCGTGGGCAAAACCGTCCGAGCGGCGATCGACACCGGCTTCGCCCGGGCCTTCGGTACCATTCTCGACGCCAACCTGACGACCCTCATCGCCGCCCTCTTCCTCTTCAACTTCGGCACAGGCCCGGTCAAGGGCTTCGCGGTGACCCTGTCGATCGGCATTTTGGCCAGCGTTTTTACGGCCGTCTTCGTGTCCCGGACGCTCTACATGATCGTGATGGTCGGTCGCGAACGCGTCGAAAGCCTCAGCATCTGATTGGATTGATCTATGCGTATCATCGGCGAAACCAACATACCTTTTCTCTCCTACCGGAAGATCGCCCTGACACTGTCGGCCCTGGTCATTGCGGCGGGTCTGGCCTACGAGCTGCTTGGACCGGGGCTCAATCTCGGCATCGATTTCGTCGGCGGTACCCAGGTCACGATTAAGTTCCGCGAGGAGCCCGACCTCGGCGAGCTGCGCGAGGCGATCTCGCACCTGACCTCTGGCACGCCCCTTATCCAGCGTTTCGACGAGGCCGAGAAGCACGAGATTCTGATTCGGGTGGAAAACCCCGCGGGCAAGGAGGGCGACTTCACGCGCCCGATCCTCGAGCTCCTGCATCAGGACTTCAACTCGGAGATAGCTGACCGGTTCGATCTCAATACCCAGGGATCAAAGGAGCTCCTCGACCTTTTGGTTGCTGCGGACCCCGACGGCATGGGCGGCGACGCGGAGGCGCGCGAGACCTATTACCGACCGATGGCCGACGCAGTGCTCGAGCACCGAAAGAAAACCGGCATTTTCGACTCGACCGCCGAGCTCGCCAACATCGAGGACCTGAGCGAGAGTACCCGCGCCTATCTTGAGAACACCGCGGTGGTCGGTGCGTTTTCGGTGCTCGGCGCGGAGAGCGTGGGACCCTCGGTGGGTGCGGACCTGCAGAAGAAGGCCATGCTGGCGATCGGATTCTCTCTGGTCGGAATGCTGATCTACATCTGGATTCGATTCCAGTTGCCCTACGCAGTGGGTGCGGTGGTGGCCCTGTTCCACGACGTGCTGATCACCCTGACCGCGATTTCCGTGACCCATCGTGAGATCAACCTTCCGACGGTCGCGGCTCTCCTGACCCTGGTCGGCTACTCGGTCAACGACACGGTGGTGGTTTTCGACCGGGTGCGCGAGAACCTGCGCTTGCGCCGGGGCGAGGACCTCGAGCCGGTGATGGATCTGTCGATCAACCAGACCCTGTCGCGGACCCTGATCACCTCGGGTACGACGCTGGTCGTGGTTCTGAGCCTCTACATCTTCGGTGGCGACGTCATCAACACATTCGCCTTCGTACTCTTGGTGGGCATCATTGTCGGTACCTACTCGTCCGTCTTTGTCGCGTCACCTGTGGCGCTGGCGATGAATAAGGTGCTGGTCTGGCGCCGTGAGCGCAGACGCCTCAAAGGACGCCGCTGAGGAGATTTCGGATTTCGAATTTCGAAATTCGGATGTGATTCCGGCCCACACCGGGCCGCGTCACTTTGGGCGGGTGGGTGGAAATCCGCAATCCGAAATCCGCAATCCGAAATTTGCTGCCTTTGGCCACAGCCTTGCGCATGTGTAACACCCATCACATTAAGAGAGCTTGAGAGCCGTGATTCAGGCCATTCCTTGACCCGAGGGATAAAATGGATGGATGGCTGGTGGAGTCGCTATTGCGCAGGTTGAGGCGAAGGTCCGCATCGAGGACATCCTCAACCGCATGGAACTGTATCGTCCCGACCTGGACGAAGACCTCCTGCGGCACGCCTATGTCTTCGCCGCCAATCGCCACCAGGGCCAGATTCGGCGTTCGGGCGAACCCTACCTGACGCATCCCTTGACGGTTTCGTTGATCCTCGCAGACATGGAGCTGGACGAGGAGACGGTGGCCGCCGGGATGCTCCACGATTTGCTCGAAGATACGACGACGACGGCCGAAGAGATCGAGGCCGAGTTCGGTCCCGAGATCGGAAGACTGGTGACCGCGCTGACCAAGATGGCCGACTTTGAATCCAGCTATTCGAGCCGCGAAGCCACCGAAGCTGAAAACTTCCGCCGCCTGCTCCTCGCATCGGTGGACGATCTGCGCGTGATCCTCATCAAGCTCGCGGACCGATTGCACAACATGCGGACATTGGGTTTCCTTCGTCGCGATCGTCAAATCGCCATCGCCCGTGAGACCCTCGACATCTTCGCGCCGATCGCCAACCGCCTCGGTATCGGCAGCATCAAGGTGGAGATGGAGGATCTCTGCTTCCGGTACCTCCACCCGAAAGAGGCGGAGAAGCTCGATCATGAGGTCGAGGACCGCAAGGAGGCGGCCGATCGCTGGTTTGCCGAGATTCAGGGCGTACTGGGCGGGCTTCTCGAGGAGAACGGGATCGAGGGCAGTATTCACGGCCGGATCAAGCATCTGTATTCGATCTTCGAAAAGCTCAAAAGGCAGGGAGTGGATGTCGCGAATGTCTTCGACTTTCTGGCGTTCAGGATCATCGTGTCTACGGTCGCCGATTGTTACGCAACGCTTGGCCTCATCCACCAACAATGGCCGCCGGTGCCGGGCCGCCTCAAGGACCATATCGCCATTCCGAAACCCAACGCCTACCAGTCTCTGCATACCACGGTGATTGGCCCCGAAGGACATCCCTTCGAAATCCAGATCCGCACCAACGAGATGCACAAAATCGCCGAGTACGGCATCGCCGCACACTGGAGCTACAAGGAGAAGGGCTCGCACGCACCTGCCGAGGATTCGCGGGTGGCATGGCTGCGGGCGTTGCTCGACAACTCAGAAGGGTCGTCACCTCGAGAGTTCATCGATTCTCTCAAGGTCGACCTCTACCCCGACGATGTCTATTGCTTCACGCCACGCGGTGATGTCTTTTCTTTTCCGCGCGGGGCAACGGTTCTCGACTTCGCATACCGGGTCCACTCCCAGGTCGGCCACACTTGCGTCGGCGGCCGGATCAACGGCCGCTGGGTACCGCTGAAGACTGAAATCGTCAACGGCGACATCGTCGAGATCACCACCTCGAACAGACAGCGGCCCCACCACGACTGGTTGAGTGTTGTCGGAACCAATCGTGCCAGATCGAAAATACGGGCCTGGCTCAAGCGAGAGGAGAAGGCGCGGGCCGTCGAGGTCGGTCGGAAGCTGGTTGACCGGGAGATGCGTAAGCTCGGAACGTCGCTGCGCTCGGTGAGTGGAAGCGACGAGCTGGCCGAGGTGATCAAGGCCAGCGGGTACTCCGATGAGGACGATCTGATTGCAGCTATCGGGTTCGGCAAGATTCCCGTGACCACTCTCACGACCGCATTTCGCAAGGATGGCGATGCATCGGCGGCAGAGGAAGCGCTGACTCGCAAGAAAAAGGCGGCCCCAGCGTCAAAGTACGATCACGCCCTCGAGGTCAGCGGAGACTCGGACTTTCTCGTCTATTTGGCGAAATGTTGTAAGCCGCTGCCGGGTGAGGAGATTGTCGGTTTTGTGACTCGGGGGAAGGGGGTCGCGGTCCATTCGCGCTCGTGCCCCAACGTCAGAAATCTCCTCTATCACCCGGAGCGTGAAATCGAGGTCCAATGGGCGCCGACCTCCGCGGCCACCAAGGCTCCGACATCGCAGGTTGACGTCGATATGTCCTTCAACGACAGCTCTGGGATGCTGGCTTCAATCTCGCAGGCAATCTCGACGGAAGGTAGCGACATCCTCAGCTGCCGCCTTCGTACCGAGCCCAACGATACCGGCTTCGCGGCGATGACCATCGTGGTCCACGACAAGGCCCAGCTCACCCGCATTCTGAGCCGCCTCCAGGATCTGAAGGGGATGTTGCGGGTTGAACGGCGCGGTCAAGCGGGAGCGAGCCCGTGACCGCGGCTAGGAAATCAGATGCGCGGGGCTTTGGTGACCTTGCCCGAACGGATGCAGCGGGTGCACACTCTGATGTATTTCGGCCTGCCGTCCACCAGCGCGCGCACACGTTGGAGGTTGGGCTGCCACCGCCGTTTGGTCACGTTGTGGGCGTGAGAGATATTGCTTCCGGTCATCGGGCCCTTGCCGCAGATTTCACATCGCTGCGCCATCGTCGAAATCCTCCTCGAGGTCCCCGCGTGGGGGCTGAATTTTTTAACACATGTGGCTCTGTTTTGCAAGTACGAGCGTCGCTCTCAGTCCCGTATTTTTGTCTTCGAAGCCGTCGAGGCGGCGACTCAGGCGTGAATTGAAGGGGGGAATTTCGTTGTCGAAAGGCGAGATGTCACGGTCGATATTCTGGTTGCTGGATGGTGAATTGTTGCCCGAAATAGGGACCTGGCGTTGTGCCAAGAATTCACCAAACGGTGCCGCCGACTCGCGCGCTAAATTTCGTGCGACTGCCGACCGAGTATGTTGCCCGTCACTCAAAGCCTTTGTTGTTGTGATCTCTGTTCTTGACCTTAGAGGAGGCCTTTGGTAGCCTTCAAAGTAGAGGGGTTTATGATCCTGTCCAGAAAAACTTCTGAGATCAAGGTGTAAGCCGTGTTTGGAAAGCCAAAAAAACAAGTCGTCGGTTGCGATGTCGGATCGTCTGCGATCAAGATCGTAGAGTTGAAGCCACTCAAGAGCGGTGAATTTCAACTTCTACATGCGGCAATTGCAGATCTCTCGCCGGAAGCGATTGTTGACGGCGCGATAATGGACTCGTCACTTGTTGTCGAGGCATTGTCCCGTTTGATTGCCGAAAACAATATCAAGAATGCGAACTTCGGTGGCTCATTGTCGGGCCATTCCGTAATCATCAAGAAGATCCAACTCCCGTCTATGACGGACGCCGAGCTCGCCGAGTCCATTCAATGGGAGGCCGAGCA